>CAZQSX010000007.1:0-34822 GCA_964596415.1 uncultured Gammaproteobacteria bacterium
TTCTATTCGTTCTAGATGAAGCCCACCGTTATCGTAATGAGGACACAAGTGACTATATGCTTCTACACCAAGTTTGTCGTAGTAACCCAAAAAACAAAATCCTTCTCCTAACCGCAACACCTTTCAATAACGATCCAAAAGATGTTTTTGCACTGATTAAACTTTTCCAGACACCTGGACAATCCACTATTCGATCTGTGGATAATTTAAGCCTTCGTTACCGGGAGCTTATTCAAAGATATAAGAAACTGCGCCGGAGCATGTCAAAAGATCCCGATCAAAATTTTATTGACAAAGAGGCAAGTGAGATTGCAGCGGAACAAAGAAGGCTGATTGAACCGATTATTATCAGACGATCACGACTAGATTTGAAATACATAACTCGATACCGAGAGGATTTAGAGAAACAAAATATTGATTTTGCTGAGATACGTGGCCCGGAACTTTTGGAATACGATCTTGGCGGACTTTATTCACTCTACGTTGACACCTTAAATCTCATCACGAAGCCAGAAGATGAGGGTTTTATCGGTGCTCGATACAAACCAACCGACCCTAAATATATGAGCGAGGAAAGCCGTAAAAAGTTTGTGGATAGATATAAATCAGAATTTGATGATATTGAAGATCTGCGAATTGCACAGTCAAACTTATCTCAATTTATGAGACGTTTATTGGTGATGCGCTTTGAAAGTTCCAAAGATGCATTCCGTTCTACGTTGGACAAAATGATTAAGTCCAACGAACGAATTGAGAACTGGTGGAATGAAGTTGGCTCCGTACCGATTATGAAGAAAGGATATCTTCCAGATCCGCAAGACTATAACCTTGAGGATGGTGAAGATGGCGATGCCTTTGCAGAAGAATTAGAGTTATTACGAGACAGACAGGGTTTTCTTGAAATAGAAAAAGATCTGCTCGATTCCAAGTTTATAGAAGACGTCAGACACGATACGCAGCTACTCAAATCAATTCGGGACAGCTGGTTTAAGGATTTAGAATACGCCGAGCTTGATCCAAAGTTGGACGAAATTGAAGCGAAAATTCAAGGTTTTTTGCAAAAAGATCCAGACAAAAAAATAGTTATCTTCTCAAGTTATAAAGATACTGTTGATTATCTACACCGGGAACTTAAAAAAAGAGGATTCAATCGTGTAGCTTTATACACAGCCTCCGAAGGAACAGATAGTTACAAAAAGGAGATTAAGGCAAATTTCGATGCGTCAATCCCGGAAGACCAACAAAAAGATGATTACGATGTATTAGTCGCAACAGATGCCTTAAGCGAAGGATTCAATCTCCATCGAGCTGGCATAATCATCAACTATGATATTCCTTATAATCCTACCCGCGTTATTCAAAGAGTCGGTCGTATTAATCGTATAAACAAAAAGGTATTTGACTACCTGGAAGTTTTTAACTGCTTTCCGACAGTTGTTGGTGAAGAAGCAGTCAGAATTAAAGCTATCTCCACGTTGAAAATTAAGCTAATTAACGATGTAGTTGGATCGGATACCCGGACTCTCACAAAAGATGAAACACCTCAAACCTTTTTTAAAGATGAATTTGAGAGAGTGAAGGAAAAAGACGAACAGCTATCTTGGGACACCCTTCATCGTGAGGCATACGAAAAAGCGCTTAAAGATCACAATTTGGTCGACGAAGTACTTAAATTGCCAAGACGAAGCAGAATAAAAAGAACCGGTACAGGGAAGAAAGGTGTTGCGGTTTTTGGAAAGAAAGGATCTAACTCAGTATTTACACTCGGTGAATCTCCGGAGGCAGTCAAAGTTGTATCTTCTGAAGATGCATTGCCATATTTTCAAGCAAAGTTAGAGGATAAAAGTGGTGGTGTGGATGAAGAGTTCACTCAAGTATTTAATTTGGCTAAAGAAAAATTATTTGCAAAACATGAACTTCCTAAAATTCAAGGACGTCGGGCAAATGCAATTCGTGTGCTGAAAGTAATCGCAGATGAACTTCATGGTACAAAGAACTATTGCGAAGATATTGTTACCATAATTAAAACCCTCGATGATCTAAGTGAAGGTGCTCTTAAAGATATTGCGCAGTTGGATTTAAGAAACATTGAAAAGGCGCACAAACAACTACTCGAGACAGTCCCTGAATCATACATTCGAAACGTCCTTACTCGTGCCAATCGAACAGAGAATGAACATGAACTGCTCTTATTTGCAGAACAATTTATATGATCAAATTAGACCAGAAATATGCCCGACAAGACTTTATTGATTTCTTACAAGATACTTTTCTCCAAGATTATGTCAGGGATGTTCGCCCCGTTGGGGTTGACGGCCATACTATCCACAAAGCAACAAGTTTAGGACGCAGTGAGGCTCTAGATCTTCAGGTGTTTGAGTTTGAGTATTCTGGATCAGCCAGTAAACGTGTTGCTCTCACAAAAGAGGCTTTTCAGATTATGAAACAGAGTGCCACCTTCAATGCGCTGGCTGTTTTTTATGGTCAAGATAGCGACGATTGGCGACTCTCGTTCCTGACAGCAAACCCTGAAAGAACAGATAAAGGAAGAGCGGCAGTGGCTTATTCCAATCCTCGTCGTTATTCTTTCTTTTTGGGTCCAAATGCAAAAATAAATACACCCAACAGATTTCTTATCAAAGATGGTCAGATCAAAAGCTATGATGATTTACTATCTCGATTTAACGTTGAGATTGTTACTAAGGAATTCTTTGAGAATTACAAAAAGCTTTTTGATCGTTTGCTCGCCTACTTAAATAAAGACCACGCCTTCCAGTCCTTTGCTGGTCGTAATGGAGTCGAGACTGCAAATTTCGCCAAGAAGTTACTCGGCCAGATCGTGTTTTTATACTTTCTACAACGCAAGGGCTGGTTAGGTGCAAAGAAAGGTGAATCTATTTCTACTGGAGACAAAAACTTCCTCCGATCGCTATTCAATAAGAGCGTTGAAAGAAAAACTAATTTTTACAACGAGTATCTCGAAAAACTATTTTACGGAGCGTTAAATAAACCAGCCGAGAAGGCTGGTAGTTATTACCGAAGCTATTTTGACTGCCAGATACCTTTCCTTAATGGTGGACTGTTTGAACCGCCACAAAACTATGACTGGGAAGGAGAGTTTTTACTGCTTCCCGATAAGCTATTTTCCAAAGATCCTAAAAACCCAAGCCACGGCGATGGAATTTTAGATATTTTTGATCTGTACAATTTCACTGTTGATGAGGGTGATTTCCTCGATAAAGAAGTATCTGTAGACCCAGAGATGCTTGGTAAGGTATTTGAAAACTTGCTTGAAGAGAATTTGCGAAGGGGTAAAGGCACTTACTACACTCCGCGTGAGATCGTGAACTATATGTGCGAAGAGAGTCTAGTAAATTATTTAGCAAGTGAAACCGGATTGACAGGAGAAGATGTCAAAAACAAATACCTCCCCGCATACAACGTTTTAGGAGATGAAAAAATTGAAGTTAGAGATGTTACCGTCAGCGAGCAAATTATTGAAAGTCTGCAAAGCATTAAGGTCGTTGACCCGGCTTGTGGATCAGGCGCATTTTTAGTTGGGATGCTTCAGCAGATTACGCATCTGCGATATGACCTTGAAACGAGATCCAAGCTTTTTGGGAGACGAGACACAGCCTCTTCTGAATACGACATTAAAAAGCAAACTATTCAGAACTGTATTTATGGAGTTGATCTTGATCCGGGAGCGGTAGAGATAGCCAAACTTCGTCTTTGGCTTTCACTTGTAGTCGACTACGATCTTGAGGATATTGAACCTCTTCCAAATCTTGACTACAAGATTATGCAAGGAAATTCACTTCTTGAAGAGCTTGTTTTAGGAGACACAACGGTGAAACTCTATGACCGCCAGACTATTCAAAAGGCTGTTAACTCTAAAAGGATGAAGAATCTATTTGAGGCAGATCCACAAATAGCGATGTTTGATGACATCAAAAAAGAACAGGCTCTCAAAAATATGAAGACGCTACAGGTTCAGTATTTTAGTCAAAGCGATGCTAGTGAGAAAAAGAAAATCAAAACACAGATTGAGAAAATAGAACATGACCTGATCGAGGCAAGCGTCAAAGCAGAAGTAGACATGCTAAGCGCGCAGCGACTCAATATCAAGACATTGCCCGGTGTTGGCCTTCTGCCAGAAGATGCAAAGAGACTCATGAGTATCTCATCAAAAGAAAGTCAAATAATGGCTGTGCTTGATGAGCTGAAAAAGACCGGCACTAAGCCCTTCTTTTTGTGGCATTTAAACTTTGCAGATGTGTTTGAAGAGAAAGGCGGATTCGATGTGGTGATAGCAAACCCACCTTATGGAGCTGACATAGATAAAAAACAATTAGCTGTTATGAAAAAAGGGGTAATTGATACCAAAAACTCAAATAGCGCCGCAATATTTATTGACTTTGGAAAAAATGTTTTGCTCAACAAAAATGGGACAATGTCCTACATCGTACCCAAATCACTATTATTTTCTGAAGTGTGGTTTGATTTAGTTAAAGCAATGTTGGGTAAGGTTAGCATTTTGGTGGATGTTGAGAAAGCTTTTGAAAAAGTGTTATTAGAACAGGTTTTATTCGTTTATGGCAATTCAGTCAAAACCAACTCATATTATGCTAGGAAGTTCTTGAATAATGATTTTATTAGGTCGATAAATATTCCAAACGAGGTGGTTTATAAGTTTAATGCGTGGATTTGCGATGTGTCGAAGGAGGAATTAGGGTTAGCTGAGAAAATACTATCGAAGATCAACATAAAGTTAATGTTCAACATCTCAAAAACCAAAAGAGGTGTTCCGCTACAAAAGTATTTAAAGGAGAGTGGACAACACCCTGTTTTAGGGGGTAAAAACATATTTCGTTACGGGCTCTCGGGGGTAAAGGGGTTTCTTAAAGATGAAGATTTAGAAAATAATGGAAAATTAGCATTTCTTCAACAACCCAAGATTCTCTCCCAAAGATTGGTAGCTCACATACAAAATCCTATACCCCACATTAAAATCATGTCTACTTTTGATCCAACGGGAGAACTATTAAGTGTCGATACAGTAGAGAACACTGTAATTAGCGACAAAAACTTTGATCACATGTACATCTTGTCTCTCTTAAATTCAAAGTTAATTGGTTGGTATACATATAAGTTTATTTTTTGTGCTGCAATCAGAACTATGGATTTTGACAATTATTACGTAGGTAAAATCCCTGTGCCTGAAATTAGTCATGACGAGCAAAATGCTTTTAGCGATTTGGTAAAAAAGATAATGCGAGTAACTGAGTCAAAAACATACCTAGAAGACGAGAGTCGTGATTATGGACAGCAACTTGACCACGCAATATACAAACTTTATGACTTGACGGAAGAGGAGATTAGGATTGTTGAAGGAAAAATCTATGAATAAAATTTATCTAAAAGGTTCTGAGTGGAGAAAGTGGGATTTGCATGTCCATACACCTAAATCCATCATACAAAACTATGGTGGGGACACAAAGGCGGTATGGGATGCTTTTATCCAAAAACTAGCGTCTTTACCTACAGAAATAAAAGTAATAGCTGTAACTGACTACCTGTTCTGTGATGGCTATGAACATCTGCTTACGCGTAGAGGCGAGATTCCCAACATCGAACTTATCATTCCAAATATTGAATTTAGACTAAATACTTTCAGTGGTACAACAAACAACATGAAGCGCCATAACTTCCATGTTCTCTTTGACTCGTCAGTAGCTGTTCAAGATATTCGTGACCAACTTTTGAATGGTCTTTCTACTGGTTACAAAATTCAAGATGGAGCAACTTGGCAACAAACCCCAACGGTACGTTCACTTGAAGAGCTTGGTAAGCAGATAAAAGCTGCTGCTCCTGCTGGTAATACGGTACATAGTAAAACAAATCTCGAGGTAGGTTTTGATAATATTACCTACAAACGTGAGGACATCGAAAAGCTTTTGGAAAAGAACTGTTTCAAAGGACGTTTTGTTACGGCAATCGGATACTCGGAGTGGGATCAATCAAGGTGGGACCAGTCAGCTGCAGAAAAGCGGACACTTATAAACGCAGCACATTTTTGTCTCACAAGTTTAGATGATCCAGAAAAGATTGAAGAAAATCGTAAAGAGCTGGATGGAAATAAGCTTAATAGTCTTGTTCTACATTCTTCTGACGCTCACGATCTTGAGCGAATAGGAAAAACGTTACTCTGGGTCAAAGCAGATCCTACATTTGCTGGGCTGAAACAGGTTCTAAATGAACCAATTGCTCGCGTCTTTATCGGAGATACTCCACCCAATTTCAAGCCGGATCATAAAGTGATAAAAAGTATCTCTATTTCTAATTCTAATGGATGGTTTGAGGATAATTTTAAGCTGGAATTAAATCGAGATTTGATAACCATTATTGGAGGTCGCGGCTCAGGGAAGTCAGCACTAGCAGAAGCTATTGCGTATGGTGCTGGCAGTAAAGACAATAATGAGGATGCTTTTTTAGAAAAAGCAGCTAAGCATAAAAACTCGATTGTAGGTACAAAGATTAAGCTTGGGTGGGCAGATGGCCAGGATACCGAATTTGAGGTCGGTAGCCTTTCCGGAGATCAAGGACTCGTTCGATACTTGCCTCAGGGAGCCGTTGAAGAACTTTGCTCGCACCGAAATAGTGAAAAACTTCAAGGACAAATAGAAAATGTTATTTTTCAGAAGCTTGATGACACTGAAAGGATGGGCGCATCGGATTTTGACGAATTAAAAGCCCGTATATTAAGTGGCTTTAACTACGAGAAGGAACAAGTAGTAGAAAAAATTAGAGAAATTAATCGCAAGATTGATGATCTCATATCTGTACTCAGAAGTTTACCTGCGAAAGATAAGCAACTTAGTGAGAAGAAGGCAGAGCTTAAACGATTAATCGACAGCCTTCCTAAATTACCAGCTGAAGACAAAAAGGGTCAGGAGGAACTTGCGGGACTAGTTGAAATAAAGAAAAAGTATGAAGCAAAAATAGTGGAGCTTCAGGGTAAGTTAAGTAAAATCGGTGATGTCGAAACAAAAGTAAAAATATTTAGCACTGAGATTAAGGAATTCAAAGATGAAATTGACATACTATTAACCGGTTTGGGGATAACAAATTCCAGTGCTTTTGATGTCACTCTTAATGAAGACGCGATTAAAAGTACGCTTGACGGAGAAAAGAATACGATTGCGTCACAATTAAAAACACTCAAGCAAGGTAACAAAAAAGACGTTGCAATCTTACTAGTAATAAAGGAGGATGAACTGCCATTCGGTAATTTGCAAGATCTTAACAAGGGCATCGAAGACAAGCAAAAAGAAACTAGAGCGTTTGAAACCACAAAATTAAAATACCAGCAGCAAAAGAAAACAATTCTTGCGGTTGAAAGTTCCATCAAGGCGCTTGATGGCGAAATTACTCGTATAAAATCAGAATCAACTCCGGAAAAAGAACGTTTGGAAATAGAGCGTTTGGTCGTATACGGTTCGTATTTTAAATTGCTGAAGGATGAGAAAACTAAAATAGAAGAGCTGTATAAACCGTTGCAAAATTCACTATCTGCTGGTACGGACACAGATAAGAAGTTGGTATTTGAAGCACAAATTAATTATCGGCTTGACCCACACAATACGGCGGGTTTAGAGATAATTGATAGATCACGCAAGGGCAACTTTAGAGAAGTTGAAGGTTTAAAAGATGTCCTTACCAATCTTTGGGATGAATTTTCAAGACAAGAATTTGACAGGTCTGTTCTAGAGACAAAACTCAAAGCCATTCTCGACGAATTCTCGTCATTTGAGGGCAAGGAGATTTTGATTGAAGAACAGTTAAGAGAAAACTGCGGACTTGAAGACTTCTTTAACTGGTTGTTTGATCCCACATACTTTGAAATTATTTCATCTCTTAAATTTGATGACACAGACCTATATCTGCTGTCGCCTGGTCAAAAAGGTATCATCCTTTTGATTCTCTTTTTGAAGATAGATGAAGACGATTATCGCCCTTTGATTATAGATCAGCCCGAGGAGAATCTTGACAACCTTTCAGTTTACAGGGATCTGATCGAATATTTTAGAGACAGGAAGCAATACCGACAAATTATTATGGTGACACATAATCCCAATCTTGTTGTGAATACTGATGCTGAGCAAATTATTGTTGCAAATTATAATGGCAAACGCACACCAAAACTTGAATATTGCTCCGGCTCTCTTGAAGATCAAGCTAAAAAGATTCCAGATGTAGAAGTTGATGAATTTGAAGATGGAATAATTGAGCAAGTTTGCAACATCTTAGAGGGCGGGGAACCGGCGTTCTCAAAACGAAAGAAGAAATATCAAATTTCAACCAGAAGTCAGATCTAATATGTCTCAATATTACAATCCAAATCGCAAAAGGAATATTTACGATCCAAGCTCTACGGAGCTTTTTCGATTAAGTCGAGGGAGGATAGACAACTTCATTAAGTGTCCTCGTTGTTTCTACTTTGATCGCAGACTTGGGGTAGCACAACCGCCCGGCTATCCATTTTCTCTCAACTCCGCTGTCGATAAACTTCTCAAGAAGGAGTTCGACATCCACCGAGCAAAGGGTACAAAGCATCCGTTAATGGAGCACTACGGCGTTGATGCTATTCCGCTGGCACACGAGAAAATCGACGAATGGCGCGATTCTCTACGGGGAGGAATCACAGTTCCTATTAGTGGTACTAATGTAATTGTTACGGGAGGAGTCGATGATGTGTGGGTAAAACCTAATGACGAATATATCATCGTTGATTATAAGGCGACCTCAAAAGAAGAGGAAGTAAGTCTGGATGCGGACTGGCAGATTGGGTATAAGCGTCAGATGGAGATATACCAGTGGCTTTTCAGACAAAATAGCTTTAAAGTCTCTGATACTGGCTATTTTGTGTATTGTAACGGAAATACCGACAAAGAGGCGTTTGACGGAAAGCTCGAGTTTGAAATCAAGCTTATCCCGTATGAGGGCAACACTGACTGGGTTGAGGAAACAATAAAGAAGGCCATCGAGTGTTTAAAGAGCGATTCCTACCCAGAATCCGGTGAGGATTGCGACTTTTGTAAATACAGAAAGGCTGTTACAGAATATGAAGAACAGAGACCTAAGGATGGACATATTTGAAGAACTGGCAAACAAGATTAAGACGCGCAAAACTCGTCTTTTTTCTTCACTAAAGGATTATTTTAAACGTTTACTTTTCCCTATTTACCTTTTCCCAATTAAACTTCTCACTTACTCTTTTTACTACTTAGTTGTATTTACAATTAGGCTTGTTATTGCGGTATTAAGTTTGATTTTTGAGAGCATTATTTACCCATTCAAAAGCTTGAAGAATTTCCTAAAAGCTATCGTCGTTGTGGGTGTTGTTTTGTACATGATTGTCTCTTTGTTTGTAATCGGTGATTACTTAACAAAACAATACGGTTGGTGGGGTAAGTTTCTATGCTCTGTAGGAACCAAAGAGAAACTGCAAAACTCTGTTGTCAGGATTGTCGGCGGTTATTCGGAAGGATCAGGCTTTTTCATTGCCGATGATCAGATTTTGACAAACTTCCATGTTATTGCTGATGAACCAAGTCCAAAGATTATCTTCCCTGATGGTAAATTCGTAACACCTTTAAAAATACTTGGAGATAAAGAGGCAGACCTTGCTGTTCTGTTTATAGAAAATAAACATCCAAACCTGGTATTTCCGCTCCCGGAAAGAGTCAGTTTCTACGAAGATGAGCCGATTATTGCCACGGGCTATCCTCTGGGAACGGATTTAAGCGGGAAAGCGACTATCTTAAAAGGCAATTTCAATGACTTTCGCAAATCTAAAAAGCAACCTGTCAGTTATATTCAAACAAACATTAGCTTAGTAAAAGGCATGAGCGGTGGTCCCCTGACCGATCAATGTGGTGAAGTGGTCGGAGTTAACACAATCAGTCTCGCCGGATTGTCGCTGTTCATAACAGCAGATCAAGTGAAGTTGCTTGTGCCAAACTTCAGTGATCAGGGCGTTACAAAAATTGAAGTTGACCCTTCGGTATCGCCTGAGGAAGCAGTTAAATCTTTTTATACTTATCTCAAAGCCAGACGTATGGAGGATGGATTTGCCTTGCTTAGTAAAGAATACCTTCAAAAGACCAATTTTGAGGAATGGACAAGCAGATTTACCGACATTTTGGATGTGGACGTGATTAAGTCGGAAAAGTTCGAGGATACGAAGGATACCGCGCATGTTAAGTTCTCGACCAAGAACTGGAATGATAGCGAGGTAGATTATCATTACTACGAAGGCACTTGGCAAACTGTTGAAGAAGGCGGTGTATACAAAATGCTGAAGAGTAACATCAAAGAAGTGATCGATCCTGCTTGGGAGTGGTTTTACGAGTAGATTACATAGCGCGCGTCGTAGCTGGGGTGTCATCCTGTAGTCCTCCTTTCAAAAGCTTCTTTATTTCGAGCCATCTTTGCCTTAATTCTCCGATGTAACTGGCGTTCTCAAAGACCTTCAAAATCTCATCGAAACTTTGTTGTATACTGAGTCTAGGCTCGGGGAGCACTTCGGTTTCGCTTTGCAACACTTCGTGCAAGCAAGGTGAAACGAAGCTCTCTTGCGAGGATGAGAAGTTTACCCTGAGCATAGTCGAAGGGAGTCCTCGCGGGGGAGCAAATAATTTAGCCCCTTACATCAACTCAAGTTCGACGCTAAAACCTATTTTGATATAATCAAAAACATGTCATTCCAAGCATATCTAGACAATATTGAAGAAAAAATAGGAAAAACCCCTCAAGAACTTGTTGAAGAGGCAAAAGCAAAGGGCTTTACTTCTGATACAAAAGCCGGTGAGATACTAACCTGGTTAAAAGATGAATATGGCTTAGGCCGAGGACATGGCATGGCGTTAATTTATGTAATTAAGAACGGTACTAAAATTGGTAGTAAGTTTGTCGGTAAAGGTGGAGTCCACAATGATGAATCAGATACTCTTATGCTTACTGGCAAAAAGAAAAAATAATTTACCCCACACTATTCATAAAAAAGGTTCTCATATTTTCTGCCAGGCGAAGCTGATACTTTTTGATATAGTTATCTCCTTGTGGTATAATTTCCCCCATGAAAAAAGAGGGGGATCCAAATTCAAACGGAGCACGATTGCGTGCACTTAGAGCTAATGCAGGATTAACGCTGCAGCAGTTGGGAGAACACGGAGGAGTGACGAAATCTGCACTTTCTAAATATGAAAGCGGTATTCTTCAACCATCAGACAAGATTTTAGGTATATATGCTGATTTAGCTGGAGTAGGAATCGACGAAATGAGAAAATCGTTTCCAAAAAAGCCGAAAGGCACGGATTTAGATGGATTAGAGCACCTTCATCCCACAGCCAAAGAGGCACTCTTATCGCTCGAAAAGTCTTCAATGCTTTTTAAACGTGCAGGAGTGAACGCACGGGGCGATGCTGCGGAAATTGTTAAACAAGGAGAATTAACAGAAGGTAATGTTGAATTCTTGTTTGAAAAGCAAAAAGAAGGCGCATTTTATGAAACCGTAAGCGAAACAGTGGAAGAAGCATTAGCTAGGGTTAGAGAAGCATTGAGAAGCTATACCTTTCCCACAAGTTAAAATCAAGATTTAACTAGGTAAGACCTGTAAAGAAAGTTCTAGTATTTTCTACCAGGGGGAGCACCTTTAGCCTACATTTATAAATGACTACTGTTTCCTGTGCAGCAACCTCCAAATTCCATTCACTGTATAACTTACTCCAATTAAAACAAGGAGAAAACGTCCAATTGCACTTGTTAATAGCATTTTGACCATGTCTCCCATTGCGGTAAACCCCCAAACAGTTGAGACAATAGCTGAGATAAAAATAGAAAAACCAAAAATAATCTTTATTAAACTATCTACTCTTTCAGTAAATTGATAAGCAAGTTTTGTTCTTTTTTGAATATATAAAGGATCTCTATGTTTGTATTTTTCTTTTTCAAATAAATGCTCTACTATATCTTCAAAGAAATCTTTTCCTTCTTCCCAAATTTCCTCAAACATAGAATGATTATACTATTTTTCCATTATTCCCTTCCCTGCAGCATTTTTAATTTCTCATGTATTTCTACAATATCATTAAAGCTTTCTTTATAGGGTGATTCTTTTCTCCAAGTAGGAAGAATTGTATCCACAAGGTCCACCACTCGTTTTAATTGTTTCATACTGTCCTCGTGTTTCTCCCAGGAAACGTGCGCTTTAGATAGCACATCAAGCATCTCATGCATTCTTGAAAGCGTTCGAAAAACAGCCTCATGCAAGAGTGATTCCCTATCTTCATCTATAGTATAAAATCCGGTTTGAGATTCATTCATTCCATAAAACTGCGGAATTTTCTGAAGTAGTGACTGGGTTTGACGATACATAACGGTTAAATCCTCCCAATCTTCCTCAGTCATAACATGTTTTCCGCGTGCGAATCTTATAAACCTATCACAATCTTTTCTCACGATATATAACCCTTCGCGCACATTATGAAACACGTCTTCAAACATCAGCTTATGTACTTCACGAAGAGCTAATTCCTGTTTATATGAAACAAGCTTTGTTACAAAAATAGCAAAAACTGCAAGCGCGATAAAACTTTGAACGCTTGCAAGAAGCTTTGAAAAGCCATTTGGAACTATATCACCATACCCGGTTGATGTTGCTGTAATAATACTGTAATACAAAGAATTTAAAAATTTTGAAATTAGTGAGGTGTTCGAATCTATTGGATACGGACCGTTTTCAGGGGATAGGAGAAGCAGTAAAAAATAAAACACTCCAAAAGAAAATGTTACTGAAAACCATATGAGAAGAAGCCTTCCATAAGACTGCTGCGTTAATTTTTCAATTATGAAATTAATAGGATGGGAACTTTTTGCTGCCATAAGGATTTATTGTACCGATTTTTTTTGAAATTTGCATGCGTTTGCTATAATGACCTTATTATTATGGCAGTAAGAGCTGAATCTGCAATGCATGTTCTTGGTGATACAAGACGCTTAGATCAACAATTCATACCGGAAAAATTTACCGCAGATTTAGCACAGGGATTCTCTATAAAAAATCCTGATAGTGTAATGACTTATGCAATCTTAAAAAATGGAGCAGATTTTTTCTGCGTTACAAAGTTTCAACCTGATAATTTGAGCTTTCCCTACAATTCTGTTGAAATCAGAAGAAGAAAAAATATTGGAGCTGGAAAAGGCACGGCAACGCTTGAACGATTTGTGTTAAAAAATATTGATTCCTCACATGCCGTTCCAATGTACTATATCAATCAAAACAAAGGCGGACGCCTACCTGAGCAAGATTTTTTTACCAGATATAATACTGCTGAATTTCACGCTGAAGCCACCTCTCTATTACAAGCTCTTTTAACACAACCTCCTGAAAAGGTATAATTTTCTCATGACCCCTAAAAAAATCACCGTATCAGACAGCATGCAGAATAGCTATATATACTTTCTCACTGAACCTGTTGGGAAAAAATTTGATCCTGATTTTAAGCCAGAACTGACCCCAAAACAAATGCTAGAAATAGGAGTTTTTGGAGGAAGATATTTGAATGATTGTGTGGATGAATTCCCAAAAGATTGGTTTATAAACGCAAAACTACACCCTGACGGAGAACCCGGACATGACAAGAACTTAAATTTTTTTAAAGTTGATGCATCCCAACCATTATCTGTCTGGCAAAAAAAAGGCTGGATTAATAAACAAGATCCAAGAGGCTGGTTTCAATGGTACTGCAGGTATTATATGGGTAGAAGATCAGCAGATGATGACAGGCAAATTAAACGCTGGAAACAAATTAAACGTCATATTTCCCAGGTTAAGAAAAATTGCCGCGCGGGAGATCTGACGTGCAGACCCAAACAGCGCCAGGCGCTTCTTCACTGGGCATATGACAGCAGGAAGTTGTAAGAAGATGGTATAATAAACGCATGACAAAAAACCCCATTCTGAACGCTCTTGCAGCACTTGCTTATATAACAACCATTGCCTCAGTCATGTTTTATGCCGGCAAAAACCTCCCAAAAGAAGATACGTTTCTTACCCCAATAGTTGCACTGTCTCTTCTAACACTTTCTGCTGCTGTTATGGGATTTGTCTTTTTCTATCAACCATTTCAAATGTATTTTGATGGGAAGAAAAAGCATGCAATTGATCTTATTCTCAAAACAATAGCAGGATTTGGAATACTCACTGCTCTACTTCTTATTCTTATGTTCTCTGGATTAAACCTTTTCAAAGAAAAAAAAGATTCCCAATCAGCTAATACAACTGAGACCTCTAAAACCTGCGTGGGAGATGAGTGCCTTCAACTTGAAAATTTAGAGTATCCCGCAGAAACACTTCCTGAAGACATCACAACCGCACTCAAAAAAGCAATAGATGATGAGTATAAAGCGAGAAGTACCTATGATGCGATAATAAGTGAATTTGGAAACATCAGACCTTTTATTATGATTGTAAGAGCAGAAGAACAACAAATTGCAGCATTAAAATCCATTTTTGATAAATATGGCATTGCTATTCCTGAAAATCCATACACGAATATTTCAGTACCAGAAACTGTTCAGAAAGCATGTCAAACTGGGGTTGATGCAGAAATAGAAAATGTCAGGTTGTATAAAGAGGATCTGCTTCCGGTTGTCTCAAGATATCCTGATATCACAACGGTCTTTACAAATCTCATGAGAGCATCAGAGGAAAAACATCTCCCCGCGTTTGAACGCTGCAACTAATACTACTTCTTTTTTGAAGAAAGGATAAGAAGAACTCCTGAAACAAAAGGCGGAAGAAATAACACTAATTCCACCAGAAGCACTGTTTGCCAAGAAAATATTTGATCTATTGCATAAAGCACCCCGAAAGTTACGCTAAGTAAAACTAAAAGCGCTCCACCCCAAAACGGCCATCTCCAAGAAATATAAACAAGAATAAAAAACGGAGTGATTTGAAGTAAATGTGAAAGTCCAGACATATCACCAGATAATACTTCACCAAATAAAAAGAGGGATAAAAACACAATGGGAATAATAAGAAGCGAAATTCCAATTCTTTTTAAAAGTTTTTCTGACATGCTCATAGTATAATACTTTTATGAGTGATCCGCATAAAATTACTGCAAGAGTGTGGGAGTGGGAGGGAAAAGGAAGCTGGCATTTTGTAACCATAGAAAAATCTCAAGCTGATAGTATCAAGCAGGACTGGCATTGGCCGCGTAAAGGTTTTGGCTCTATCCCTGTTCAAGTTAAAATCGGAAATTCACATTGGCAAACATCTATTTTCCCTGAAAAAGGCGGAACATATCTTCTCCCTATTAAAAAGGCTATAAGAGTACATGAAGGAGTTAAAAAAGGTGATACAATCACCATGCATGTAACCGTGGCTTCATAAATAATTCTTCTGGTTATCTTTTTGGCAGATTGACATATTTTTAACAATCTGTCTAAAATGAAAGACGAGATGAAAAAGAAAACTGCTCCAAAAAAGAAAGCTTCACGAGTTGGTAAACCAAAACACAGATCACTTTTGAAAGAATTTCTTGTTGCACTTGGCATTACCGTTGTTTTAGTTGTTGCTACTTCAAATATCCCAACCACTACTGTCCTTGGGACACATAACACCCAAAATGTTCTTGGGGATGATGATGAAAATAAAGAGGAAGAGCATAAAGAAGACAATTCTGGAAGTAGTAACAAAGAAGATAAGGAAGAGGAGAAAAAGGAGGAGGAACATAAGGAAGAAGATAAAAAAGAAGAGGAAAAACAAGAAGAAAATGACGTCGATAATTCTTCTGAAGCTGGCAGCACAACCACAACTCAAGTAGTAAACAGTAAAACAAAATCAACAACACAATCTGAAGAACAAAAACAGGAAACTGAAATAGAAACAGCAACAGGGCAAAAAATTAAAACTAAAGTTGAAGATGATGGAACCACAAAGATAGAAATAGAGGAAGGTGGAAGAAAAGTAAAATATGTAGTAGAAAATGGAAAGGTTGTTTTAAAAATAGAAAATGAGTCAGGAGAAGATCATGACGCAACAGAAGAAGAACTTGAAGATATTCATGACGAGCTTGAGCAAGAATTTGAAAATCACGGCATAGATATTGCCACAAGTGAAGGGAAAATAAAATTTGTTAAAAACAATGTTTCTGCGCAGTCTAACTTTCCACTTTCTGTTAATATAGACACAAACCAACTTATTGTCTCAACTCCAAACGGAGATAAAGTTGTAGCAATCTTACCAGATCAAGCAGTACTAAACCTTATCAATACCGGAGTTATATATAAAGTAGAAGGAGCGTCAACAACTGATAACCTGGAAACAGATGTTACACTTGAAGAAAAAGATGGTGAAGTTGTTTATAGGGTTAAGGGAGTAAAAACAAAACGCTTGCTTGGACTTATCCCGGTAGATACGAAGGTCACTGCCTTTATCTCAGCAGAAAACGGAGTTCCGGTTGCAACAGAGCAATCTCTCTTTTCAAACATTATAAACTCTATCTCTCTCTAAGTTAGAATTTAATCACTTACTCATCTTTCTGATTTTTTGATTCTGACTCATCATCTTCTTCATCTTTATGCTCTGACTCTTCCTCTTCCTGAGGGGAGCTCTTCTCAGATACTTTTTTACCCTCATAATATTCATTTTCCTGTGTCTGTTCACCCTTCACATCATCCTCATGCTTATCTTCCTTTTTTTCCTGCATCTCTTCTTTATGTACCTCACCTATTTCAGAATTAGGTTCTCCCTCATCATTTATTTCCATTATGCTAGGGGTAGGAATACTTGTAGGAAGTGTGTGGGTAGGCGTTGGAGAAGGTACAAGATCCTGAGGCACTACAGAATTTACTATCGGCACATGTCTTGCTACTTGTTGGGTGATTTTTTTCACTTCATATAATACTGATCCAGAAGTTGCGGCGTATGTTGCACCGATAAATCCAGCAAATCCCATAAGAACAACTACGGCAATCACTAAATATCTGGGGAAAAACATATATTTTGGCTTGGACCTATCTACTTTTTCCCATACATTAGAAACACCCTGCTCTTCCAAAAATTTTGTAGGCTTTGTTTCTAGGTATATTTTTTTTAATTTCTTAATTTCGTTTTCCATAGGTTTTTTCCATTATGATTTTTAATTTTTCCATTGCCCGGTGCTGTCGTACCCGTAGTGCCCCGTCTTTTATCCCTAAGACTTTTGCAACTTCCTTTCCGTCCATATCCTCAAAGTACCGAAGGATTATAATTTGTCTATCAACTTCATCAAGTTTTCGTAAACCTTCCTGCACATTTTTTACATGCATTTCCCGGTCAATACTCTCATAAAGGTCTTCATTTGTTTCAATGTGTTCATAATTTTCAAGCGCAAACTCTTTTTTGCCTCTTGACCTATCTATGATTAAATTTCTTGCAATAGTAAAAAGAAATGCTTGAATCGACCAGTTGGAATCCATTTTAAAATCCTGTATCTTTTTCCATGCCCTCACAAATGACTCCTGGCAAATATCCTGTGCCGTTTGCTCATCATAGGTATTAAATTTGCAATACCTATAAACTTTTTTAACGTACAATTTATATATTTCAGAAAAGGCATTCCTATCTCCAGAAGTTGCCCTTTCTACTAATGACTTTAACTCTTCCATAAAGGGTACTCATTGTAACATCTACTTATTTAAACGTCTATTGAGGCAAAATGTAACATTTTGTAATGATAAGCGTTCTAATCTTTGTGATGAACAAAAAACTCATACTTCAAAACAAATTTCTGATAATTACCCTACTCACGCTCGTATTTTTAGGTACTACCCAAGCTTTCGCATCAAATGATAATTCCAATAATTCACATCAAGAAGAGCGCGGCGAAGAAAAGCGCAATGAAAAAAGTATTGATCCTAAAACTAATTCTAACGTAAATCAAACTTCAGAGGCAGAAACTGAAGATGAATGCGACGATGATGTAAAAAATCATGGACAATTTGTTTCTTGTGTAGCACGTGACCATGAAGATGATGATGAGGTTTCAGAAGCGGCACACTCAGATGTGGGGAAAAAGGATCATGATGAAGATGATAATGACCTTGACGATGATGACAACAGTCCAACTGGTACTCCAACAGTTACTCCGAGTGTTTCACCAAGTATTTCACGAGCTGTAACGCCTACTGAAACAGTCACGCCAAACCCAACTGAAACCCCAACTGGTACTCCAACTATTTCTCCTGAACCAGAAGAAACAGAATCTACCACCGCGATAAATGGTTTAATAAAAGCCTTACAGGATTTAATCGCAGTAATCACTTCTACCTTTAATCTTTAGTTCTTCATTTTATCTTTATAACTTTAATGTATCTTCACGTATGCTATAATTCCCACGCATGTCTAACGAACTATTAACATCATCTCTTGAAACAGAAATTGTATCACCCGGAAGATTGGTAATTATTACTGGTCCTACAGCATCAGGCAAATCTCATGCAAGATCTCTACTTGAAAAACGTGGCATCGGAAGAATCATTTCAGCTACAACTAGAAGCAAAAGGCGGGGTGAAAAAGGCGGTCGAGATTATCACTTTATGACAAGGGAAGAATTCAAAACTAGAATCGCTCGAGAAGAATTTCTTGAATGGAATGAATACAACAATAACCTGTATGGAACACCAAAAAGCGAATTAGAAGCGCTTTTTAATGGAAAACACTTAACTCACGCAACAGAAATTGAAGGAGCGGTACATTTTCTTTCTAATGTGAAGCTTGCTTATTCTTCTGACCCACAAAAAGCTCAAGCATTACTTGATAACATTACCCTTGCCTTTATTGGCGTTGATTCTCTTTTTACCATTCGGTCTCGATATTTTCAAAGAGAGATAAAATCGGGGCCTCTTTTGCCAGGTGCCCGAGACACATTCCGAGGTAGACTGAGAACTGATTGGAAGAATTGGAACCTGCACAAAGAAGCATTTGATAACCGCATTATCATAAATCAAACCGGAGAAATTGAAGATACCGTTAACCAGCTACATGCATTATTTACATAATGCTATAATTTCTTCATGAAATACGTGGCACTTATTAGAGGGATTATGCCTATGAATCCCAATATGAAAAGTGACAAACTCAAAGAATTCTTTGAGTCTTTAGGATTTCAAAATGTTAAAACAGTTATTGCATCCGGAAATGTAGTATTCGAGTCTCCATCGAATGATTCTCGTAAACTCGAGGAGAAAATTGAGGAAGAACTTCCCAAAAAACTTGGATTTTCAAAGACAACAATAGTCAGATCCCAAACAGAGCTTGAAAACTTTGTTAAAACAGACCCTTTTAAGGGCGTGAAAGACGAGAAACCAAATTACTTACTAGTCACGTTTTTTAAAGACAGAAAACCTGAAATAGCCACAGTAATAGACCTAAGTGGCCCCAAGACTCCTGATTTTATGGCAAAAATGGAAAAAGAATACGGGAAGGAATTAACTACGAGAACCTGGAAAACCCTCCACCGGATTCTAAAAACAATGGAAAGCTTGTAAAAAAGGGTCATATGATGTAAATTATATTAAAGCATGTCTGAACTAGGGTCTGGAGAACTTCCAACATTAAAAAAATTGGACGTAGTACGTGACAAAATTAAAGGTGCGTATTTTAAGGGACAAAATCCTCATACAGCAAAGAAGGATGCATTCGAGTATGCAAATGCATTAATTGAAGATTCTGTTTTTAATCCAAATTATTATAGAGAAAAATCCGAAGCAGACAGAAAACTTAATGAAGAATATGGATTTGAATCGGATGTAGATTTTAATGAGGAAGAGCTTAAAATGTGGCAAGGTGCAGTTAACCAAGCAGAAGATGGAGACTTTACACATATGCAGAGACGAATAGTGGATTATGCCGTAAGCCTTCTCCAAGAAGATCCAGACTTGCAAAAACTAGGCGCGTCTCTTGTAAACCTAGCTTTTTCTCTACCTTCAGATCCCATACAACAATAGCCTCCTGTTTCTTACTGATTTTTAATATTTTTTTTGGTAATATATTTTTATGAGTAAGCTTATTACATGCATTTGGTTTGCAAACAATGACGGAGAAGAAGCCGTAAAATATTACATAGACACTTTTAATTCTGCTCCAGGAGAACACACAGCCAAGTTAGGCGATATCACAAAAGCACCAAAAGCATCAGAAGAAGTTTCAGGCAGACCTGAGGGATCAGTTCTTACAGCTGAGGCTGAAATAGATGGAATAAGTTTCATGGCTTTAAACGGTGGGCCCATGGAACAATTCAAACTAAACGGCGGGACTTCCTATATCATTGAGTGTGAAACGCAAGAAGAAATTGATTACTTCTGGGAAAAACTGTCAGCTGTACCTGAGGCAGAACAATGCGGTTGGTGTACTGACAAATTTGGTATCACATGGCAAATTGTTCCAAGGATTTTGGATGAACTGATGAGACGTGACCCTGAAACATCAGAGAAAGTAACTAGCGCCTTCATGCCTATGAAGAAGATTGATCTTGAAACTATAAGAAAAGCAGGCAACGAATAATAGATAGGAATTACAAAATCACACTTGATTCTCATAAAATACACGCTATACTAAACATATGTTAAATCTTAACTCCATCATGGTTGGAACTTCTCAGATTGAAGTTATGGCAAAGTTTTATGAAGAGGTCATTGGAAAACCTGCAGACATGATTGAGAAGGATTGGTATGGCTGGAGCGCAGGATCAACATTTCTTGGCATAGGCACACATTCAGAAATAAAAGAAGGGGAAGCAAAAGAGCCACAACGAATTATTTTGAACTTTGAGACTTCTGAGGTAGAACAGGAGTTTAAACGGATCTCAGAGATAAAAGGGGTAAGGGTTATTAAAGAACCGTATGACATGGGAGGAGCGCTTATTGCAACATTTGCTGATCCTGACGGAAACTACTTTCAGCTCATGACCCCTTGGGAAAGTTCTAAAAACTGAAAGCAAGCTGTGCTTACTTTCAGCTCATGACCCCTTGGGAAGAAGTAAAGAATTAATAATCTCAAACTACCCCTAGATTCAGTCATAAAATCAAGAAGTCAAATATTCTTGAAACTTTGAAGAAGTTAATAGCCTTCTTAGTTTTTCATGTACTGCTTTTCTCAATTGCTGCACCCGGGATCTTGAAACGTTAAACATAGGATCTTGACCAATTTGCTCACATGTCATTCCTTTTTCGTAGTAAAGCTCTAAAAGTCTTCTTTCTTTCTCAGAAAGCTGAGTTACAACCTCTTGTAACAAGCTTGTTTTCTCATCTGTTAAAATAACACCTTCAATATTCACTGTTGTATCAGGAATAGATTCTCCAATAATTCCATCACCAGATTCACGAGGAGCCTCAAGTCGTGCCGGAAACTGCAATTCATTGTTTTTGCTAAAAAATGCCTTAACATGCCCATAAAAAGAGCCCTCACTAGGCCCAGTTAATCGGTTCATCATCTGTGATAGGTAATCCATTTCATCAGGCTCAAGCGGTCGACTTGCCCCTTTTTCATCAACAAACCATATCTCTTCTCTTAAAGGAGGCTTTCCATTAATGTGATCTAAAAAAGCAAATCTATTAACCACTTCGACTGGTAAACCACTTGGAGCCTTTTTCCCACCAACTTGTAGAATAGTTTCAACTGAAGGATATGCAATTCTTTCTCCCATGATAGTAATCTGTATTATTCGAGGTAGTCTCGCAATTTGTTGCCGCGGCTAGGGTGTCTGAGTTTTCTTAGAGCCTTTGCTTCAATTTGGCGGATACGCTCACGGGTAACTGCAAACATTCGCCCTACCTCTTCAAGAGTTTTTGGTTTTCCATCACGGAGCCCAAAGCGCTCTTCCAATACTCTTCTTTCTCTGTCTGATAGCGTGCCTAAAACAGAATTTAACTGTTCTTTTAAAAGCCCCCTGGACGCTGTGTCAAATAAAGTTGGGGCTGTTATATCATAAATAAAATCACCCAGGTATGAATCTTCTTCATCCCCAACAGGAGTATCTAATGATGCTGGTTGCTGGGAAATTTTAATAATTTCACGTGCTTTATCTGTTGGAATTTCTAAAATTTCTGAAATCTCCTCAGGGGTTGGTTGACGACCCAATTCTTGCATAAGCTTACGCTGCACCCGCATAAAACGGTTAATATTTTCAACCATATGAACCGGAATTCTAATAGTTCTTGCCTGATCAGCAATGGCCCTGGTTATTGCTTGCCTAATCCACCAGGTAGCATATGTAGAAAATTTAAACCCTTTTTTCCAATCATATTTTTCAACTGCTCGTATTAATCCCTGATTTCCTTCTTGGATTAAATCAAGAAGCGTCATGCCCCGCCCTACATATTTTTTTGCAATTGAGACAACAAGTCTTAAATTACTCTCAACCAATTTTTTGCGAGCTTTTTGCTCTCCTTTTTCAATTCTTTTAGCAAGATCTACTTCTTGTTCAAATGTTAATAGAGGAATTCTTCCAATCTCTTTTAAGTACATACGTACAGGATCAGTAACCGCTCCACCCTGAATAATATTAAGCGCTTCCAGCTCTTTTTCTAAATCTTCAATGGATTTTTGATTTTCTTTTTCCTCTTCAACTGTCTCAAAAATATCAATAGATTTTTTGAGAAGCTGATCATACAGATAATCAAGCTCAATTAAATGCTCTTCTGGTTTTTGGAATACTTGAAGAATTTCATCTTGGGAAACGTACCCTTTTTTCTTTGCTGAGGCAAGAAGCGTTAAGACACGATCAGATTTTGGATTTACTACTTTTACCTTTGACATATAAATTCTAAGGAAACTACGCAAAAAGCACAGGAAACCCCCGATTCTGTCAAGGTCCCTGCGAAACTAAAAGAAAGTATACCCCTTTTCATACACTTCGTCAAGAAGCGATTAGCGATTAAGAAGCAACCTTCAACTTTATCGTTAATTCATTTGCTTCTTTTTGCAAATCTTCAATTTTTTTATCTTCTCCTGACTCTTCTAAGCGTTCTACCTCACGCGTAATTTCATAGAGCCTTTTTTTTATAGAAAGCGTTTTGAGATCAATTGCTGCTTTTTTAAGCTCTATCTCAAACGTTTTTTCATCAAACTCAGGAAGTGGCGACAAATAAACAGCGTCAAATGAAGCCAAAAGCTCTGAAGGCAAAATACGTGCGATGTCCTGAGCAGAATAAGAAGGGTTTAATTCAATTTCTTTTTTAAGAATTAAAAATAATTTATCATATGCAGAATTTAAAAATGAAACGTCCTGCATTGCGTTATCTACCATGCGAGTATGTTCTAGTAAATGTTGAGACTGAAGCAGTAACGAAAACAGATACTGAGCAACTATTTCTTCTCTGGTTTTTTTTGTACTTGACGCTATAATTCCCTGCCTGCCGGCAGGCAGGTTTTTTTCTTTTTTCTCTTTTTCTACTTGACGTGTTACCGCATCATAGCTTGAATCAAGACTTTGTGCGAGCTTTTTCAAGTAATGTTCTTTTATAACCTCGTTATCAATTGCTGCAAGAAACGGAATCGTTTTTGAAAGAATTGCACGCTTACCTTCCACCGTCTTGCTATCATGCTGAGAAACCGCACTATCTATTACAAAATCGTAAATATGAACATCTTTTTTAACTGCCTGTTTAAATTCAACTGGATGGGAATTGAGAAGTTCATCAGGATCTTTTCCTTTTGGAAGAACAATTACTGATGCCACTACCCCACTATTCTCAATCATTTGAATTGAACGTCTTTGTGCGCTTGTTCCTGCTGGATCTGTATCAAAACAAAATACTATTTTTTGAGCGTAACGTCTCAATAAATCTATCTGCTCAATCGTTAAGGCAGTTCCCTTCACTGCAACCACATTCCCAATTCCTTCCCTGTGTGCAGAAATTACGTCAAACTCACCCTCCATAACAATAACAGACCCCTCTTTTTTAATCGCTTCACGAGCAAGATTAAGCCCAAAAACGGTTTCCCCTTTTCTATAAACTGCAGTCTCCCGGGTATTTACATATTTTGGCATCTGGGAAGACTCAAGGGCACGACCAGAAAAAGCAATAATATTTCCCCTGGGATCAGTTATGGGAAACATAATTCTGTGTCTGAAAAAATCAACGAGTCTTCCCCCATTTCTGAAGGCAAGACCTGCCTCAATAATATCCTCAGGTTCATATTTCTTCTTTTTCAGCAAAAACTGAACAAGCGCATTTCCTGAATTTGGCGCATATCCTATTTGAAACGTTTTTAGCAACTTTTCAGGCTGATTTCTAGTATCTAAAACGTATTTTAAAGCGTTCATGCCAACTTTATGCTGAAACAGAATGTATTCATAGAATTGTGCGGCAAGTAGGTTAAGACCATATATCATCTCCCGCTTTTTTTCAGCTTCTGATCTGGCAGCAGAAACGGTCAGTTTTACTCCTGCTTTTTGCGCAAGATATTTCAGGGCGTCTGAAAACGTGGTCTTCTCATACTCTTCGACAAAAGTAAAAATATCTCCGCCTTTATTACAACCAAAACAATGCCAAATTTGGCGGTCTGGGGAAACTACAAAAGAAGGAGATTTTTCATTATGAAACGGGCACGGACTTTTAAAATTCCGTCCTGCTTTTTTTAATGGAATGTAGGATTCGATAAGTTCTACTATGTCAGTCTTTGCTTTTATTTTATCAACATCATCCATGGCAATACAGTTACGAGAAGTTAGTGACTAGAAACTAGAAAAATGCACATACTCTTTTGTTGTCATATTCTATCATACGAAGTAAGCTCGCGGATTAGGTCTTCGTACTTGATACTTCTTGACACCTACAAGCTAAAAGCTATACGCTGATTATATGTTTGCTAAAGTTCTGTCCAGTGCGGTTGTAGGTCTGGATGGGGTTTTAGTTGAGGTAGAAACTGACATTCTCAATGGATTGCCTGCTTTTACCGTAGTTGGCCTGCCGGATAAAGCAGTTGAGGAATCCAAGGAAAGAGTTCGATCTGCTTTAAAAAACACGGGTGCTGATCTTCCGCCAAAAAGAATAACCGTAAACCTGGCGCCAGGGGATTTACCAAAAGAAGGACCTTCATTTGATTTACCTATTGCTATTTCTGTTCTTGCAGCCTCGGGACAACTTGCAACTGATTTATCTAAAAGTATTTTCTTGGGCGAGTTATCCCTGGATGGAACACTCAGGCACACAAAAGGAATACTTCCTATGGTACTTCTTGCTATCGAGCAAAAAATCGAAAATGTGTTTATCCCAGAATCTAATAAATCAGAAGCAAGTATCGTCAAGGGAATTAATCTATATCCAGTTAAAACTTTAAAAGACGCATTCCTACATTTAACAGGACAGGTTTTAATTGAACCACTTGCCTACACCCCTTTTGAAGAAATAGAAAATGAAGAAGCGTATGAATTTGATTTAAAAGACATTAAAGGCCAAGAATTTGTAAAACGAGCGGTTGAAGTTGCAGTCTCTGGCGGACATAACATCCTGCTTAAAGGTCCTCCTGGTGCTGGAAAAACGTTACTTGCCAGAACTATTCCAAGCATTCTACCCGCTCTTACTTTTGATGAAGCACTAGAGGTTACAAAAATTTATAGCATCTCAGGACTCTTAAACGGACAGTCTGTTATGAAAATGCGACCTTTTAGAAGTCCTCATCACACAACATCCCATATAGGACTTATCGGAGGATCAGCAAACCCAAAGCCAGGAGAAGTATCCTTAGCCCACCGCGGAGTACTGTTCCTCGATGAATTTCCAGAGTACCCTCGAATGGTACTTGAGGCAATGCGCCAGCCTCTTGAGGACGGACATGTAGTTATATCCCGCGCGCGGGAGCGGGTCAGATTTCCCAGTAGATTTATGCTGGTTGCAGCCGCAAATCCATGTCCATGCGGATATTATGGTGATAAAACACGTGAATGTAACTGCACAACTATGCAAATATTAAAATATCAAAAAAGAATTTCAGGACCACTTCTTGATAGGATAGATATTCATATAGATGTTCCAGCCGTTGACGTTAGAAAAATTACTGCAGATGGTGATGATTACGGGGAAACATCTAAAACCGTCCGAAATCGCGTTGAGAAGGCAAGAAAAGCACAAGAAAAAAGGTTTGCAGATAAATCCGCCAGCAGGCGGATAATAACCAATTCTGAAATGTCTGCTAAAGATATCAAAACTCTTCTTAAGATCGAGAAAGATGCGCAAGATATTTTACGAGAAGCCGTAACTAAACTTTCTTTATCAGCTCGAAGTTACCACAAGGTAATCAAAGTCGCCCAAACTATTGCGGACCTTGCCAACTCGGAAAGTATTAAGGTAGAACACACCCTGGAAGCGCTCCAATATAGGCCAAAAGTCGCAAGTGATTAGTTTAGTCTTTTTTTCCTTCGACGCTTCATTAGTATTGCATGAGAAATTGAGTGAGTGAACGCCCGGAAACACGAAAGGGTACTCTCCGGGTGTTTCAGTGAAAGAACGAAATTTCGAAAGCATGAAGAATGACGCGTCGAGAGTTTTTGCTCCACTTTTGACGGTACAAAAGTGGAAAAAGTGCTATAAAGAAGCTAGAATTTCTGCATTGAGTTTTTCTACTTCCCGCCTTGCGGCTTCTACATAATCATCATCTGATGAAGCATATAAAATTCCACGGCTTGAGGAAATAATAAACCCGTCATTTTGCCCTGTCTTGGCTGCTTTTACGCTACCTTCCAGATCTCCTCCCTGCGCACCAATTCCCGGAATTAAAAATGGAAGGTCAGGCGCAGCTCTTCTAATGTTCTCTGCTTCTTCTGGATATGTTGCGCCAACCACTAACCCACAATTATTATTTGTATTCCATTCGTTCTGAACTTTTTCAGCCACTACTTCATACATTTTTTTCCCATTTGACTCTAAATCCTGTAATTCTCCAGAGCCTGGATTTGAAGTTCTGCATAAAACAAATACTCCTTTATCTTTCCGCTCGAGGAATGGCGCGAGTGCTTCTTTCCCAAGATACGGGTGCACTGTTACCGCATCTGCTTTTATTTCATCAAAAATTGCCTTCACGTATCCGTTATTCGTATTCCCAATGTCTGCCCGCTTTGCGTCATCAATCACAACAACTTCAGGAAACTTTTCGTGAATATAGGAAACAGTTTCAGAAAGAAGACTCAGTCCTGCACCACCAAAGCTTTCATAAAACGCGCTGTTTGGCTTAAAAACCGCCACTAAATCTCCGGTTGCATCAATTATGTTATATAGAAATTCACGAGTAGCCATAACGGGATCCCCCTCTATAAAATTATTAGGTAATCTGGAAATTTCAGGGTCAAGCCCTACTGATGCAAACTTTTTTTTGGAAAAAGCATTTTGGAGTTTATCTGTAAAGTTCATCCCTCAATAATACCACGAAGTCTTTCAAAAGCATCCTTTGGCTTTTCTTCACCAAAAATTGCACTTGTTACGGAAAACCTATTTGCGCCAGCCTCTTGTGCAAGCTTTATGGTTTCAGCATTAATCCCTCCATCCACCTCTATTCCAAATTCAGGGGAAAGCACTTGCTTATTTACCTTTGCTCGTATTTTTTTAATTTTCTCAAGCTGATCTTCTAAAAACGCCTGTCCTGAAATTCCGGCTTTTACCGTCATTATCGTTACAAAATCCAAATCTTCCAAATTCACATCATGTAATTTGTCAAATGGCGTAGGGGCGTCAATTGCAATTCCTACTTCCCCATACAACTCCCCTTCTGCAATAAACTCCGCTATGTTTGTCATTTTCTCTATATGCCCTATAAATCTTTTAAAACCAGCATCCGCAAATGGCTTTATATACTGGATGGGGTTTTCAGTCATAAAATGCGCTTCCAGAATAAACGTATCTTTATATGCTGCGAGTGGTTTAGGATCCATGAATGTGGGAGTAGCTCCCGGGGCAAACTTTTCATCAATAATGTCAACATGTACTACTTTTGCAAATTCTTTTGCAATCAACAATTTTTTCTCTACATCCTCCCAGGTTTTATTTTGTGTCCCAAGACTGACAATAAGTTTTGTCATGATTCTATGGTTGCGATTTTATCTATTCTTCTTTTGTGACGTTCTTCTTGTGAAAAAGGTGTTTGCACAAATAATCGAATTAACCCTTCCATGTCTTCTTCTTTCACAAATTCAGAACCCAGGCTCATCACATTTGCGTCATTGTGTTCTCGGGCAAGCCGCACGTTTTTTTCGTTTATTGCTAAAAATGCCCGAATTCCGTTTATTTTATTTGCCACAATACACTCCCCAGCACCAGACTTTCCCAAAACTATCCCAAATGAGCCAGGATCCTCTGCTACTTTTCTTGCTGCCTCACTACAAAAATCAGGATAATCATCATCCTTATCATAGGAAAATGCACCACAATCAACTGGTGTATACCCCAATTTTTTTATAATTGGCTTTAATTTTTCCTTCAGCTCGTATCCGGCATGGTCTGTTCCTAAATAAATATTGGTCATGCTTGTATAAATAAAGTGTAGAAATAATTATAGTTTTCAGAAATCTTGGAAACAGCCTGTTCGCGACTAATTTTTTCATCCCCATACTCTATTAATGGATCCCAAAAAATAGTTCGTCCAACTGCAAACCCAACAATTCCTGGCACATTTCTACCAGCACGCATCCATTCCTCTACCTTATCTTTTGTCTCGCCACGACCTAAAATAACAGTGCCCACATGTTCTCGTCCATCTTTTTGCGTTTCTAAAACAAAGGCTTTGTACTGCTCCGGATCAGATAATCCTTCTACTTTCCATATGTCAGGTTCCACTCCTGCTTCGTGAAATTCTATTGCCATCTGCACCATAAGACCTGGTCTCACCTCTGTATCAAATCGTCTTTTGTCATTTCCCATCTCCTGAAGTTGTGTATCAGTTGGAGGAATCAATGGCTCAACGAGAAGTTTCATATCATTTTCATGACAAAAATCTGAAAGTTGCTTTAACGTTTTTAGCTGCTGCGCATTTTTTGAAGCATCTTCCTGTGCGTTATACCGAAGAAGTGCTTTTGCAAAGGTTGGGGAAAATTTTTTAAGATGCACACCAAATTCGTCGCCGTATTCAAAAGTAAACAATTCTTGACCTGATTTTTCTGTAGTTATAATTGTAATGAATCCTTTTTCCCCTGCATCTGTTAAAATTTCTGCACCAAACTGCTCATCTACTAATAACGCGGCGCCTTCTTTAGGAACGGTTGTTTCAACTGATTTTTGGAATGCATCATAAATAATCTTTTTAAATTCTATAACCCGAAGACTCTCATCAGGAGTTAATTCGCGCTCCTCAATCCCAAACATTCCCTTTACAAAAGACCCTCTGTGATCAAATGGTAAAATATAAAGTGGCTTTGTGTATCCAATCATAATGCAACTGGTGAAAGCTTTGATCCAGAAAGCTTCTGCTCAAGCTCTTCTTTAGTGAGTAGTCCCATTTGCGCACCTACTTTTTGCATGACAGAATTTGAATTTACTGCTCCCCACATCATGCATGTTCTTAAATCAAGCCCCATCAAGTGTGCAGAAAGAAAAGTAGCTGCATAAGAATCTCCTGCGCCTGTCTTATCCTCTCCTTTTGCTTGCACATCAAACGGTTCTACCCGATAAAACATTCCATCTGAAGCAGCATAAGAACCGTTTCTTCCATCAGTAATTGAAACAACTTTTGGACCTAATTGCAAGAGCTTTTCAAGTAACTCTTTCATATCACTGCTACTTTCCCCAGCTGCTTGAAGTATTTTCTCACCTTCTTCTTTATTCACAAATAAAAGGCTGGATTTTGAAACTACATCTAAAACTATCTGGTTAATATCTGCAAGCTGTGGGGATCCCGGTGAAAAAGCCAGCGTTATATTATGCGCCGCAACATACTGTGAAATCTTTAAGTATGCTTCTTTCCACTCGACACCAATTGAGGTAAGATACATGGAGTCAAAGCCTGAAAGCCGTTCTTTTTCGAATCCATAATCACGATTTTCATGATGTGAAAAAATAATTCTATCTGAAGATAAATCTAGAATATAGGATAAAGAAGTTTTTTCTCCTCTTTTAATGTCTTCTATCACTTCTATTCCGTTCAGCTCAAGCTCCTGCTCTATTTGCTTTGATAGTATGTCAGTCCCAAGATACGTGTAAAATGAAACATCCATTCCAAGCTTTTTCATGCCTACTGAAACATTTGCTCCATTCCCTCCCATAGTCATAGCTTTTATTTGAACAGGCACTTTTGCACCTAGATCAAAACTAATTTCTTGCCCAGAACGTTTCACTGAAGATTCAGCTTTCGGTGCTGCAAATATATCAATATCTGAAGATCCAACAACTAAAGTTTTACTCATGCTGTAATTATTGTAATACAAACTCATCAATGAAGGAAGTGAATAGTTTTATCACGTCCTATAGAAAATTACCTTTTCCCTCTTGCCAAATACGTGTGCTCTTACTATAATCACAGTAATTCCCCGTCATTATTAAATGTTTTAGTACCCAAAACATTGGGATATATGAAACTGGAATGAAGCACATAGTAAATTTCTTTTATTTAATAATTTGGATCTTGATAAAGATCGGGGATAGCGTGCTCTTTTTACTGACAAAAATCTTACATTTTCTAAAAACTGCTTTTCAATCTTTAAAAACTATCTTTTCATTTACCTCAAGGTTAAAACTAAAAAGCTTTTCATTCTCACTTTTTAAGCATAAAAAACATTTAAAAAAAAGCAAAGTACTTTTTAACGTAAATAAAAAACACAAAATTTCCCCTATCGCTTTAACCGTAAGGCAAAGCATACTTCAGATTTTTTCTGGTTTTTTAATGATCATAAAAAAACTTTTCCACACTATTCAAACAATCATTCTTTTTCTTATAAAAATACCCGTTATTCTTACGCTTAACCTACTCATACTTACGGGAAAAGTTGCGTATAAAACACTTCATATTGCAGATTCCTTTGGAAAGGGTCTTGCAAAACCTGTTGTGTCTTCTTATAAAACTTCAAAATATGCAGGGGAGATTCTAACTGGACAAAAAAAACTAAAAAAAAGGAAAAGGAAAAAAACTACATTTTTTTATAGTGTAAAGCTTTTTTTCTGGGGTGTTACCTTCTCAACAGTTTTTATATTTGCACCACTTATTGTTCTCATGTTTTTATCTGATCTTCCAAACCCTTCCAATTTGTCAGCAAATTTTATTCCTAAGACCACAAAAATATATGACAGAAATGGAATCTTACTGTATGAAATCTTTGCAAATCAAAACAGAACAATAGTTGAATTAAACCAAGTACCAGCTGATTTAAAACATGCAACAATTGCAATAGAAGATAAAGATTTTTACACACACCCTGGATTTGACTTACGTGGCATTGCAAGAGCTACGTACTCAAACCTCACATCAGATGACTTTCAAGGCGGATCAACCATTACGCAGCAACTTATAAAATCTGCACTTCTTACGCCTGAACCAACTGTTACCAGAAAAGTAAAAGAAGTTATTCTTGCATTCTGGGCTGAGCGCATATATAGCAAAGATAAAATTCTTGAGATGTATTTTAACTATGTTCCATACGGTGGAACAGCATGGGGAATACAAGCTGCAAGTGATGTTTACTTTGGGAAAAATGTAAAAGATTTAACACTTGCACAGTCAGCGTTTCTAGCTGGTCTTCCTCGTGCACCAAGCATTTATTCCCCATATTCAGAAAATAAAAACCTATGGAAAAAACGTCAAAAAGAGGTCTTACACGCTATGGTCAAAATGAAATACATATCACCAAAACAAGAAGCAGATGCCTTAAAAGAAGAACTTGTATTCCAAGGGGGAGATGTACCCATTAAAGCACCTCATTTTGTTATGTATGTAAAAAAATATCTTATTGACACTTACGGCATTTCTGAGGTTGAACGAGGAGGACTTCAGGTGTATACGACACTTGATCTAAAAACCCAAGAGCAGGCACAATCTATTGTCTTTCAGGAAGTGTCAGAAAGTAAACATCTTCAAATCTCAAACGGAGCAGCGTTAGTCTTAGATCCTAGAAACGGTGACATCCTTGCGATGGTTGGAAGTAAAGATTATTTTGACCCTGAAATTGACGGAAATGTAAATCTTATCACAAGCCTGAGACAACCTGGATCAACCATTAAAATAGTTACCTATGCGCTCGCGTTATCTTCTGGATACACAGAAGGTTCATTGCTTGATGATGCACCGCTCACAATCACCCCAGCCCAAGGACCTTCTTATACCCCGGTTAACTACGACGGAAAATTTCATGGAAGAGTTCCATTAAGAATAGCATTCGCGAATTCTTTTAATATTCCAGCAGTTCGCATCGTGCAAGAGCTGGGTGTACCAAGCATTGTAGATGAAGGAAAAAAATTAGGAATTACTACATGGGACAATCCTGAAAATTATGGACCATCAATAACACTAGGTGGTGCTGACACAACCATGATGGATCTAGCAACAGTGTATGCTACGGTTGCAAACAGTGGGAAAAAAGTTCTTCCTAATCCTATTCTTGAAATTAAAGATTCTCTCGGGAACACAACGTATAAAAAAACTTCTGAAGCTTCTGAAGTGTTAAATCCTGGTGTTGCATTTATTATTTCTGATATTCTTTCAGATAATCAAGCAAGAAGCATAGCATTTGGAACGAACTCTCCGCTTCAAATACCTGGAAAAAGAGTATCTGTTAAAACTGGAACAACTGATAGTAAAAGAGATAATTGGACCATAGGTTTTACTCCCAACTTAGTTGTTGCAACTTGGGTGGGAAATAACAATAACAGTCCTATGAATCAAAATTTAGCATCAGGCATAACAGGAGCTGCCCCAATCTGGAATAAAATTATGATAAAACTATTAGAGGAAAGGCCTTCTAGCCCGATCGTTATTCCAGACAATATTATAAAAAAACAATGCTTTGGAAAAGCAATGTATTTTCTTTTAGGAACTGAAAAAAACATTCGCTGCACACTTCCCTCTCCATCAAAAACACCAGGATCAACGGCTCAAGCTCATTGACAATTCACCCTAAATCAGACTAAACTCTTTCTATACTACACATGGGCAAGCTACGAGTAATTACAGACAGAACAGATTTAAAAAATAAAACAATTCTTCTAAGAGCAGATTTAGACGTAGAAATTCATAATGGTAATATTGTTGATGACACGCGCCTTCTTTCATGCCTTGAAACAATTAACTACATCCTAAAACACGGTGGAAATGTTATTATCATCGGACACCTTGGTAGACCCTCTTCTGGTTCAGATGCCACATTTAGCCTTCTTCCCGTTGCAAAATGGTTTACCAAAGAAAAAAATGATCCAAAACGTACAGAAATAAACGGATTTCAGGGGTTTATTATTAATGATCATATTACACTTCTTGAAAATATCAGGTTTTTCAATGAAGAGGAAAAAAATGATAAAGAGTTTAGCGAAAAACTTGCAAAACTAGCAGAGATCTATGTGAATGAATCTTTTGCCACATCACACAGATGCCATGCCTCAATGTGTGGCGTCGCAACGCTTCTTCCTTCGTATGCCGGAGTTCATTTAGAAAAAGAGGTTGAAACGCTTACGAATGTTATGAAAAACCCAAAGCGTCCACTTGTTGTTCTCATCGGAGGCGCAAAGCTTGAAACAAAACTTCCTATGGTTGAAAAAATGCATCATATTGCAGATTATGTTCTTGTTGGAGGAAAAATTGCAGAAGAACAAAAAACGTTAATTCGCGTACAACATGAAAAAATTCCTGGTAAAAAATCTGTCGTATTAGTAGCAGATAACACACCTGACGGGTTGGATATTACAAAAAAAGATACTGAAAACTTTATGCAGATATTAAGACTTGCAAAAACAGTAGTTTGGAATGGGCCTGTTGGAAAAATGGGAAATCCCAAGACTGAAGAAAATACCCTTTCTATTGCGCGTTCAATTGCACAATCACATGCATTCTCCATAGTTGGTGGCGGAGACTCCTTGGCACTTCTTAAAACACATGATCTTTTAGATTCATTTTCTTTTGTCTCAACTGGGGGAGGTGCCATGCTTGAGTTTTTAAGCGGTAAAAAACTTCCCGCACTTGAAGCACTTCAAGGCTAAACCTCTCCATTTGATATAATATCCTCATGGAGACAAGAGTATGGTCGTCTGAGCAAAGATATGAAGACTTGTTAAGAAGGGTTGAGCGCGCTGTAAAACCTCCCAAACCCCAGAAGGATAATGACGGAAAACCTGAAAGAAAAAGGGAAAGGTCAGTAGGTAATGCAATTAAGTACGTTCCACCATCAGACATTGATATTCAATCCCAAGCTTTATCATCTGCTGAAACTACGGTTTTATTTCTTGAAGCAACAAGAAATTTTAAATTTGCCCCGACGAATAGAACTGCAAATCGTTGGCTTGCAAGAAGCGTAGACTATGCTAATAAAATTGCTTCCGAAATTAGAGGTGATGACGAAGGGGTAAGATTTTATAACTATGCATTAGCACAAGCAGAGGAAAACTTTCCTGAACTTTCAACTGATATGGGAGTTGTTCTAGATGCGGCATTTGACAGAAGAATTTTTGAGAAACGAAGGAGATAGTTTATTTATTAAGAGCCTCTAGTACAATCTTTAACGTTTCATCTTGATTATGCTCATAGGTATTAACTATTAAATCGTAGTATTTCTTATCCCAATATACCCATTCTTGATCGTTATTT
>CAZQSX010000007.1:34832-38726 GCA_964596415.1 uncultured Gammaproteobacteria bacterium
GTTATTTGCGTATAATCTTCTCCATTTTTCTAAATTTTGGCGATCTCTTTCAATTATTTCATGCTTTGCTTGATCTATTGAAACTCCATCGCGATTAACAAGCCTATCTATTCTTACATCTACCTTGTCTGCCCCTTCTCTATCTTCACACACCACAAATATCTTAAATATGCCTGGAATTCCTTGAGCATCAAAACCTGCAAGATGACTTTGGATAATTTGACGATTTTCCTCTTTTAATGTTTTTACGACCATTTCTTCATATTCCAAGTCAAAATTATCAGGGCGTTTACTTGTCTCCTCTACTCCAGCACCTAAATCAGCTTGAATTTTTCGCATGATTTTTCCACCATCAAGCATTTCCCAATTTAACTTTTCAGATAAGTGCTTTGCAAGCGTTGTTGCACCACTTCCAATTCTTCCAGAAACGGTAATATTACTTATGTCTTTCATTGAGGTCTAAATTCTACCATAAATCTAAGCGGATGCATATTTTTTCCCAAGGAGTAACGTTTCCTCAACAAGTCTATTAGCATATCCAAATTCATTATCATACCAAGCAACAACTTTTAACATGTTTCCAGCAACTACTTGAGTGAGAGACAGATCTGCAATTGAAGAGTGAGAATTTCCAATAATATCACTTGAAACGATTGGGTCAGAGGTAACTGTAAAAATTCCTTTAAATCTGTCTGAGGCTGCCGCTTTTTTAAGTTCTTCATTTACCTCTTCAACTGTTACTTCTTTTTTAAGCAAAAACGTAAAATCAGACAGTGAGCCAACTGCAACAGGGACTCGAACAGCCATTCCATCAAAAATACCCTGCAATGCAGGAATTGCTTTTGCGGCGGCTTTTGTTGCGCCAGTGCTTGTTGGGATAATATTTTGCGCAGCCGCTCTTGCCCTTCTATAATCTTTATGCCCCCCGTCTTGGATTCTTTGATCTGATGTATAACCATGAATTGTTGTCATCATTGCTTTTTCTATACCAAATGCTCCTTCAATAATAGCTGCAACTGGTGAAATGCAATTCGTAGTGCAAGAAGCATTGCTTACAATATTTTCAAGATTGGATGTATTACTGGGGTCAAGGTTAACCCCTAATACGTAAGTTGCTGCTGCAGATTCGTCTTTAAAAGGAGCAGATAATATAACTGACTTTGCTCCTGCTTCAATATGAGCTCTCATCTTATCAGGTGTTGTAAAATGACCGGTTGACTCAATGACTACATCAACCCCTAAATCTTTCCATGGAAGTTTTGCTGGATCTTTTTCAGAAAAAAATGGAGTTATTTTATCATCAATTACAAGCGCACCAATCGATCCAAGAGATGTTTTAATTGTAACCTCTGAAGAGTCTTGTACAAAAATTGCGTGGTTTTGAAGTGCACCATACATTGTGTCATACTGTAAAAGATACATCCAACCTTTCATGTCAGTTGATGATCCAGCATTGATCGCAACTACTTGAGCCTCTTCTGGAAACCGTTCAATAAGTATCCTATGAGCTACACGCCCAATCCTTCCGTATCCATTTATTGCGACTTTAACCATTTTCTACCTCCTTCAAGGAGCAATAAATATGAGGAAGCGCAGTCTGCAAGACGAGCAAGCTCTTATTTATTGCAACTCTTACCATATATTTATGGTAGCAAAGAAATGAAAGGATGAAAAGGGGTCTTCTTGTCAACTGAAGCTTCTTCTTGTATAATACACATTATGACTGAGAAATTGCTCCGCGCAAAAAAGAAAAAAAGAGTAAGAAAACATGGCTTCATGTCTCTTATGAAAACTGCATCTGGTAGAAACACAATTAAAAGAAGACGCGCAAAAGGAAGAAAAAAACTTGCAGTTTCTAAAAAGTTTTAACCTCATCTTTCATGTTTAAAAAATCCCAGCGATTTTCGTTTAGAAGACGTGTGCCAAGAAATAAAATAGTAAGTCCTTTTTTTATTTTAAAGTATGAAGCTTCAGATGAACCTAAATACGCAGTAGTAACATCTAAAGCAGTTTCTAAAAAAGCAGTTCACAGAAATAAGATAAAAAGAATGTTTATTTTTGAACTTAAAAATGCATTACCTTCTACAAAAACCTACACGCTTGTATTTTTTTTAAGACGCCCCTATACTGAATACTCAAAATCCGCTATAATAACAGAGTTGCAAAATGTGCTGACAAAACTAGAAGCTAGAAACTAATCATCATGGATATAGGTCAAATATTTAACATACTTTTCATAAATCCTTTTACAAATGTACTTGTGGCAATCTACCAAGGGCTAGTCTTTGTTCACACCCCTTATCCTCTTGGAATGGCCATTATTGTATTAACAATCGTCATTCGATTTATTATGTGGCCAATTATTGCCTCTCAAACCCGCCAGATGCATAAAATGCATAGCCTTAATCCACATCTTGCAAATATTAAAGAGAAACATAAAGGAGATAAAAAACGACAACAAGAAGAAATGATGAAATTATACAAAGAACACGGCGTAAACCCCATGGCTGGATGTCTTCCCTCAATAGTTCAGCTGGTAGTGTTTGGCTCTTTGTACACAACACTTCTTCATTTTGCATCTGCAAATAATGGAAATGCTGTTGCGGCAATTAACAAAGCGCTTTATTTCCCAGCTCTTCATTTAAACTCTCTTGACACAACATTTTTCGGAATTTCAGTCTCTGATTCTCCACAAAAATTATTAAGCTCAATGCCCTTTTTAGTTCTCATACCTCTTATTACTGCAGCAACACAATTCATATTTTCTAAAATGATGCTTCCACTGAAAACAAAAGCTGATCGCGAAAAAGAGTCTAAAAAAGAAGTTCAAGCAGATTTTGCTTCAGCTTTACAATCTCAGTCAATGTACATTTTCCCTCTCATGATTGGTTTTTTCGCCTTCTCACTTCCTATTGGAATGGCTTTGTACTGGAATACCTTCACAATCTTTGGTATAATCCAACAATATTTATTAGTAGGCTCAGGAAGCTTAAAACCCTGGCTTGAGAAAGTAGGAATTCAAAATGCAAGATAAAGGGTACTTTGACTTGCGTTACAAAAGAAAAAAACTATGCAAGATAAAGAAATGATCATTGAAAAAATTGAAGAGCTCTTGAAGCTTGTTGATGTCACAGCTGAAGTAACGGTTGAGGAAAATGATGAAGCATTCACTGTTTCAATTGATGCAAAGGATGATAATGCACTTCTAATAGGAAAGCACGGTAATACACTTTCTTCCCTCGAATACATTATCTATATTTTAGTTTCCAAAAACCTAACAACTCCAAAACGCATTATGATTGAAATTGGAGGATATCGCGAAGAACGGGAAAGTTATTTAGTTGATCTTGCAAAAAGGCTAAAGGAAGATGTGGTTGCGACTGGTGTTGAGAAAACAGTAAGAGGTCTTAAACCTTGGGAGCGTCGCCACATACACATGACACTCTCAGAAGATTCAGAAGTTACAACAGAATCAATGGGAGAAGATCGCGACCGCGTACTTATCATAAAAAAGAAATAATTTGAAACAGTCTTTGTTCACACATCAGAACAAACTGCCACTTATAATCTTCTTCCTTTTTATCTTTTTCATTCCCCAGCAATTCGGACCTCATTTTTGGCCAATCTCTTCGTACGTTAAAGGAATAAGAATAGACTACCTTTCACCAACTTTATATATTTCAGATGTACTTATCTTACTTCTCTTCTTAACATCGTTTAAAAAAGTTTTTTCTCATAAACAAGCGCGTTCATTTCTTTTCTCAAAACCTTTTGTGCTTTTTGTAATAATTCTCTGCAGTCCACTCCTGTATTCCGAGTCGCCGGCAAATCTTTTTTATGGATTATTTTCGTTCGTAAAAGTTCTGTACATAGGACTTTTTACCGCAATTATTT
>CAZQSX010000008.1:0-36845 GCA_964596415.1 uncultured Gammaproteobacteria bacterium
GAATGAATATCTAACGTTACTACTCTATTCACCCCAGCGTTTTCCAGAATATTCGCAATAACAGAAGATGAAATAGGAACTCTTGGCATTTCTTTTCTATCCTGCCTGGAATATCCATAGTATGGAATGATAGCTGTGATCTCAGAGGCAGATGACCTTTGAGCCGCATCTATCATAAAAATAAGCTCCATAATGCTTGTATTTACCGGAGGACACGTTGGTTGAATGATAAAAACGTGCCTTCTTCTTACATTCTCAGGCACTTTCACCCGTATTTCACCATCTGAAAATACACTAATTGGGTTATAGAGATTTTTCTTAAGATGCTTTGCAATAGATTCTGAAAGTGCAGTATTAGAGGTTCCTGTTAACAAGACATATTCGCCGTTTTCTAACGTATGATTATTTTTTGGCATGAACAATAAAAATGGATTATTTACCCTGACCTAAAAGCGCACCTAGTCCACCACCCATTTCCTGCATCTTTCCGGCAGCTTTTTTCTGTGCTTTTTCTAAGGCTTCATTTAAACAATCTACTGCATCTTTCATTTCTTCATCATTCATAACAAAGCTTTTCACTTTCATGTCTGCAGTAAGCTCTACTGAAACACGACCGCGAGACGCAGTAACCACTATTTGTTGTAATTCTTTTTGGATTTTCATTGCCTCGTCGCGCATTTTTTTAATGTCGCCGAGAGCACCTAAACCCTTCATTGGATTAAACATATCTTAAAACACCCCCCTTCACACTAATCGTTATATAACTATTCAACTATTTTAACTATTTCTTTATCTCTATTGCAACTTTTTTTCCAAGTACTTCTGTAAGTTTTTGCTCAATTATTTCACGATTTTTCTGCTCAGATAATTTTTCCATATGAAATGGTGATTGAGGCTTTAAAACGGCGCTATTTTCACTAACTTCCAAGTGGGACCCCCGAAGAAGCGCCGCTAAAATTCTATTTTCTACATTCACAGCGTCAAGTAACTTCTTAAAAAGATCAAGGTCATTTCCGACTACTAGCTTCTGAGAACTTACTTCTGACTTGGATTGTTTCACTTCTCCTTCAAAATGCTCAGAACCTGCGTTTGTAATGACTTTTTTTTCCGCTATTTTCTTATCACTACTTTCAAGCTCGCGAGAAAGGAAGCTTTGCTTATTCTTTAATCTCTCATCAAACAAGTACCCTATAACTGCCATTTCAAGTGGTAGCTGCGCAAGAACTGCGCCTTTCATATTTTTATATGCCTCATCTAATAACTTTAAAAATCTTTGAGTAGATGTAATATCTTCTTCTTTTCCTTGAGAAACAGAATCTAAAAGTTTTGCGTGCAATTTATCCGCCATTTGCTCAATTACTGTTTTAAAATCCGCTTGAATACTACGCAATTCTTCAATAACACTTAGCGCATCTTTTGTATTTTTTGAAAGCGTAAAGGATATTATTTTTTCAACTGAGTTATCTATTGATCCTGATTTATACTGTGCCTCTAAAAGTTCTAATGTAATTTTTTTATTCCTAGATTGAAGAGCTAAATCTTCTAATATTTTAGCACCATCTCTAAAAGCTCCATCTGAAAGATTTATAATTTTTTCCAAAACTCCTTTTTCAAGATCTAAATTTTCACCTGCAATAACACGATTTAAACTTCTTTCAAGCTCTGCACTTTTTGGTTTTTGAAACGGTACATAAAAGGTACGTGAGGTTATTGTTCCAGGAAGTTTTCCCATTTCAGTTGTTGCAAGAATAAATACTACATGGCTTGGCGGTTCTTCAAGCGTTTTTAAAAGCGCATTAAAGGCTTCTGTTGTTAGCATATGAACTTCATCTATGATATATATTTTAGTCTTAAGACTCGATGGAGAAAATTTTATGCGCTCTTTTAAATCTCTTATTTCATCAATTCCACGATTACTTGCTGCGTCAATTTCTACAACATCAACCGCTGATCCATTCGTTATAGAAACGCACGCACTACATTTATTACAAGGCTCAATACTCACTTCTGACTTCTGACTACCGACAGCTGACTTTTCTAATTTCTTGTTAGTAGCTGGTTGTGAGCTGTTAGAGGTTAACCTTTGTTCGCAATTTATTGCTTTTGCTAAAATCCTGGCAGATGAAGTTTTTCCCAAGCCTTTGGGTCCGGCAAAAAGAAAGGCATGTGGAATGCTGTCTGAGGAAAGTATCGAGGTAAGCTTAGTACGTACTGATTCCAGGTCTAACTCGGAAATTAGTTGAGGTCTGTATTTTCTGTAAAAAACCATTGTTCTATTCTCTATTCACTATTCTCTAATCTCTGTATTATTCATGGTGTTCACCAAGTAAATGTTCAAGTCCATGCTCAACCCAAAAACAAATTTTATTATCAACCAACATATTTTCCCTGGCCGCTTCCTCAATCATGACAGGGTATGAAATAACAATATCGCCAAGCATTAATTTTTCTGATGGCGCAACCATTCCTTCTCCTTCTGTCTGAGAAAAAGAAAGTACATTTGTGGTTTTATCAAGCCCTCTGTACTTTTTATTCAAAGCTGTCATTTTTCTGTCTCCAACAATTGCAATAGAAACTTCAACCGGAGATAAGATTTGCTTTTCAGACAGAACACGCATAACCGTTTCTTTAATTCTTTTACGGTTTACCTTATATCTACTTTCAACGTAAATTTGTACTGATACAGCCATGAAGTAAAAATTATGCTGCTGGTCTTTTAGCAGCAAACTTGCGGGCAAGTTCTTTTTTAAATTTCTTTTTTAAAGACGGTTTTAAATAAAACTCGCGCTTTTTCATTTCCTGAATAACACCTTCAGACATAACTTTTCTGCTGAATTTTCTAATCATTGCGTCCGGACTATCTCCGGGCTGTTTTTTAACAAATACCATAATGGTAAAAACACCTCCTTAAATGTGTGAAACACTCGTGTTATTATAGAACAAATAGGTAAAAAATGAAAGCTATAGGCGTGTTCATGAACCTATCTCTTACGTTTTGAGACGAGGCTAAGACTATGCATGAAGTAAGCAGGAGAGATTTATTGAAAATATCAAGTGCCATTGGTCTGGGAATTGTGCTTCATGAAGCAAGAAAAGGCGTACGACTTGGTTCAATACCGAAAAAAGAAATGCCTCACCCCACTTATGAGCAAATTGAATATATTAAAAATTCAGGACTTGAAACCATAGCGCACAGAGCAGGAAATAGCGAAAATACTATAAAAGCCGCTGCGCGCAAAAGCGCAACTTGGGTTGAAGGTGATGTTGGAGAAAGACTTTACATGGGACATGGGCAGAATTTTGGAATAGGTGAAATTGTACTTGCTGGATTTGACGCGGAAAGTGAAACAGCTAGAATTGGGGCTCCGCAACTACACGCGAAAAGTGCGCTTGAAATAGCCTCTGAACTAAATATGGGATGTTTTATTGAACTAAAACGGGGAAATTTTAACAGTTCTCATGTTAATAATTTACTTGCATGGTCAAATGGAAAATTACTTCTCTATTCTCAAGACCCAAACACAGTCAGAATGGCATCACAAATTGTAGGACCTGATAGATGTGTTTTCCATGTTCCAGATGATGAGTGGGAGACATTTGCAAAAAAACCTGATAAATATACTAATGGTTCTCCTGTTTTATCACACTATGAAATGCTGTGGAAATATAAAAAATCATTTAAAAATAATCCTGCTTATCTTGCTGGGGAAAACCCTGAGGAAATTATAAAACTTCACAGGGCTGGAATTATAAGGGGAATATTTACTGATCTTCCCATAATAAATGTTTTGTTTGGGAAAAGTTAGCCGTTGTGAACACCAGTTGGTCCTATGAGGTGAAAATGAAGATGTGAAACTACCTGCGCTCCCCCACCATTAACTTCAAGCCTGTATCCTTTTCCCATAAGCTCCTTTTTCTCTATTAAATGGTGTAGTGCTTTTACGATTGCCATATGGGTTTTCTCATTTTTATTTTCAAGAAAATCAGATATATGCTCCTTTGGAATAACAAGTAAATGCACTTTTGCAACTGGATTAATATCTTCAAATGCTACAACCTCATCATCCGCATAGGCAAATTCCTTTGGGATTTCCCCATTTATTATTTTGCAAAAAATACAGTTTTCTTCTTTCATATCATTTTTTTCCTATTATAGCTTCTCACTATACAAAAGGGTTTTTCGAACGTTTCGAAAAACTTTTCTTATGGATTCCCACTTAGGATCACTTGCTTTATCAAACGCTTTTTTCATTTCTTTTTTAAGATCATTATACATACCATTTCCTTCAGGATTTCTGCGGTTATTAAACACACCAAATTCATCAAAAACGTTTTGCAAATCAAACATATCTTGAAACGAAAGTGAAACCGCTACTCTCCGTTTAATTATAACTGTATTTGCTTCAATTTTTCTCTGTAATTCCCTTACCCGTTCATCTTCCAAGGAGGAAGTAAAATATATTTTATTATCCTCAACTGAATCAAGAGTCCTAATAAATTTCCTATATAAATCATGTTTAAGTTTTACCTGAAGTAAAAACGTATTACCTAATATTTCTCTTGCTTCATGAAAAACACGCGGAGCCGCAACCAAATTCCTTGATGCATCGCGCATAACATCTGGCAGTAAAGTACCATATTCAGGAGTCATAGCTATTATTATACTCCGGGTATGCAAATTCTCAAGTTAAATCTGGCCATCTGTGTCTCTGGAACCTTTGCCTATCCGTATTATGTGAGTTTTTTAACTGATCTAAGATAATTTCACCTGCCCACTTCACATCTTGGAGTGCATACACAACTCCCATCACCATCTCTGCTGCATATACAATTATTCTTCCAGGAAATTCAACTCGTTCCATTTTCATAAAATTTAGTCAAATTTTCCGTGCTCTGTACGTTTTGTAAGCCAGGATCTTATAGATCCCATACCAAACCTTGATGGTTCTTTCGCTTCTTGCGTGGGCGGATTTTTTGCTTCTTCAAATTGCTCAGTAAGCCGCCTTATGACATCTTTTATTTCCCCCACCTTTAACGGATCCTGTTCTGTGACTGCCAATTTCTCATATCGATCAACAATATCTTTAAGCTCCTCCCCAGTCAAAGTAGAAACAACACTTCGCTTATTGGCAACTCCTACGTTTAACTCTGTTTGAAATTTTCCCATTGCGTCTTCTTCTGTACCAGGCTTCATAACTTCAGGCCTCTCCCCACTATTAATTTCTCCAGAAATTACACTATTCGCAATGCGAGCAGCCCGAGGTGCGAGCCCTATTGGAATAATAACCTTATACTGAGGGTTTTTACTTTCTATCTGAGGCTTTACTTCTGATCCTTCCATACGTTCATCTTATCATATCCTACCGTCCAATTCTAAACTCAACAACATCTCCATCTTGCATAATGTAATCGCGACCTTCCATTCTGGCTTTTCCTGATTCACGAGATTTTTTCCAACCGTTATTCAATACAAAATCATCATATGACATTACTTCTGCTTTTATAAATTTATCCATAAAATCTGTGTGGATTTCACCCGCTGCTTCTACTGCAGTAGAACCGAGTCGAATGGTCCATGCTTTTACCTCTATATCACCGCATGTTAAAAATGAAATAAGCCCAAGCTTGTCATATGCTTTTTGAATAAGCCTTTCAAGACCTGATTTTTCTATTCCTAGCTCCTTGAGATATTGTTTCGAATCATCATCGCCTAATTCTGCCAACTCTGATTCTATTTTTGCACAGATAACGACCAACGACTCACTACTCACTTCTAACAAATCCGCATACTTTTTAATAGTTTCATCGTTTTTTCCATCCGAGTACTGATCCTCTGAAACATTCAGAACAATAATTTCCGGTTTTGCAGTGAGTAATCCGAGTTGATTTACAAATACTTGCTCTTCATCCGTAAACATGAGATCTCGAACCGGTTTTCCACTATCAAGCTGTGTAAACAATTTTTCTTCAATTTCTTTTTGATTTTTTATCTGTGTTTTTGATTTTTGATCTTTGATTTTTAATACGGTACCAAGATCAGCAAGTATTAACTCTGTTTGAATAATCTCATAATCCTCGCTCACACCCACACTTCCCTCACGAATAACATCCGGATTCTCAAATGCCCGCACAACATGTGCTACCACTTTTACTTCACGGATGTGACTTAGGAATTTATTTCCGAGTCCCGCACCCTCAGATGCACCTTTTACAATCCCTGCAATGTCTACAAATTCTACAAGCGCATGTTTAATTGGAGGAAGGTTTGTCATTCCAAGTTCTGTTCGAGTTATTTCTGCAAGCTGTTCGAGGCGGAAATCAGGCACAGGAACCACACCAACATTTGGCTCTATGGTTGCAAACGGATAATTAGCTGCCAAAGCCTGCTGCTTTTTCAGTAACGCATTGAAAAGTGTGGACTTTCCCACATTCGGCAACCCAACAATCCCAACTGATAGATTCATGGGGTAATTATATCACGAGATCACTCACGCTCATCAATGATAAAATACGTAGATCTTTAAGAAGAGGGAAGATTAGCTGCAGTTGTAAGTTTTGCGTTTTCTATCTCTAGCTGATGAACTCGACGAGTTAATTCTTCATTTTCTTTTGTACCGGCTTTTATCTTCCCTTCCTTACCCCTCAATGTAAAACCTGTTCCTATTCCCTTAAGCATACTCAAAATCCAGGAAAGAAAAAGTCCAAGTAAAGATGACACTATTACAACCGCATATATTGGTATTTCTGAAAGTGAATAGTTTAAAAAATTAATAGATACGTTTCCGGTATTTTGAGTTGCGAAAAATGCGAAAAATAAACCTATTACTACTATTATTATCAAAGTCGCCATGCATTCATCATATAGTTTAAATATGAGAATTGCAACGAGCAATAGTTTAACCAGAAGAACGAGAAGCTGCCGCTGATTTAAGATAAGTTCTTAACATCGGATGTTAAACGAGGCTAAACCTAGGTTATTCAACAAGAAGATATTGCAAAAACGAGGAAAATAAAATCTGATATGATACTGTTATGCCGTTTCCCTGGATTGAAACAGTAGTACGCCTTTTTGTTCCTCTTTCCATCTTCAGGTGGCCGCTTTTTGGAATTTTAATTTCCAATTTATGTGACATGTATGACTGGAAATTTGTCCAGGTAAAAACTGCAGCTGATCTAAAACTATACCAAACCTGGGACAAATCAATGGACCTTTATTACCAGTCAATAATTGTTTTAGTCATTCTCAGATTTAAAGACACTATTTTTAAAAAGACTGCGATATTCCTATTTTTATTCAGAATGATTGGGGACAGTCTATTCTTCCTAACCGCAAATAGAAATTTTCTTTTATACTTCCCTAATTTCTTTGAAAATTTTGTTATTTTTTATTTGTTATACAAATGGATTACTAAAAATAACATACTATTTAGCAGCAAAAAAAGGTTTTTGTTGGTTGCAGCAGTTATTGGAATTCCAAAAATTATTCATGAATACTTTCTTCATTATCTTCTCATTCAACCATGGGAGTGGCTCAATTTTGGAAATATGCTGGGACTCACTGGGTTTTTTGAAGAATATATGAATTATGCTGTTTGGGGTGGGATGCTTTACATCATACCTTTTTTACTTACACTTCTGTACCTAAAAATGAAACCATAATATCTTAGTCATTTAAAAGTTCCACTTTCACATTTCCTATATCAGAAATTCCAAGTGCGTTTTTAACTGCAATTGTCACATCAACTATTCTTCCATCTCCTATTTCCGTAAATCCACCAGTATCAGTCACCAGTACCTCAACTGACCTTCCATTATCTAAATTGGTAACCTTAAGTGAACTTCCAAGTGGTGCATAGTTAAACGCAACCGTCAAAGCATTATCATTTAGTGGTTCACCATTTGCCATAAGAAGATTTTCACTACATCCTACGCATCCGTCTCTTGAGTACCAAGTTGCAATCCCCGTCCAAAATTGTAATACTTCAGGCTCTTTTACATGAGTGGTGTCAGGCACTTCTTGCGAAAAAACAGCGTCTTTCTTACTTTCAACCACTGGCTGAGCCGATGACATAGACCCCAGTTGAATTCCTGGTAAAACCAGGCGATTAGGTCTGCTTGTTGCAACCTGAACGTAATTCGTATACGCTTCAGGATCTTCCGGAGGCGCTTTGGCAACTGATATTTCAGCACATGAAGATACACCAATACCAAGCGCTGCTGCAACTCCCAATGAATTTCTTAAGATTTTTCTTTCCATAAAAAAACACCCGTATGGGTGTAAATAATTATAGGATATTATACCTGAACCTTAAGAAATTTTCAAGTTATTCATCCACTACTGTTTCGGAACCTATTGTTACAACTACATCATAATCATTATCTAAGTCAAGCTCATCTGTATCATCAGAAACTACGTATCTAGAAGACAATGAATCTTGAAGTTTTTGAATAAATTCAGGTGAAACTGAAGATTTAGCAGAAATGGTTGTTTCAGTAAAATCTTGATTCTCTGCGTTTCCTGTATTTTCAACACTAAATCCGTCTGCCTCAAGCGCATCCTGTTCATCCCCTGCAACACCCGCAACCCCACTCCCGTTTAAAATTTCAATAGAGTATGCAGATAAATCAACTTCTTCTTCAGTTGGCGTTAGTGTAAGTGTAGGAACTGTTTCTTGCTGTTCAGAAGTCGCGGGAGAAGTTAAAGATCCTGTATTTTTACCATATAAATATCCACCTAAAAATCCTAAAATCGTAAAAATAATAATAAGACAAATGGCAATTATTAATTTTGCCTTACTTCCACTATTTGTTTTTTCTTCCTGATATGCAGATCTTGTAAAAACTGTACCTGCATCAGTATCCTGCCCTTGAGCCTCAACGCTTTCTTCTTCAGAAATGGACTCTTCTGCAGAACTCTGAGTTTTCTGCTCAGTCTGAGTAGGTGGTTCAATTACAGTTTCTGTTTTTTCTTCCTCTTTTATTTGAACAATATCTTCTCCAACAATTTCATCTTCATGCTCTACACCTTCTGAATCATTCAGTTTTTCTATTGCCTCCTCAACAGAAGCCGCAGCTTTTTCAATTGCTTCTTTTTTTTCCTCCTCTGTCTTTTCTTCTTTTTTTGGCATAGGTATAGAGTATCCAAGAGTTACGTTTTTGTCAACTAGCTTCTGTCAAATATTAAAGTACGAAATGATACTTCTTTACGATTCTACAATTTGTTACACTATCAAAATGTTTTTTCAAATAATCCTTTTTATAATAGGACTACTACTTCTTGTTAAATCAGCGGACTTTTTAGTAAGAGGTGCATCAGCTCTTGCGCTCAGACTTAGAATAAATCCCATGGTAATTGGGTTAACTGTTGTTGCGTTTGGCACATCCACACCTGAACTGGTTGTTTCCATAACGAGTGCAATATCTGGAAATACTGGAGTTGCTTTTGGAAACGTAGTGGGATCTAATATAGCAAATATACTTCTTATTTTAGGTATTTCCGCAATTGTTACCCCCCTTGCGGTTCAAAAAAATACAGTGTGGAAAGAAGTTCCTATGTCATTTTTGGGCGCTGTGGTACTTGCTATTCTTGGAATACAAAACATTCTAGATAGGGTTAGTACGCAACCACTTTCAATAACCTCAACCCAAGTTATCGGATCACTAACATTTAGTAATGGACTTATACTACTATTGTTTTTTATTATCTTCCTCTACTATACTTTTGGAATCGCAAAAGTTACTGGAGACGATGAACCATTAGTCAAAAAAGAGACAATGCCAAAAAGCATCTTCGTGGTTGTCGTTGGACTCATGGGACTTATAATAGGAAGCAAGTTCTTGGTTGACAGTGCTGTTTATATAGCCACTGCTATTGGTGTAAGCCAAACTTTTATAGGACTAACAATCGTCGCTGTTGGAACAAGCCTTCCTGAACTTGTAACAAGTGTTGTCGCAGCAATTAGAAAACAGGCTGAAATCGCGGTGGGAAACGTAGTCGGATCAAATATTTTTAACATATTCCTTGTCCTCGGCGTTACGTCTACAACGAAAGAAATACCAATAAACGGTCAGTCTCTAGGCGACATCCTTGTATTATTTATTGCAACTTTTGTATTGTTTATTAGCTTTTTTATAATGAAAAAAAGAGTTGTTGGAAGATTAGAAGGAATAACTATGGTAACATTATACATAGGCTATCTGTCATTTCTTGTGATGAGAGGTTAATCTATTATTGCAAGTAGTCTTAAAAACAATATATACTTAATACTCAATGGAAATTTTACAAGCTATTTTACATTTTGAAGAATATTTAGCATATGTAATCAATCTTTTTGGTCCACTCACCTATGTTCTTCTTTTTGCTATTATTTTCGCAGAAACTGGGCTCGTAGTAACGCCATTTCTCCCGGGAGATTCACTTCTTTTTGTTGTTGGTACGCTTGCTGGAGGTGGTTATCTTAATATCTGGTTTGTTTATATAACTCTTCTTATTGCTGCAATCCTAGGTGATACGGTCAATTATTGGATTGGTAATAAAATCGGAGAACGTGTTTTTGCTCGAGAAAACTCAAGAATCTTTAAAAAATCATATCTTGAAAAAACGCGGAATTTTTATGCAAAACATGGAGGTAAAACAATTATCCTAGCTCGGTTTGTACCTATAATTAGGACGTTTGCTCCTTTTGTTGCAGGGATCGGAAAAATGCATTATGGAACATTTCTTACATATAATATTGTGGGTGGATTTATTTGGGTGACATCCCTTACGTTTGCAGGGTATTTCTTTGGCGGACTCCCAGTAATTAAAGATAATTTTGAATATGCAGTTCTGGGCGTTGTATTTGTATCTTTACTACCCATGATATACGAACTCATAAAACACAAAATAGATAAAAGGAAGAATGAAAAAGAATCAACCAGCATGCAAAAGATTAAAAAGACATTTAAAAAAGAACATTTAAACGATTAACCCACAGACTCAAATATTATCCTGTATACATAACTGAAGATTACTTGAAAAATACTGATTCATTTTTTATTACTTAAAAAACTCGCATTAATTGAGAGATCTTATGTAAAAAAAATCGTTTGTATCCGCGTATGTCTGGAAATTAGGTAAATGAAGTATGTCCACAAGCTTATCTTTTTTTCCTAAGTACGGAATTGTTAAAAATAAAAGAATTGAAAATAAAATAACAAAAATTTTTCTAACTCTGGGCATTACTTCTACTTTACACTACTTTTTTTAGTTTGGTCAACAAAACACTTGCAAATAATAACTCAAATGATTTACAGTAAAAATATGCCCAAAAAAATATCCAGAACAAAAAATCAGAAATCACAATTATTACCCGTGCTACTTTTTCTTTTAATAGTATTCTCGGCAACAGCTGCTTGGTATGCAACTGATCCAACCTGGCCTCTTATTACTCTTGCAACCGCTGTGCTTGCACTTATTTCACTCAAGAAAAATTGGTAAAATGAAAAAAACACTTATTTTATTTGGAATAATTCTTTTAATTGGGGTTCTTTTTTACGTATACCAAAAATCACAAAACCAAACCGGAACAAGCGCTACTCTTTTACAATTTATAGACAATCAAAACATTGCAGCATGGAGCAATCCGGAAAAAACAAGTGAGAAAATAAATGGTACAACAGTTTCAGGAACAAAAATTGAAGCAACAGTTTCAGGGCAGATAACAGATTTTGTGAATTTTGAAAATAAAGATATTCTAGAAAAACAAGGCTTTGTAATAGATAATTCACTTGCAGCAGATGGTCCGGGTGCATCTACTTGGGGGTATAAAAGAAGCGATGATGACAGAACGCAATTTGTTCTTTTTTCCTACTCAACAAAACCCACGAATAATAACCCTAACGAGCCTCTTGAATTTGATTGCCCTTGTGAAATTATGCTTTCGGTTTTTTTGAGTAAACCCTTTGAACATGTCATAGAAAAAAACAACCCTCAACTTGCAAACCCAGCATCAATTAATTGTGAAAAAGTGGGTGGAACACTTTCTATTCAAACCCTCGGTAATGGTGCACAATACGGGCTGTGCAACTTCGAAGACAATATGAGCTGTGAAGAATGGGCACTTTTTAGAGGTGAATGCCCGGTAGGAGGAGTTAAAACCACAGGGTACGATAATACGGGACAAATGTACTGCGCATGGCTTGGCGGAGAAACACTTGCAATACCCAACTCTCAATGCACCTTACCTGATGGAACCGTTTGCAGTACGGATGCACTCTACGCCGGCACCTGCCCCAGTTACACCAACTAATTTATCTTAAATCCAATTCTTCCGCATTAAACACGATATTTTTAGATTCTATTATTACTTGTTTTACACCCTTTTCCACCACTCCTGCATCCAAGCCTTGGAATTTATTCTTTTTTATAATCTCCAAAGTTTTTTTAATGTCTGAGACTGGAATAAACAATGCATAGTCCTGTCCCATGTTATACGTACCATACATTTCTTCATCTGTTAAATGTGCATGCTTTTGAATAAATGAAAAAATCTCCTGAGGTTCAAAAAGACGTTCAATCCTATACGTAAATCTTTGTTTCGCCCGCATAATTTTCCTTAATCCGTGTCCAGTTATGTTTGATACATAATGAACGCTTACATCAGCATCAAACAAGTCCTTTAAAAGCTTTGCGTATATGTGAGATGCATCAAGAAGCGCGTCTCCATACATTCTGCCAGAAGGAAGTTTTTTTCTATACCCCTTCGGAAGCTTGTCTGCGATTTTTCGAGCAAGTGTTAAACCGTTTACATTTATTCCAGAACTTCTGAGAAAAATTATTCTATCATTTACCTTAATATTTTTATCAAGAAGAAGCTGTTTTTTATTTTTTATAAACCCTACTGCACTTCCTCCCAAATCAATCGTATCAGGATTAATAATTCCTTTATAGGTTGGAGTCTCACCGCCTCCCCATGATGCACCTGCAATATCACATGCACGCTTCCACCCTTTTATCAAATCTTTCATTCTCTTTGTATCCTCTAACCATTTACCATCTCCTACTGCCCAGTATGCATGCACCGTCAAAGGTCTTGCGCCAACTGAAATAAGATCATTAATAATAGCTGAAATAGTATCATGTCCAATTGCATCATAGTAAGTCTTTCCAGTAATTGACCTCATTTCATCTGCAACCAGATTTTTAGTACCCAGTCCCTCAATAACTGTTGCCATATAAGTATTTCCCTGTTTCCAAACGTACGCAGACTCCCCCCTGGTATCTTCAATTTCTGAAAACGTATGGAGTAGCAAATTTTTTCCAGTGTTAAGCGCTGCAGCTTGTGCTAATTTTTTAATTGGATCAAGTTTGGAGTAATCCACACCTGAATTTTTATAGGTAATTTTTTTCATAGAATAACCACTTTTCTACAAAGTTAAGCATCAAATCATCTGCCACCAAAAGGTGGTTATGATTTATGTTTTAGAACTGCTTCCACGACTTCACGGTTTACTTCATTACCTACTGGTCTAACGAAAACACGACCCATCACGAATCCATCAAATTGTCTTTTAGTGTCTTCAGTTAAGTTCTCTTTATTCGATAATTTTTTTTCAGTCATTAGTCTCACCTCCTTTGATTGAATTATTATGCGTTTTTTACAAACTCTACCATATTCTCAAAAATTGGAAGACCCTCGGGAAGCCTCTTCTCTCTTCTCCAATTTGGATATTGTTCTTTTACAACAAATCTCTCAGGATGCGGCATCATACCCAAAACCCGTCCTGTACTATCAGTTACACCCGCTATTGCATGAAGTGAACCGTTTGGGTTTTCAGGATAATTTTGGGTAGGATTTCCCATACTGTCAGTATATCGAAATCCTACAAGATTTTCTTTTTCCACACGAGCTAAATTTTTATTGTTTGTAAAAAATTTTCCTTCACCATGAGCTACTTGGTAGGTAACTTTTTTTTCTTTCAGGTTTTGCAAAAACACACAAGAATTATTTTTATCTATTTCCAAATCAATCCATCTGCATTCAAAATGTCCTGAGTCATTGTGCATGAGTGTTGCATCCATTTCCCCTATATTTCCGAATGGTAAAATTCCCGTTCTGATAAGAACCTGAAATCCATTACAAATTCCAATCGTTAGTGTTTCAGGACGAGCGGTGAATTTTTGCAGTTCATCTTTAAAAAATGAAGTTAACTCATTTGCAAGAATTTTCCCAGAAACTATGTCATCCCCATAGGAAAAACCACCTGGAACTCCTAAAATTTGGTAATTTGAAAGTTTGTCTTTTTTTGCACGTAAATCATTCACGTGTACAATTTTTGAATCTCCGCCTGCTAGATTAAATGCAAATTGTAATTCCTCATCACAATTAATTCCATCAGCTTTTAAAATAAGTACTTTTGGTTTTTTCATATTACGTAAAAAGTTTTTTCATGGGTTCTTTCCAAACCTCCACCAGCTCATCTATATGCAACTGCTGAGTATTTAAAATAATTTTTTTTCCGGGAATTGTTTTACCTATAACTTTATAGGGGATATTTTTAAATAGCTTCTTCGCAATATCTCTACTTTCAACCTCTACAATAAAAGTTCCAGGAGTTTCATTAAACAAAACATCTGTATTCTTTTCATCTAAAGCAAGCTTTACACCCATTCCCCCACCTACTGACATTTCAAATAATGCGGTTATTATCCCACCCTCTGACACATCATGACATGCCAAAATGTTTCCAGTACTAATCGCCTTATGAAGCGTTTTTAAAAGCAAGGGTAGTTTTTTTAAATCAGGCAGTGGAACATTCCCGGCTGTTACATGTAACATTTGATACAACATACTTCCTCCCATATTTTTCACATCTTGTTTTCCTAAAAGACAAATGACGGAACCCTCATTTTTAAAATCGGAAGAAACTGTTTTTGAAACATCAGGAATTCTCCCAAACACAGAAATACAAAGAACGGGAGGGATCTTAATTACTGTTCCATCTTTTCCTCGGTACGTAGATGACAGTGAATCTTTTCCTGAGATAACTGGAGTTTTAAAAATTTTCATTGCATTAACTACGGCATCTACACTTTTATCAAGTTCCCACAGTGATACTTCATCTGGAAAAGGCCAAATATAATTATTGATAAGTGATGCTTCCTGAATATTTCCACCAATAGCAGTGTAATTTGATAATGCTTCAACAACTGCCCACATACTTCCACGATAAGGATCTATTCTGTTTAAAATTGGGTTAAGCCCATGTGATATTACCATCCCATACGGTTTTTTTAATATTGGTCGCATAACTGAACCGTCTGTTGGACCATCTAATTTTTCACCAACATATGGTTGCATGGCGTTTGTTCCCTGAACAGTATGATCATAAAGCCGGACAATCGGTTCTTTTGATGCAATATTTTCGTCCTTAAGAATTTTTTTAAGAAGAAGGAGAATATCTGATTTTTTTAAGATATTTTTCTTTTGTATCATTTCTACTTTCTGAACCTTACGTGCAACCATATTTCTTCTTGGCAATCCATGATATAAAAATGCAACATCCAGATCGCATAAAATTTCTTTTTTATATCTTACTGTTATCTTTTTTTTGCCAGTAAACTCCCCAAGAACTGTTGCTTCCACGTTGTATTTTTTACAAACCTGCAAAAACTTTTTTAGATTTTTCTTTGAAATTGCTGCAGCCATTCGCTCCTGAGATTCTGATACCCATATTTCCCATGGGGAAAGTCCCTGATACTTAAGTGGCGCTTTTGAAATATCCACGTCTATTCCTATTTCTTCTCCCATTTCCCCAACTGCTGATGAAAACCCACCCGCACCACAATCCTGAATTGCACGTATTAGATTGAGACTGCTCGCTTCAAGGATTGCATCAAACATTCGTTTTTCTTCAATGGCATTCCCAATCTGAACAGCAGACGAATTAATATTTACCGTCTTATGCGTCATCTCAGCTGAAGAAAATGTTGCACCATGAATTCCATCTCTACCAGTTTTCCCACCAATAACTACAATCGCATCCCCTTTTTTAGCTTTTCCTTTTTGTGCATATCTGGTTGGAATGATACCATATCCCCCCACAATTACTGTTGGCTTAGCTCGAAAATCATTATGAAAATGAACAGATCCATTATTTGTCGGAATTCCCATCCTGTTTCCGTAATCTTTTACTCCTGTCACAACACGTTTTAACAAATAATCTGGAGGGAGACACCCTTCTGGAAGAAACTTAAAGGGCATATTGGGATATGCAAAGCAAAAAATATCGGTTGATGCAATTGTTTTTGCACCTTGTCCCGTTCCCAAGATATCTCGAAAAACTCCTCCACTTCCTGTTGCGGCCCCTCCATACGGCTCAATTGCTGACGGACTGTTATGTGTCTCTACTTTTGCACATATAGACATTCCATCATAAAATTCCATGATCCCAGAATTATCAATAAATGAAGATACAATAAGTTTATTATGTTTTTTAGATTCATTTATAAGCCTTGAAATAAGTGGCTTTTTTTTCTTTCCATCTACTATCAACTTTGCTTTAAACGTTTTATGGGCACAATGTTCACTCCACGTTTGTGCTATGGTCTCAAGCTCTCCATCTCGTGGTTCTCGATTTATTTTTTTAAAATAACTCTGGATGACTTTCATTTCATCTAAATTTAAAAAAAGAGTATCTTGAGATAAATCTAAAAGTTCCTGATCGGTCATCGTGGTAATACCTATGGACTCAATTTTTCCAGAAACCCCTTCTATAAGAAGTGTCTTTGGAAGACTTTCAACAATGTGCTCAACAGTAGGATTAAATAATTTTAAAGCTTCAATTACTTTTCTCCCCTCTCCTTTTTTTATATTCTCAAGAAAATAATACCTTGTAGCGCTATCAGCAATTTGCAAATCTATCCCTAAGTCTTTTGCGCCTTTTATAATTGAGGCAACTTCAGGATTCATAACCCCAGGTTTATATGCAACTTCAACAACTTCTTGTGCACTTACAATATCTATATTTAATGCATATTTTTGAACTAATTTTTCGCAGAAAAGTTTTTCCGCTAAAATATGTGCTTGCTTCATGGTAATTCCTTCGAGTGAAAACACACGCGTCATAATAACTTTTTTACCATGTAAAAAAGTTTCCGCAAACTTTCCATTTTCAAATCCTGCAACAATTACACGTTGTATCATGCATACATCCTTTCTACATCTCTCCAACCTATATCTGTTCTGAAGTGAAGCAAGTTATCTTCAACATACAGCTTTGCAATTGCGGCATAAGCTTTTTCTCTTGCCTCAATTACATTGCTTCCAGTTCCTACAATATAAAACAGCCTCCCAGAGCTTACAAAATATTTTTTACCTTTTTTTATAACTCGTGTAGGATAAAACGTAACTGAATTATTTTTTAAAATACTTTCAACACCAAATAGTTCTTTTTGTTTTTTTTCTAACCCATCTCGCAAACTACCAGTAATTACAATTCTTGATTTATCCTCTAATTTTATAGATGTTTTGTTAAGCTTCTTAAATATTACAGCCTCAGCAAGTGATACCATATCATTTTTTATACCGGGAAGAATCACCTCTGCCTCTGGGTCTCCCCACCTTGCGTTAAACTCAATAACAAAAACCTTTCCACCTACAACAATTGCTCCTAAATATAATACTCCTGAATAAGGTCTTCCTTCTTTTTTTAATCCTGAAATAGTTTTATCAATTATTTCCTCTGACTGTTTTTTAATTGAATAAGTTATAATATGTGCCGGAAAACTACAACCCATTCCACCAGTATTTGGACCCACGTCTCCATCATATAGTCTCTTGTGATCTTGCGCACCTCCGATGACTTGATATGTGTCACCGTCCGTAATTACAAAAAACGAAAATTCTTCTCCCTCAAGCCATTCTTCTATTACAAACGTTTCCCCAGCTTTTCCAAATGATTTCATGCTACGTATCGCAGTTATTGCAGTTTCTGTTGTTTCTGCAGGAATAGCACCTTTTCCCGCAGCAAGTCCAGAAGCTTTTATAAAAAACTTTTTATTTTTGTTCTTCTTTATAAATTCTATTGCATGTGTTTCTGATGAAAATATATGATATGGAGGAATTGGCAAGTTATTTTTTTTCATAAACTCCCGGGCCCACGCCTTATCCCATTCAATTTGACCAGCCTCTTTTGTTGGTCCAATCATATTAAATCCGTCATTTTGTAAAGTATTTACAAGTCCCGCAGCAATTGCATCATCTTGAGCAACATCCACTAAATCCACTCTTTCTTTTTTACATATACTTATAATTCTTTTTGCGTCTGTTATTGAAACGTTAGGGTAGGTTGAAATTTTTTTATCTGTATTTAAACTGTATAAAGAGTTTCCGGGGATTGCCACTATTTTCTTAACGCGTTTACTTTTCGAATATGCATGGACAAGAGCCGCACCTCTTCCACCAGAATCAATGACGGCAACTATAATTTCATTTTTAAGCTTCTCCATGCAAAGTTTTTTTAGTACAGAAACATAAAGTTTATTTTCTTTCTTTTTAAGTCGAGAATATAGTGAATCGATTGTATCAGAAGGATTTATTTTTTCAAAGCACCGTCCCAAAACTTTTCCAAAGTCAAACTCATGGGATAAAAAATGAATAGATGAGCCAGCAAACGTGGCATTTTTATATATAAAATTCTGAATTGCAAGATCTGCTAACTTTCCCCTATTCCACAATCCTATCGATCCGTCTGGGTTCATAACCAAACTATTCATTTGATCAGGAATCAAACCAGGGTGTAAATTTAATATTTTATTCTGATACGCATTAATGACGTTACTTGCAATAAATTGTTTCCATCCGGCAAGACATATATAATCTGGATTGTATTTTTTCAAAAGAGCTAGCAATTTCTTTTTATTAAAACAGTAGGCAATTTTTAAATTACTTTTCCTTGCCCTAACAACTGCTTGTGCATTTTTATTATCTGAAATAACAACAGTTATTTTTCCATCAATCTCCCCTTCGGAAACTGCATCTACAATTGCCTGAAGATTTGTACCGGTACCAGTATCTGAAACAAGAACTGCCAATTTTTTCATATCTTTAAAAAGGCAGGCTTCTTTATTTTTTTTGCATTTTTGCCAATATCAATTGGGTACTCCCCAGTAAAACATGATGTACAAAAAACATCTTCAGAAAGATTTGTTGCCTTTAATAAACCCTTATATGAGAGGAAATATAATGAATCAGCATTAATATGCTCTTTAATCTGTAAAATTGATCTATGCGATGCAATAAGTTCTTTTTGTGATGGCGTATCTATACCGTAAAAATCCGGAAATACAACAGGAGGACAACTTGATAGTATATGTACTTCCTTTGCCCCATTTCTTCTCATCATTGCAACCAATTGCCTAAGCGTAGTCCCTCTTACAATTGAATCATCCACAACTACTACTCTTTTCCCCTCTATAATATTACGAATTGGATTTAATTTCATTTGCACACTTTTCTCTCGTAATTTTTGATCAGGCAAAATAAATGTTCTTCCAATGTATCTATTCTTCACTAGTCCAACGTCAAAAGGGATTTTTGAAATTTCCGAATAGCCAATTGCCGCAGGAATAGATGAGTCCGGAACCGGAATAACAACATCAGCATTTAACTTACATTCTCTTGCAAGTTCTCGGCCTAAATTTTTCCGAACATCATGAACTCTTTCTCCTAAGATACTGCTGTCCGGTCTTGCAAAGTATACAAATTCAAAAATATCAAGTTTTTGATTTGATTTTTCAAGTTGATATGACCTTAGTCCATTTGCATCAACTACTATCATTTCCCCTGGCTTAATTTCTCTTATTGTTTGCCCTCCTACGGTATCTATTGCGCATGTCTCTGATGAAAATATATACCCACCATTTAATTTTCCCAAAGAAAAAGGTCTTATCCCATATGGGTCTCGAAGCGCAATAATTTTATCTTTAGTCATAATGAGTAAACAAAATGCTCCGGTAAACAATGGATATGAGAGTTTAACTGCTTCCTCCAACGACTGCCCATTTTTTAAATGATATTGGACAACACAATGCATAAGCTCCGAGTCATTTAACCCTTTTGCCAAAACCCCTTTCTCTTTTAGAAACTCTTTTAACTTTTTTACAACAGGTAAGTTTCCATTATGCGCAAGTGCAACCTCACCATTATTTGAAAATACAGGCTGAATATGAGTATCGTAAACACCACCTGAAGTAGAATATCTATTGTGTCCAATTGAGATGTATCCCTTTAATTTTTTTAAGTCTTTCTCGGCATACACCTGCGCAACCAAACCAGACTTTTTATGCACAGAAATTTTTTTACCATTTGATACCGCAATTCCAGAACTTTCTTGCCCCCTGTGCTGCAACGCGTATAAACCAAAGTAGGTAAGACGAGCAACGTCTAAGTCTTTTCCATAAACCCCGAATATTCCACACTTATGTGCCAGTTTTTTTTCCATATGCCTACAATGTAATCTTCTTCCTAGAATAAGAAAATTTCTCACCAGTTATTTTTTCATACACGTCCTTGTATCTTTTTTTTATTTCTTTAATTATTTTCTTGTTCATCTTTGGAGGATTCCCCTCTCCCGTGTACCCATGCTCCTTAAACCAAAGTCTCATAAATTCTTTATCAAAGTTTTCTGGTTCTATTCCTTTTTTAAATCTATCATTATACGTTTTTTTTATCCAAAATCTGGATGAATCAGGAGTGTGAATCTCATCTATTAATAAAAGCTCCCCCATTTCATCTATTCCAAATTCATATTTTGTGTCAACTAAAATTAGTCCTCCTTTTGCAGAAACTTTTGTTCCATAGTTAAATAATTCAATAGCTACGCGCTTCATTTGGTTCCACATCTTTGGTGAAACTATTTTTTTTTCTAAAATTTCTTTTTCAGTTAAACGCTTATCATGCCCCACATCTTCCTTTGTTGTTGGAGTAATAACGGGAGTTTTTAATTTTTGGTTTTTTAATAATCCATTTGGAAATTTTAATCCATAAATATTTCGTTCTCCTTTTTCATATGACCCCCATATTGATGTTCCTGTAACACCCGTTATATAACCCCTTACTACCATTTCTATTGGGATGAGCTGTGCGTTTTTGACAATCATAACATTTGGATGTGGAATTGAAATCATATGATTTTTAATAATGTGCTTCGTTTTTTTAAACCAAAATCCTGATAATAAATTTAATACTTGTCCTTTCTGAGGTATATCACCTAATATCCTATCAAAAGCTGAAATCCTATCTGTGGTTATAATAATTCTTTTTTCATCTTGGATGTAATAATCTCGCACTTTTCCGCTATATCTTTTTCCTAATTTTTTAAAATTCGCGGATGTTTGAATTGTCATTTGCTCTTAATATATCGTTTAAGTTTCAGCTTCTCAAGTCGAATTGCTTTTTCTATCACAACATTTTCCATATCCTTTTTATACTTATCAATTTTTTTAGATACTTTCAAGTCGTGTATTCCAAGTATTGAGCATGCAAGTATTCCAGCATTTTTTGCTCCGTTTACAGCAACAGTTGCAACCGGAATTCCTGGTGGCATTTGAGCAATTGATAAAAGTGAATCAAGTCCATCCATATTTTTTGTTTTAATAGGAACTCCAACTACCGGAAGTGATGTTAGAGAAGCAATCATGCCAGGCAAATGCGCAGATCCTCCTGCTCCTGCAATAATAATTTTTAAACCTCGCAAAGTAGCATTTTTTGCATATTCATATAATCTTTCAGGAGTTCTATGGGCAGATACTATTGTTAGCTCGTAAGGAATTTGAAATGCATCGAGTATCTCCCCTGCTTCTTTCATGACTTCTAAATCTGAGTCACTTCCCATTATTATGCCAACTTTTATTTTTTTCATGTCAATTATTATATGATAAGTAACTTTCTTGCTCTTTCTGCTTTTTTCAAACATTCAGCAATGGTACTTCCCGTAACGGTAATGTGACCCATTTTTCTTGCGGCTCTTGATTCTTTTTTACCATACATATGAATGGATACACCTGGAATTTTAAGAGCTTTCTCAAAACCTTTTGGGATTCCGTCTCCATTTTTTGTTCCTAAAATATTTTTCATGACTGTTGCCTTAACCATAAGATCTGTTGAACCTAATGGCAACCCTGATACAGCTCGCATGTGTTGTTCAAACTGAGAGGTTACACACGCTTCAATCGTGTAATGTCCTGAATTATGAACCCTTGGGGCGATCTCATTGATTAGTACTTCATTTTTCTTTGTTAAAAACATTTCTATTCCAAAAACACCCGCTCCCTCTAAATTTCTCATTACTTTTTTTGAAATCTTAATTGCTCGTTTCTTTGCCATGTCTGAAACTCGTGCTGGAATAATTACCGTATCACATATATTATCCTTATGGATTGTTTCAACGACAGGATAAACCTTCATCTTTCCGTCTGAAGTTTTTGCAATCATAACGGCTAACTCTTTTACAAAAGGTACAAATTTTTCCACATATAATGCTCTTCCCTTAAGCTTCTCCAAACCTTTTTTAATATCTTCTCTATTGTTAACTACATAATTTCCACGTCCATCATACGCATCTGTTCTTGCCTTCAGAAGAAACGGAAACCCAACTTTTTTTGAAATTTGTAAAATATCCTCTTCTGAATACGCTTCATATGAAGCTGCAGTTAAAATATTATTTCTTTCAAGAAATTTTTTTTGCAAAAATTTATCTCTAATAATTGAGAGTGTTCTAGGGTGAGGATGCACAGGTGTTCCTTTTTTTATTATCTCCAGAAGAACTTTATCATTTGCAAGCTCTATTTCAAAGGTTACCACATCAACTAATTTGGCGAGTTTTTTTATTGATTTTGAATCTTTATAATCTCCAACTATTTGCAGATCAGAAACTTGCCCTGCTGGACTCTCAATAGTCGGATCAGTTACCACAACATACATTCCCAGTTTCTTTGCGGAAAGTGCCATCATTTTCCCCAGCTGGCCACCCCCTACAATTCCTATTCTTCTTGCGTAATTCATCATTTCAGAGTTTTTTTAACAATTTCTTTTGCAAGTCCTATGTAGATCTGAGGAGTAAGCTTATTTAAATATGCCTTATGTTTAGCTTCAATTGGTAACTCTTTTATCCAAACAGCCCATTCATCTTTGTTAATCATTTTACCTTTTGTTAACTTTGCCACCAGAACATACGGATCTTTTATCCCAATATTTCTAAGATAGGTCTGTACTCCTTCTGTTAAAATACTCCAATCTTTTTCTAACTGTTTTTCAATTTCTTTTTTGTTTACTTCTACTCTTAAGAGACCACTTTTTAGACTTTCAAGTGCAACAATTTCATATCCTAAAACTACTCCAATGTTTCTTATTACCGTGCTATCTGTTAGATCTCTTTGTAGTCTTGATACTGGAAGCTTTCTTACAAAATGCTCAATCACAGCATTTGCCATCCCCAAATTTCCTTCACTATTTTCAAAATCAATTGGATTCACTTTTTGTGGCATTGTTGAAGAGCCAACTTCACCAGTTTTAAATTTTTGAATGAACCAGTTATCAGAAATATACCGCCACATATCTTGATTCAAATCGATCAACACAGAATTAGCTCTTTGCATTGATTGAAAAATAGTAATTACATCTTCATATGTATTTATCTGCGTTGTAAGAATATTAGGAACTAACAAAAATTGTGAAATAAAATCATCTGAAAATTTTATCCAATTTACTTTTGGATATACATATACTAATGCATTAAAATTTCCCACAGCACCATTTAATTTTCCCGTTAATTGACTTGTGTCTATTTTTATAATCTCCTTCTCTAACCTACTAACAAATACTGCAATCTCCTTTCCTAGAGTTGTAGGAACTGCACTCTGACCATGAGTTCTTGCGAGCATTGCAACGTCTGCTGTTTTATTGCTTAACTCCTTTAAACTTTTTAATAAACTGACATATTCAGGAAGGATTACTTTTTCAATTCCTCTTTTCAGCATAAGTCTATATGAAATGTTATTTATATCTTCAGAGGTCAACCCAAAATGAACAAATTCAATAACATCATTTAATGAAGTTTTTTCCAATTTTATTCGAATATATCTTTCAACAGCTTTGACATCATGTCTTGTTTCACTTTCAATCTCTTTTACTTTTTCAGCAAACTGCAAATTAAACATTTCTTGCAATTCATGTAATTTCTTTTTTTCCGCAATTGTAATCTTTCTAATGATTTTATATTTTGAAAGTTGCAGTAGATACGCAATTTCTACTTCAATTCGCGTTTTAATAAGTGCGTACTCTGATAAGTATTCTGAAAGTGGTTGTGTTTTTTTTTGGTATCGTCCATCAAGAGGAGAAATTGAGAAAAGTGGACTCCCTTGTGTGCTTTTTATCATTTGATATTTTCTTATATCTTATTTAGAGCTAAATTTCAAGGGTTCATACAGATAGTTTATCAAATTTGCTCAATCGTTTTGGATGATAAATTTTATTTACTATCATAATACCAATGACTACAAGAAGCCACGAAGTTTGAGCTATCACAGGATGAATGTATACAAGTGGTATAGCGAAAGTAAAAACAAAAGGTGCAACAAGCAGCCTTGCAGTGTAATATTCCACCTGTCTTCTTCCTAAGTTTCTAGAGATTAGTCTAAAATTATGAGTTGCATAAACCCACATAACAACTAGCATATATCCAACCAACGCTAATGCTCCGCTATAAAAAACAACAACCATTGGTTCATACATATATTCTCCATATAAATCTACAGGAAATGGAATAAATGAAAGAAAAATAAGAAACACTAAATTCATCCAAACAATGACAGAGTTAAATCTAGAAAGCATTCCGAATATTCCGTGGTGACACAACCAATAATAGCCGATCACTAAAAAGCTAATAATATTTGCAAGGTATTGAGGCCATAAGCTTCCAATTGCAGTTGCAACTTCTGTATTTAGAGCTCTTCCTGACAACACTGGGAGATCAATTTTTAAAACTAAAAGAGTTGCAGCAAACGCAAAAACTGCGTCAGAAAAATTAATCATCCTATCTTCACTGATTAATGTGCTTACCTCCTCTTTAATTTTTTTTTCTTCATCTAAAACTTGATTCATATATCTTATTGAACACGAATAGTTACTGAACCTTTTGGAGGAATAACAAATGTTTGATCATAACCAAATCTTTCAATAGGATTCCCGTTAATCTGCACCACTTGAAAAGTATTTTTAGAAACGGTAAAAGAAATAAAATCATCTGAATCGTTTTGTAAATGCCACTGCTCAATTGAATTTTTTCCAACTGTTTCAGCAATTACACCATCTTCAGCTTTTACATCATCCACATAAAGCTCCCCGTTTCTTTTTTTTAGAATAAAGTTTTGAGATTTTTCTATTTTTATACTTCTCAAATCATAATTTGGCACAAGTGCTTCTGGAATATTTGATTCAAAAACAGGAAGGCTTTCAGATTTAAGAATCATAAGCCCTTCTGGGCTATTCGTCTCAAGATTATATGAAACTACTTCATAATTTCCCCATCCAGGCCCCTGGACGAGCATTTCTACACTATCTTTAGGGGCAAGGATTTCCTCAGATGCAGAGATTGGAATCGTTGTCACATTTCCATCACGAGCTACAACATAAAAAGAAATACCTGGAATTGCTAATTTAAAAAAATCTTTAGAATTGTTTAAAACTCTCCATCTTTGAATCTCTCCAGGTCTGATTGAAATAGTCGGATTTAAATCACCGTTCACATAGGAAATTACGGTATCATTTCCACCTTTTTGGGTCGAAAGAATAAGTGTTTTAACCGGAAGTGTTTTTGTTACTGCATTCTCATCTAAGTAATTTCTAGTAAAATAAGTGTTTTCCGAGAAGCTTTGCGATAGCGTCTCATGAGTGGAAAAAAATGAAGCAATTCCTAACACAATAATTATACCAGCAACGAAAAGCGCAATATATGAAATCCTACCTGAGAACTTATTTGATTTGGGCACAATTCTAGTCTACGGGTTTTGAAAGCAGTAAGTCAAGAAGATGTAACCTGGTAACAGAGTAAAAGCGTTCCCCTTGTGTTCAGCTTTTTAGTAGAAATTAAATCTAGATTAACTTGATAGTTGTCATTGAATAGTTTTTTTCCAGAACCAAAAATAAGTGGCTCAATAGTCAGGTAAAGTTCTGAGACTAAACGGTTCTTCAAAAATAATGAATTGATCTCTTGTCCGCCCACAAGAAGCGCTTTTTTTATTCCTTGCTTTTTATACCTATTAACAATTATTCGAGGCGATTTTTTCGTAAATGCAAGTACGCCAGGTATTTCCTCTGTTGCGTATTTTTTTGGAGTTCGAGTGAAGACAACGCGAATTCTTCCTTTTTTATGCTTCATAAGATGCTTTGCATTATCATATGTTTTTGCTCCCATAAAAATAAGCTCTGCTTTTTCAATTTTATTGAAGAAAAAATCTTGATCTTCTTTGCTTGTCCAAGAATATATATTTGGATTTTGATCTTTCGTGATAAAACCATCAACTGAGGAAACGGCAATGAGGGAAATTTTCATTTATTGCTTTTGCTTTAACCATTTAACTCCCAAGTACACAAGCGGAGTTTCAAGAATTGACATGGCACATTTTAAAAGCCAGTAGGGAATAATAAGACTAACAAGAAAAATAAGGTTCGAGTTAAAATCTCGATTTAATGCATAAAAAGCAAGCGTCATAAAAATTGCAGTATCAAAAAATTGGGCAATAAAATTAGACACGTTATTTCGAAGCCATAGTGCTTTCTTACCTAACGCTTTGCGGATACGTACAAATACAATTACATCAGTAAACTCTGCAACAGCAAAAGCAATAAGTGATGCAGCTGCAATTCTCGCTGATAGCCCAAAAACCGTATTATACGCTTCATTATTTGGCTCAAACCTGGCTGAAGAAGGAAGTAACGGAAAAACAATTGATACCAAAAATACAAGCCCTATTACAACAAGCCCAGACCTAATCACACTTCTTGTCCGTTCTTTCCCATATACCTCAGTTATTACATCATTGATCGTAAAAAGAAGTGGAAATAAAAATATTGCAACACTGGAATTTAGTTGATATCCAAATATTTTTACCAGTGGAAATGTTTTCCCACCCATAAGCTCAGCAGCAACAATACAAAAAATATAAACAGAGACAAGTAAATCAAACTTTTCAATTTTAAAAAACTTCATGCACGAATTGTATCATAAAAAAATAAAATTACGCTATCTACTTGCTAAAAAACTCATATTCATGATACACCTAGTATATGACAAGAATGCACAAGGCAAAATGGGTTGAATTTCAGGTTGTAATTGGACTTCTCATACTAATGATCCTAAATACAGTTATTTTTACTGGCATTTCACTCGGGGAAAATTCAAGGTTAAATTTTTTTAACCAAGACACCACTCTCATCATAAATGCATTTTTTCTAGTTTGCATGATACTTTGCATTTTATTTAAAAAAGCGTCTCTTTTAAAAGCCTTCTTTTTTCTACTTTTAGCAACACTTACTGTCGGAATTTTTTCTAATTTATATCTACTAATCGTAAACCCAAGAATCAGTGACAACGGAGTAATCATTTTAACTGAAGCTTTATTGATCTGGATTTTTAGTCTTTTTGTATTTACGTTTTGGTACTGGCTAGTAGACAAAGGTGGACCAATCTCAAGGGCTGAAGAAGGAGAAAATACTCGATATGATCTTTTGTTTCCTCAATATCAATCAATAATTCCTGGATGGGAAAAATGGCATCCTCACTTTTTGGACTACATGTTTTTTTCATTTTTCACAAGCACAGGATTTTCTCCAGCTGACACACTCCCACTTACAAAACGGGTAAAATTTCTCATGATGATGGAAGCATCAATCTCACTTATCATCATTGGAATGGTTGCGGCACGGGCAATCAGCCTTATTTAAGGTATGTATTGAAAAATTCTACTGTCCTCTGCATTGCTTGAGTAAAACTATTTCCTGATATGTTATGCCCTCCTGCATCATACTCATAAAAGTCATGTGGAATACTCGTTTCTTCAAGGAGCATGTTCAAATCACGACTATACCCAATATTTACCACATCATCATCAACTGCATGGTGTAACTGAATCGCGCCTTTTATATCATTCAAGTAATTCGTAGGCGCAACCTGTTTCCAAAAAACACTTGATGGATTAAATCTTCCAAAAACGTCAAACATTTTTTGGCGCTGCGTAGCTCTTGCTGATTGACTCTGGGGAGGACGATAACTTGAATCACTGAGTCCATATTTTGCAAGATCTGCATATGAAAAACCTGCCCCCGCCCAGATAACGACTGCCGGAATATCAGGTTTTGCAGCAAATGCTCGCATTAAAACATTCCCAGCCATACTATGACCCCACAACCCAATCTTTTTTGAATCTACAAACGAAGCATTTTGAAGTGCGCTATATGCATTCAATGTGTCTACAACATATCCTGAAGAATAATAGCCCCCCGTTGCATCACCTTCTGAATCACCATGTCCCCGGAGGTCAATTTTAAAAACCACAAATCCACTGCTTGCAAGAAAATCTACATAATCAGTGTACCGCTCAAGCGTTTCATACTCTGATGGAGCAATATATCCATGTACAAATACTATCGCAGGCGATTTACCCATTCGCCCCTCATCTTTTGGAATAGTAAGTAGTCCATTAATTTTTAAATTATCAGAAATATAACTTGTGAGATATGATGAGTATGAAGAATTTTCTGCTACCTTTTCTAGTTTTCCAAGTTTACCGTCATATGTTTTTGAACGAAGATACGGAATCGTCATACTCAGGTATTCCATGGGGATGGTAGTTGGGGCTACTTGCTGCAACAAATTTGTACCCGTACCGCTACCTCCCTTTTTAAGAAAAAGGGATATGCTTAAAACGCCCACGGCAAGTATGAAAAGTGCAATACTTTTCTTTTTTAAGATATTGTTCTTTGACATTATCCAATTATACAATCTTAATTGTTCTCAAGTAAAAATTCTTACAATTCTTGAATGATTTAAGTCTTGACTCATACCTAATTTTTTCCTAAAGTATATTTAAATCATGAAAAAGTACCTGCCCATTGTACTTCCATCAATTGTTATATTTGCTCTTTTTTTTCTTCTTTTTCAATCAGCACAAATTTCAAAAGCAGCAACCGCAACACACGTAGTCATTTCCGAAATCCAAATTGAAGGCGGTACCACAACAGACGAATTTGTTGAGCTGTATAATCCTACTGACTCAACTGTTGATGTAACAGATTGGGAACTTATTCGAAAAACTGCAGCAGCAGATGCAGAAGAACAACCACTTGCAACATTATCTGGCACTATCTCATCTCATGGATTTATGCTGATTGCAAATGTTGGATATGACGGGACTACTCCTGCTGACAATACCTATGATACTGAATTTAATATTACAGATAATAATTCTATTACTTTGAGAAACGAATCTGGAACAAATATTGACCTTGTTGGAATGGGATCCTCAGCATTAAAAGAAGGAGATGTAATTGATAATCCTATAGATAACAGAAGTATTGAAAGAAAGGCAATCGGTACTTCAACGACAGAAAGTATGATTTCAGAAGGAGTTGATGAACTTTTGGGAAACGGTGAGGACACGGACAATAACGCAGTAGATTTTGTAAGACATTCTAGTCCAACAATCTCAAATCCACAAAACTCAAGCTCTAATGTTGAACCAGGTATTATTCCAACTCCAACAGATGAACCTGAACCAACAGATGTTCCATCTCCTACGGTAACAAATGCTCCAACTCCAACAAATGAACCAACTCCAACTACTCAAGAACCCTCTCCTACAATTGAAGTATCCCCTACCATTTCCCCAACCCCCACAACAAAACCAAGAATAACTGTTCCTAACCTTCAGATTGTTTGCACTGATAGAATAATAAACTTCAATATATTTGGAGTAAGTCACAATTTCACGTTTCCATCCTGTAAGCTTGTCCGCGTAAATTAACATTCTTGTTATCCAATAAAAATTCCCGTAAACTAAATATATGGATTTGTACACTGAGTTAAAAAAGAAAATAAATGGAGATATTGAAGATAATGAAACTACACTTTCCACGTACAGTCATGACGCAAGCCTTTTTGAAGTAAAACCACAAGTTGTCATATTCCCAAAAGATGATACAGATGTTCAAGAAGTTGTGAAATTTGTATCAAGTCATAAAAAAGAACATCCATCACTTTCAATCACCGGAAGATCTGGTGGAACAGATATGAGCGGCGGCTCTATTAATGACTCAATTATCCTGGCGTTTTCAAAATATTTTAATGAAACCCCAAAAATAGATCCTGAATCCAAAACAGCTATCACCCAACCAGGAGTTTATTATCGAGATTTTGAAAAAGAAACCATAAAAGAAGGGCTTATCTTTCCGTCTTATCCTGCATCCAGAGAAATCTGCGCAATGGGCGGCATTGTGAATAATAATTCAGGTGGTGAGAAATCTCTATACTACGGAAAAACAGAAAAATACATTAAAAAAGTAAAAGTAGTTTTAAGAGATGGAAGCATCTGTGAGTTTTCTAAAATATCTCACGAAAAACTGCAGGAAAAAATGAAGCAAAAAAATTTAGAAGGTCAAATCTACAGTGATATGTTTAAATTAATTGATACTCATTATGAAAAAATAATGAATGCAAAACCAGATGTTTCAAAAAATTCAGCTGGCTACTTTCTCTGGAATGTATACGATAAAGAAAAAGGAACATTTGATTTGTCTAAATTATGGGTTGGCGCTCAAGGAACGCTAGGAATGCTACTTGAGGCAGAAATTGAACTCGTCCCAATTCATTCACATAGAGAAATGCTTGTTCTTTTTCTAGATGATCTATCCAACTTGGGAGAAATTATACAGACTGTCATACAGTTTAAACCTGAAAGCTTTGAATCATATGATGACAATACTTTAAAACTCGCCCTAAAATACTTTCCGGAATTTGCAAAAAAATTAGGAGTAAAAAGCGTTTTTGGATCAGGAATTGCGTTTTTACCAGAATTTCTTATGGTGGTTAAAGGTGGACTACCAAAATTAATTCTTCAAATAGACTTCACTGGGAATGATAGCGATGAATTAAAACAAAAAGTTTCAGACTTAAAAGAAAAACTAGCTCCACTTCATCCAAAAATGAGAGTTGCAGTTGAAAATCAGGAGCAAAAATACTGGCTTATCAGACGTGAAAGCTTTAATCTCTTGAGACAAAAAATAAGAGATAAACATACCGCTCCATTTATTGATGATTTTGTAATAAAACCTGAGTATATTTCAGAAGTTATCCCGCAAGTAATTGCAATCATAAAAAAACACAAAGGATTCATTTTTACAGTTGCAGGACACGTAGGTGATGGTAATTTTCATATTATTCCACTTGTGGATATCAGAAAAAAATCTGTGAGAACAGCTATTCCAGAAATTTCAAAAGAAGTATACGCCCTTGTTATAAAGTATAGAGGTTCAATTACTGGGGAACATAATGATGGGCTTATTAGAACACCATATCTTAAGCAAATGTACGGGGAAGATATATATGTATTATTTGAAAAGACAAAAGAAATCTTTGATCCTGAAAATATTTTTAATCCCAGAAAAAAGGTTGGAGGAACACTTGACTACGCAATGAAGCATCTTCGCCTGAAGTGGTAACTATTTCTTTTTTTCATGATACTGGTAAATAAACAGTGCAAGTGAAATTAATACAATATTTTTTATAATATATTGCCCTTCAAGAGTCGGGATAAATGAATTCACCCAAACCACCTGAGGCAATACGAAAAGCGGCATGATGGTCGTTGCCATGTGAAATAAAAATATATAAAACACTACTTTAGTAAATCTTCGAATTAAAAATCCAATTCCTATTAAAACCTCAAATATTCCAAAAAGGAAAATGAATTGTGACGCTTGTATAAATGGTAATGTTTGCTCTTGTAGCGCATTAACCAGAGGAGTTGCGGGAGAAAGATCAAAAACTTTTAAAATTCCAAACCAAAAATATACCAAAAACAGTGAGAATCTAGCGAATAAAATTGAAAATGGTTCCTGCTTTACTTTAGGCATATTATTATAGTAATAAAACACTACTTGCATGTCAATTAGAGATATGTGTATGATTATTCTATGAGTAATAAATCTTCTGAAATGATTCCAGAACCTCTTATTGCAAAAATACTTTTTTCAGACACAAGACTTTCCATTGTCTGGTTTTTTCTCAGAATCTATGTGGGTTATCAATGGCTAATGGCCGGATGGGGAAAAGTAAATAATCCTGCGTGGGTCGGATCAGAAGCCGGCAAAGCTCTGTCTGGATTTGTTGCTGGAGCCTTAGAAAAAACAGGCGGTGCTCATCCAGATGTTACTGGTTGGTACGGTGATTTTCTCAATACTATTGTTCTTCCAAACGCCTCAATATTTTCTTATATGGTCGCATTTGGTGAACTGCTTGTTGGCATAGCGCTTATCCTTGGAGCTTTTACTGGAATAGCTGCTTTTTTTGGTGCATTTATGAATATGAATTTTTTATTCGCTGGAACCGTAAGCATAAACCCACTACTCTTTCTTATAGAGCTTTTCCTTATTCTTTCATGGAGAAGTGCAGGATGGCTTGGTTTTGATAGATACTTACTACCAATGCTCGGAACACCATGGAGCAAGGGAAAAATCTTTAAAAAAAGCAGGTAATCTTTATTCCCTTTTTCTTCCCCCTTCTATATAATAGGTACTATTATGCAAATTTTAGACTCCTTGCTGAATAGATTTACCATGTATAAAGTGGTACTCTATGGATTACTAATTTTAACGGGAATTTCTTCTTTACTTTCAATTCTTAAACTACTTCCGTTTTCATTCATACAACTTTCAATTTCTCTTGGAATTACAACCTCGCTTTGCTTTTTGTCAAACATACTATTTTCAAAGCTATTTAAAGCATTTACAAATACTGAATCATGGATTATCACGTCTCTTATATTATTTTTCATTGTACAACCACCTTCTGTTAACTTTTCTTTACAAGAATATCTTCCGTTATTTTTTGTAAGCATACTTGCTATGGCATCAAAATATATACTTTCTTTCAATAAAAAACATTTTTTTAATCCAGTTGCAATATCACTGGTAATTCTTGGAGTTTTTGGATACGGAATTGGAACCTGGTGGATCGCGACTCCTTACATGTTTATCCCAGTGTTAATTGTTGGATTACTTGTAATTAAAAAAATAAGAAAAACTCAAATGTTTTTATCATTTTTTATTCCAGCTTTTTTTACCATGATAATGTTTGGACTGACTCAAAATTTTCAGCTCATGGATATTATCACGCAATCCCTTTTTTCCTGGCCAACTATCTTTGTTGGGACAATCATGCTCACAGAACCGCTCACAACACCTCCCAGAAAATTCGAACAACTCACCTATGGAACCCTTGTTGGAATCATTTTTGGCGCTCAATATAAGATTGGTCCACTTTACTCTACTCCTGAACTTGCGTTAGTTTTTGGAAATATATATTCATATCTAGTTTCACTTAAAATGAAAATGTTTCTTACACTTATTGAAAAAAGAGAAATTGCCAAAGACACTTATGAATTTGTTTTTAAATCTCCAGTTACATTACCATTTCTTGCGGGTCAATACTTGGAATGGACACTACCACATAAAAAAGTAGACCTCCGAGGCGTGAGACGTTACTTTACGATTTCTTCATCTCCTACTGAAGACTATCTTAGGATTGGTGTTAAATTTAACAGTCCCTCAAGTAGTTTTAAAAATGCACTCGCAGAAATGAAACCTGGAGACAAAATCTTAGGCGGAAATATATATGGTGATTTTGTATTAAAACAAGCAGGTGAAAAAATAGTATTTATTGCGGGAGGAATTGGCATTACGCCTTTTGTTAGCATTATAACTTATCTCTTAGACACAAAAACTTCTGAAGATATATACCTCCTCTATTCATGCAAATTCATGCAGGATATAGCATATAAAGAACTTTTCGCAAAAGCACAATCTGTCGGGGTTAAAACAATATGCATCATTACAGATGAAAACGAATCGGTTCCAGATAGCATTAATTTTATTCATGGAAGGTTAAACCCTGAAATTATTTCAAAACATATACCCGATTATAAACATCGACTGTTTTATATTTCCGGACCAAACAAAATGGTTGAGGGATATAAGAAATTATTAATAGACTTAAAAATTTTAAAAAAGAACATTAAAACAGACTATTTTCCTGGTTTTTAATATGAGTGCACTAAGTTTTTCTTTCTTATCCATGGGTACAAATTGGGAAGTTACTATTTGGGATAAAATAGAATCAGAAAAATTTCAGAAAATAAAACAGCACATTATTACATCTGCAGAAGAATTTGATCGGACGTATTCACGTTTCATCAAAAATTCTCTCGTAAGAACAATGGAACAGAAAACTGGAATCATAGAAGTTCCACAAGATTTTAATATAATGCTATCTCTTTACAATAAACTGTATTACGACTCACAGGGGAAAATAAATCCGCTTATCGGGCATACCATTTCAGATCTGGGGTATGATGAAAGCTATTCGCTTACAAAAAAATCACAAATCAGAAAAATACCAAAACTTGATTCGGCAATACAAATTATAGACGAAACTCATATTAAAAAGAATATTCCTTTTCTTTTAGATTTTGGCGCACTTGGAAAAGGACACTTCATTGATCTAATTTCCCTCTACTTATATACAAATAGTCTTACCCATTTTCTGATAAATGGAAGTGGGGACATGTATTATCAAGGAAAAAAACAGATAACAGCGGGGTTGGAGCATCCAGAAGATTCTAAAAAAATAATCGGTTCTATTAAAATTACAACCGGATCACTCTGCGCGTCTTCAACAAATAGACGAAAATGGGGAAACACAAATCACATGATCGATGCGACTAATATCTTAAACGAAACAGAAATTCTTGCTACCTGGGTGTATTCTGATTCGTGTGCTATTTCAGATGGTCTTGCAACTGCGTTCTTTTTTTCACCGCCAGAAAATTTTCTTGAGGATTTTAAATTTGAATATTTAATTTTAAATAAGGATTTTAAGATTAAAAGATCAAAAGAATTTAATGCAGTTCTTTACTAATTTAAGACTGAGCTTGAGTTTTAATTTTCTCAAGTGCATCCATAAAACCCTTTGGGGTAAGTGAAGATCCGTTTACAACGGTTACATTAACTTCATCGATATTTTTCCCAATAACCGCTTCTTTAAATCCTTGCGCAAACATTCCCTGAAGCTTTTTAGATGTCGGGTGTGTTGCTTTTGCGATAAATTCACCATTTGTAATTACACCATCCGCAACAGTTAAATTTATTTCAACTTCTTCAAGCTGAGCTGGCGATTGATAGTTACCAAGTGCTGAGTATTTTCCATTTCTGTATCTATTCCTTTCACCATTTTGATCTCCTACGTTTACACTTCCTTCACTTGTTGGATCTGGTTGAATATTTACCTGCTCCTTTTTTGAAGAATTTCCCAAAACTTGCCAACCCACTACTGCTGCAATGATAACAACAAATACGACTCCAAAAAATTTAATAAGATGTGAGTTGCTTTTTTGCTCCATTTTTTTTAATTGAGTATTTACTTTACCAAAGATTTAACTTATATTTCAAGACCTAATTTAACAAAAATATTGAAAGATTTAGCACTGAAGCAAACGTAACCCATAAAAGATATGGAATCAAAAGATACGTGGCAACCTTTGAAATTTTATTAAAATAATACATAGAGAATATAATTGTCCCCCAAAGCCCAAGAATAACTATGAAAGCAAACAAAACTTCTTCTGCACCAAAAAATACAATTGACCATAATCCATTTAAAATGAGTTGCACCCCAAAAATTTTTAAACCCATACGTCTTAGTTTCACCTTTTTACCCGTTACTTTTTTACTCCAAATCAAATAAAGGGAAATTCCCATAAGAATATAAAGCGTTGTCCATACTGGACCAAATACAAAATTAGGAGGACTGAAGTCAGGTTTTTGAAGCAAGGCATACCATGTAGGAATTTTAGAATAGGTAAAGTAGGACCCTATCCACCCAGGAAGAAATGCTAGAAAAAGAGAGGAAATGAACAGCTTTATATTCATACTATCAGTATACAGAGTAAAAGCATAAAGAATCAATAAGCTAGTCTCATAAAATTATCGTCTAACTTACTTAATTTTTTTTGCCTTATAGCCTACTTTTTCTATAATCTCTATAATTACTGTTTCTGAAATTATATTTTTTTCAAAAATAACTTCTGTCTCAGATTTAGCATAATTGGTATTAGACTCCTTCACTCCTTCTGCGTCCTCTAGTTCGCCATCAATATTCATTGCGCAACTTGTACAATGCATGCCTTCAATTTTTAATTTTATTTTTTTCATATAACGTTAATTACCCCTCGATACATTCCCATACTACACATAAAAGAAATTTGTGTTGGTTTGTCAGGCATCTTTAACGTAACTGTTTCCGTTTTTCCTACTTGCACTACTTTCTGATAATTAAATGCAGGAATAGTGAAAGCAGAAGCGCATGTATAAACTCCATCATTTTTTATCTTGAATGACACATTCGTTCCAGCTTTTACCGTTACCATATTCGGATTATACCCTGTCTCTTGAATATTAATAACAACGGTGTCTTGCGGGGCAATACTTTCTAATTTCCTATCTAAATTTTTATTATTTTTAAAAAAATTATCAAAC
>CAZQSX010000009.1:0-35790 GCA_964596415.1 uncultured Gammaproteobacteria bacterium
ATCCCGATTTTTCAGCACCACCTTCAAAGACAAAGAAAAATAATATTGCATCATATAGATTTGAGTATGAATTATTAAATAATAACCGGGAAAAAAAGCTACCTGTATTTATCACGGAAACTGGTTGGAGCGATAAAAATCTTCCTCAGAGTATCATATCTGCATATTATGAACAAGCCATTACAAACATTTGGGAAGAGGATAAAGACAAAATAGTTGCAATAACGCCGTTTCTGCTTAATTCAAGCGGAGGACCGTTTGATAACTTTTCTATGTTAAAAAACGGAGAACCAAAGGATTATTATAAGAAACTCGTATCTTTGAAGAAGATAAAAGGAGCACCTGTTGTTAATAGAAAAATTGAAGTTGCATCTGCAGCAACAGAAAGTCAATTTCTTACGGTTCAAGAATTTAAAGAAGAAAACGTACCGGTTGATAAAAAAATATCTCCATACGTAACATTGTATTTTAAAACTATACTTGGCATGCTGTAATGATAAATATTTTTGGAGTAAATAAGCCTGTAAAAAAGGTAACAAGAAGAAAAAAAACCACAAAAAAACTTGAGTGGTACACAGACTACGACTTGACAGAAAGAGTCAGGCAGATGATTGAAGACATTGAATTTACCCATATTCCAAAGCATAGAATTTTTTGTTTCAGAACTGAAGGATCTAAGTCTCGAGCATATGCAAGAATCTGGTCATTTCCTAAAATTTTTCAGACAGTTTTAGATATAGAGCCGGCTTACGTGATAGAGGTTATTTCACAATATTATAATAAACTTTCCCATGAGGAGCAGTCAAAAGTAATTATTCATGAGTTGCTGCACATCCCAAAAAATTTTTCAGGGAGTCTTCTTCCTCATAAATTTGGAAATAAAACAATAGATAAGGAAGTTGAAAGATTGCATAGAAATTTGAAAGTTAAATAAAATGCTTTATATTATTCACGGAGACGATATTATTTCTGCAAGAAAAAGATTAACAGATTTGAGCTCTGGATTTGCTGGATCAATTTTTCTACTCGGTGATAAAGTAACATCTTTTGATATTTTAAATGCATTATCCTCAAATGACATGTTTCAGTCTGAGAAATGTGTAATTATTGAGAAAATTTCAAAACTTCCAAAAGCTGATTTAGATAGATTGCTTCCTATTTTTGAAAAGATAGCAAAAGAAAAAGAAATAACGCTTATCTTGTTTCAAGATTCTGAGATGACAAAACAGCAGATAGGAAAATATAAAACAGTTATCACGGAAAGCTTTCTACTGCCTAAATTATTTTTTCATTTTTTAGACAATTTTACTCCTAAAAATATGGCAACTGAGATATATACGCTCTCTAAGATGACAAGTGTAGATGAAATGCAAATATTTTACGCGCTTGTTAAAAGAGTCCGACAAATGCTTTTAATAAAAGCAAACGGGTCATTTGATGAGCTTTTAAAAATGAGTCCATGGCAGTTGGGAAAATTACAAACCCAGAGTGCTAGTTGGAAAAAAGAAGCATTAGAGCATGTGTATTTTGAGCTTTTTAAGCTTGAAAAAGATCTAAAATCATCTGGACTTATGCTACCATTAAAAAAACATCTTGACATTATGATGGCTTCCGCGCTACACTAAAGTCCATTCTATGCAGGTGCCTGACCACATATTTAAAGGGTATGACATACGCGGTATTTATCCGACAGATTATAACGAACAAAACATAGTTCCTATTGTAAAGGCCACTTACACATTTCTTCATAGAGATCTTCCAGAAAACGAACCACTCACCGTAGTTGTTGGAACAGACATGCGAACTTCATCTCCTAGTCTTACGAAAATCGCTATTGAAACGTTGGTAAAAATGGGTGCACATGTGATTGACATTGGTATGGTTTCAACGCCTACTTTTTATTTTGCCGTGTCACATTACGGGTATCCTGCTGGATTTCAGATAACTGCTTCTCATAATCCAAAAGAGTGGAATGGAATGAAGATTGTAAAAAATAGCCCAAATGGGCTTGTGAAAATAGGAAAATCTGGTGGGCTTATGGAAATAAAGGAGATGGCAAAAAATGGTGAAGGTTTGCCTGATCAAAGCGGTGGAGTTGTTGAGAAAAAAACTGGCATTTTAGAAGATGAGGTAGAAAATTCGTTGAAAATAGTAGGAAATCCTGAGATTAAAAAATTTAAAATAGTTGCTGATACAGCAAATGCTATGGGCGCACAATATATAGAAGCGTTGTTTGAGAAAGTTCCTGCAGATCTTATTAAAATGAACTTTGAGTTTGATGGAACTTTTCCTGCTCATCAGCCTGATCCTCTTCAGTCTGAAACGCTCGTTGATCTTCAAAAACGAGTTGTAGAAGAGGGTGCGGATTTGGGACTTGCACCAGACGGTGATGGAGATAGATTATTTTTTATTGATGAAAAAGGGCAAATTGTACCTCCAACAATTATTACTTCCATAATAGCCTCTGACTTTTTGAAGCGGTATCCTGGAGATAAAGTTTTAGTAGATATTAGGTATATTTTAACTCCAAAAAAAATAATAGAAGAAAATGGGGGAGAAATGATGATCACAAAAGTAGGTCACGCGTATATTACTGAGGGGTTGCATAGTTCTGGTGGAGTATTTGCAGGCGAATCATCTGCACATTATTTTTTCAGAGATACGGGAAACGCTGAGTCTCAACTAACTGTTATTCTCATGGTATTAAAAGCCATGAGCTCAGAAAATAAAAAGCTTTCGGAGTTGGTAGAAGAGTACAGAAGATCACATGAGTCAGGTGAGTTTAATTTTAAAGTAGCTAATGCACCAGAAATTTTAACTGCATTAAAAGAAGCATACAAAGATGGAAGTTTGGAGGATATGGATGGGGTTGCCATCACGTATCCAACGTGGCGCTTTTCAGTCAGAACATCAAATACAGAACCACTTCTGAGATTAAACGTAGAATCATACAGCAAAGAAGAAATGGAAGTAAAACATAAAGAGCTTATGAATTTTATAAAAGAGCATGCAGTAGAGAATACGTCTTCAAATCATTCTTAATTTCTTGACTTCAGTTGCTTAATTTCGTACGCTAAGTGTATGGAAGAGAATGTAAATTCTACGTCCCAAGTTGATGTTTCAGACGCGCCAAAACAGAGCTTATTTTCTCAAATGTTTCCAAAACTTTCTTCTTTTCACCTGAATCTTAATGTATCAGCGATTCTTATACCCTTTGTAATTATTATGCTGGTTTTGTTAATTGGTGGCGGGGGCACATATATACTTGCATCAAACGTGTTTAAGGGTAATACCCAAAGCAAAATTGCAACAACTTCAGTTTCAGAAAGTGATATTCCTCAGTTTAGTTCAATTTCAACACCAACACCAACTGTGCCACTACCTACTCCAACACCAAATGATGTTTTTCCAGCGCTTTTAACGCAGACTCCTACACCAACAGCTGATCCTTCTTCTCAGTGGATTTCTTATACGTTTCAACCACTCACCCTTACGTTTAAGTACCCCCCAGGTTGGTACGTGCAAGTTTCAAGTGGTTCTGGACCCCCATCTTTTACTGTGCAGAATTTTTCACCAAACAGTCCTGTTCCAACTGACACAGATGGAGTTTATCAAATCCAGGTTTCTCGATTTGAGCAGGTCGGCATAACTACAATCACGCAATTAACAACGCAGCTTGCAGTCAATGAAGCAAACAATATATATATAAACGGTGTAAATATGGGTATAGTTACTGTTATTAATTCAGCAGCAAGAACAATAAATGGGTACCAGGCATATGAAAGAACTATAACCTATTCTAATTCTCCTTTTGCGCAGGTATATCAGCTTTTTATTTTAGACGGTAGTGGAAACGTTGTGCAGTTTATGCCGGCATATGACATTTTATACGGTCAAACGTACTTTAACACGCTTGTTTCAACTGTTTCATTTTAGGTTAGACTTGAAAAATAGCATAAAATCCCTCACAATGATCATATGGTAACTGCCCATGATTTAGTTGTAGATTTATCTGCCTGTGACAAGCATGACACGCGTTATGTGGGGGGTAAGAATGCTAATTTAGGTGAAATGATAGCCGCAGGCTTCCCGGTTCCGGGCGGATTTGCTATTACCTCAACTGCATATTTTGAATTTCTTAAGCAAAACAATCTTCAAGTGCAGATAAAACATCTTTTAGGAACCGTGAATTATGAGAGCACTGATTCACTTTCTCAAGTTTCCCGTCACATTAAAAAACTTATTATTTCTTCCCCTGTTCCAGAACACATTGTTAAAGATATTTTTAAGGCTTATTTAAAGCTTGGAGGTGATCCGCTTGTTGCAGTTCGAAGTAGCGCCACCTCTGAAGATTCAAAAGATGCCTCATTTGCTGGGCAACAAGAAACGTTTTTAAACGTGAAGGGTGAAGCAGTTTTAATTGAAAAAGTAAGGGAAGCATGGGCATCACTTTTTCAAGCACGTGCTATCTACTATAGACATGATGCAAAAATGGATCATTTAAAAACAGGAATTTCACTTGTTGTGCAGCGCATGGTGCAATCAGAAAGTAGCGGGGTCATGTTTACCATAGATCCTGTTACAAATAATAAAAATAAGATTGTCATTGAGGCAATATTTGGGTTAGGTGAATATATTGTACAGGGAATTGTAACACCAGATCACTATGAGGTTTCCAAATTTGATTATTTAATTCTTGAAAAATTAATTCGTGTTCAAAAAGTAGCATATGTTAAGCATGGGGTTGAAAATAAGGAAATTAAATTATCAGAAAAAGAAGGAGGAAAGCAAAAAATAACAGATAGTGACATAACAGAACTTGCCCATTTAGCAAAAAAGCTAGAAGAGCATTATTATTTTCCGCAAGACATTGAGTGGGCAAAAGAAAAAGACACGCCTGCCGGCAGACAGGGAAAATTATACATAGTTCAGACAAGACCTATTACCACGACTGAAAAAAAGGAAGAGCAAAGTGCAGTGGGAACAATTCCTGAAAAAGATGCAGAAAAAATGCTCATGGGTGATCCAGCAAGTCCTGGAATAGGCATTGGAAAAGTAAAAATCATAAGAAGTCTTTCTGATGGAAAAGATTTTGAAAAAGGAATGGTTTTAGTAGCGCGTGCAACAAATCCTGATTATGTTCCTTTAATGAAAAAAGCAGCTGCAATAATTACTGAGGCGGGTGGAAGAACTTCTCATGCTGCAATTGTTTCAAGAGAATTTGGTATTCCAGCAGTCGTAGGTACACCTATGGCTATGAGTAGATTAAAAGACGGTATGATGGTGACTGTTCATGGGTCTTTGGGCTTTATATACAAAGGAAGCGTTATGCTTTCGTCAAAAAAAGAACAAACGCTAAACGTGGATACGGTTACAAAGCTATATGTGAATTTGGCAGAGCCTGAGCTAGCTGCACGCATTGCAGCCCGTCACGTGGATGGCGTTGGACTTTTAAGAGCTGAGTTTATGATCGCTCAAATTGGTAAGCATCCAAAGAAATTTATTGAAGAAGGTAAACAGCAAGAATTTATAAATAGGTTAGCAGATGATCTTTCTGCGTTTTGTAAAGCGTTTTACCCACGCCCAGTTTTATATAGAGCAACAGATTTTAAAACAAATGAATATAGAAGCCTGATTGGTGGAAAGCATTTTGAACCTGAAGAGTCAAATCCAATGCTTGGGTACAGGGGTGCGTATAGATATATACATGATCCGAGGGTTTTTAATTTAGAGCTTGAGGCAATTAAAAAAGTAAGAGAAAAATTGGGTCTTGTGAATTTGCGACTCATGCTCCCGTTTGTGAGAACCGTAAAAGATCTGAGGGATGTAAAAAAAATAATTGCAGATGCAGGTTTAAAGCGTTCTCATACCTTTAAGCTGTTTATGATGGCAGAAATCCCATCAAATGTTATTTTAATTGATAAATTTATTGAAGAAGGTATTGATGGTGTGTCAATTGGATCAAATGATTTAACGATGTTAACGCTTGGAGTTGATAGGGATAATGCTGAAGTTGCAACGGAGTTTGATGAAAGGGATCCAGCTGTTTTATGGTCTCTTGAGCGGGTTATTCGCGCATGTAGAGAGAACAATATAGAAATAGGTATTTGCGGGCAAGCACCATCTGAATATCCTGATCTTGTTGAAGATTTGGTAAAGTGGGGAATTTATAGTATTTCAGTTTCTCCTGATGCAATTGATAGAACAAGAAGAATCATTCATACGGTTGAGAAAAAAATCGCCCACAAATTAAAATAGTTATTGTAAGATTCTAAAAAGTACTACGAATTCTCCTTTTGGTTTATTTACTTCAAAATGTTTTCTTAGATTTGAAACCGTATCTTTTAAAAACTCTTCATGGATTTTAGTCATTTCCCGTGCGATTGCGACCTCAATATCTCCAAAAACGTTTTCTAATGCTTCTAAGCAAGCATGTAATTTATGTGGAGACTCAAAAATAACAATTGTAGGATTCAGTTTATTTTCAGCTAAAATCTCAAGTGAATTTTTAACCTTTACAAAAAAGTTTTTCTTTTTTTCAAAAGAGTCTGGTGGAAAACCTAAAAACATGAATTTATCAGTCGGAAGTCCTGAGGCAGAAAGTGCGGAAATTACAGACGATGCACCAGGAATGGGTACTATCTTAATATCTTTTTTTCCAGCTTCGCGAACCAGTTTAAATCCTGGGTCAGAAATAAGTGGCGTTCCAGCATCTGAAACAAGAGCAACGTCTACGGATTGTAGCAATTCAAGAGCTTCATAAAGAATTGATTCTTCATTAAAATCATTAAACGCAATGAGTCTTTTATTTTTAATTTCATAAGCGTCGAGTAATTTTTTTGTTTGCCTGGTGTCTTCACAGAGGATAACTGACACATTCTGAAGTGTGAGAATTGCACGAGAAGTCATGTCTGAGAGATTTCCGATAGGTGTTGCAACGATGTAAAGTGTTCCCATGGGGAGATTATATCAGATAGAGGGATTAATTAAATTTGCGAACTAAACCGACGACTACGCCTTGGACGCGAACTGCTTTGGGGTAAATTGGTTCCATGGTTGAATTTGCAGGTTTTAGAATTACTTGGTCGCCTTCTTTATAAAATCGTTTCAGGGTTGCAAGGGATTCATCAACAAGTGCTACTACGATATCTCCGTTATTGGCAACATCTGCTTTTTCTATCACTACATAATCTCCGTCTAGAATTCCGTCCTCTATCATAGACGTCCCTTTTACTTGGAGGACATATGAAGTTTTTGTGCCTGAAAGCATACTTGCTGCAACTCCAAATGTTGCTTCTGGATCTGTATATGGTTCAAGCGGTTGTCCAGCAGCAATATATCCCATGAGGGGGAGTGCAACGGATGGACCAATCGCCCGAGCTGTTGTACCAAGAAGTCTGCCAAGTGAATCTTTTTTAAGAATTTTAAGTGTGCGTAAGTTTCCTTCTACTTTCTGAACATACCCTTTATCAACTAATCCGCGGATAAGCGCGTGAACAGTAGAAGGAGATTTTTTACCAGTTGCATGTGCCATTTCAACAAGCGTTGGGGAGTATCCATTTTGCTCCTGAAATTGGATTATAAAGTTTAGAAGTTCTCGCTCTTTTTTGTATAATACTGCTGTCATAAAAATAGTGAATAGTGCTGAGAGACTAGTGAACTAGTCAAAAATGCCATAAGAAAAATATACGAAAAATATCAGTAATTTTCAAGATGTCAAAGTGGTGTAAACTAGGTCAATTTTATTCTTTCCTTAATTGCCTTGACATTTATATTTTAAAGGAGTAATATTTGCTTGATTGTTCAAGTTTTATTGAAATATGTTATCTAAAGAAGCCCCCCAAGAAGCCCCCGCATGGCAACATAATGGTATAGAGGCAACTTATCAAGAGCTAATAGATGCTCAATTCAATGCAGCTAGGAAAATTCGAGGTCATTTATTGGAATTAGGACAGGCATTAGAAGATAAATCGCCCATGAGGTTGTCTTATAAAGTAGGCAGGATGACCAAACAAGATCTCGTACTAGATATTGAAGAAGGTACGCTTACTCATGAAGTATGGGAGACCTGGACATTTGCACCCGACGTTCCAAGCTATGGTCGAAATTCCTATGGCTCAAATATTGAAATTGAACGATTGAAAGAACCACTTTTATCTCAAAGCACACCTTTGCCGTTTGAAAAACACCCCAGTATATGGATCGAGTCAGGAAGAAGTTTTGCAAATAAAATACATACAAAAATTGAGGCGCAGACCCCTAAGCCAATTTAATTTTTTTCTTACTTACTACATTTTCTTCGGCTAAATTAATTTTATTTTAGCTCGTGCTAGAGATTAGTTAAGGTTCAACCTTACTTACGCATGATTAAGGTTGAACCTTAAATGCAGGCTTCTTCAAGTAATAACTGATTGTAGGTGAGTATTTCTACTGAGTCTGATATGTCGCCCTCTACAAATATTTTATATGAGGGGATAACTTCTGATGTATTGTTGTTTTTCACAAAGTAGTCAAGGATTGTTTGATGTTTCAACCATTCAGCGACTTTTTTATTTAGAAAGTAAGGATAAGAACAATATTCAACAAAGGGAATCTTGTTTCTTTTAAGTTTTGTTGAGTTGTTATGAATATATCTTGTCAAATGAAGTAGATAAGAGTCTTTTAAAACAGGGGATGCTTTATAGGTATTTTGAAAAAGCCCGCCAACTCTTTTATATTTATGGTTAAAGTACATAGTGTAAGCTGTAGATAATCTTTGCATAAACTTACGAATTCCATTTACTGTCTTGTTCTTGAGAAGAAGGTGAAAATGATTTGGCATCAGAGCAAAACAAATTAAATCAACCTCATGTTCTAAATTTAAATTTACAAACCTTCTAGCTTTAATTTCTGAGTTGCCCAGTTCTTTTATTCTTTCTGACGGAGAAAGGTAGAGTTTTATATAGCGAAGAAATACATGGCAATCTTGTTCATCTATGAAGATAAAACGTTTCTCAACCCCACGATTATAAATATGATAAAACCCTCCTTCAATATACTCTTTAACAATATTTTTGGCAGGCATGACTATTTTCGCTTACAAAGTCGTATACAAGGTTGAACCTTAAACGAGCTCGATAAAGGTTTAACCTTAAATAAGCATAACGAAGGTTTAACCTTAAATGCAAGTGGTGTGGTAAAATTATAACCTATGGATTTTAAAATTCATTCAAAATTTATACCTACGGGGGATCAGCCAGCTGCAATTGAAAAATTGTCGCAAGGTTTACTCGAAAATAAAAAAGAACAAGTGTTGCTTGGAGTTACCGGTAGTGGAAAAACATTTACGATTGCAAATATAATTGCAAAATATAATAAGCCGACTTTAATTATATCGCATAATAAAACGCTTGCCGCCCAAGTTTATCAAGAAATGCGGGATTTTTTTCCTGAAAACGCGGTTTCTTACTTTGTCTCTTATTATGATTATTACCAGCCTGAGGCTTATATTCCAACTACAGATACATACATTGCAAAAGAAACGGAAATTAATGAAGAAATTGATAAATTACGTCTTCAGGCTACTACAAATATATTAACAAGACCTGACACCATAGTGGTTGCTTCGGTTTCAAGTATTTATAACCTTGGTTCACCATCTGAGTATGGAAAATTTGTTTTTGAAATCTCTAAAGATCAAAAAATCGGAAGAAAAGAAGTTTTAGAAAAATTTCTAGATCTTATGTATGAACGTAATGATTACAACTTTAAAAGAGGAGCGTTTCGGGTCAGTGGTGAAGTAGTTGATGTGTATCCAGCGTATGATGATTATGGTATTCGGCTTTCATTTATGGATGATGTAATAACAAAAATCCAAATAACGGATCCATTAACTGGAAATATTACAAATGAGAAAGAAAAAGTAGTTTTATATCCGGCAAAGCATTACATTACAGATCCTATGTTTTATAAAGATGTGTTTGTGCAAATTAGAGCTGATCTTGAAACGCGCGTAGCAGAGCTTAAAGCGCAGGGAAAGGAATTAGAAGCGGCTCGAATTAAACAGCGCACAGAGTATGATTTAAAAATGATTCAGCAATTAGGTTATGTAAATGGAATAGAAAATTATTCCAGATATTTTGATGGAAGAAAGCCCGGAGAACCACCGTTTTCTCTTTTAGAATTCTTTGAAAAAGCAGATCCAGATTGGTTATTAATTATTGATGAATCTCATATGACAATTCCTCAAGTTCATGGCATGTATAACGGAGACAGAGCAAGAAAGCAAATGCTTGTGGACTATGGATTTAGGCTTCCTTCTGCATTTGATAATAGACCGCTTACATTTGAAGAATTTAAGCAAAAAGTTCATAAAACTATCTATATGAGCGCCACTCCAAGCGAGTGGGAATTAAAACTTGCAGGCAAAGAAAATGTTGCAGAGCAGTTAATTCGCCCAACGGGAATTGTGGATCCTACAATTTCTATTAGAAAAACTGAAGGTCAAATCCAAGACTTAATAAGTGAAATTAAAATAATCACAGAGCGAGGCGAGCGAGCGCTTGTAACAACGCTTACAAAAAGAATGTCAGAAGAGTTAACCACATACATGGAAGAAGAGGGAATAAAAGTAATGTATTTACATTCTGATATTGAAACGCTTGAAAGACAGGATATTTTAGATGATTTAAGAACAGGAAAATATGATGTATTGGTAGGAATTAACCTCTTAAGAGAAGGGCTTGACCTGCCGGAAGTATCCCTGGTTGCAATTTTAGATGCTGATAAAGAAGGATTTTTAAGATCCAGAACTTCACTGATTCAGATCATGGGACGAGCAGCAAGGCGTATTGAGTCACGAGTTATTTTATATGCTGATAACGTAACAAAGTCCATAGAGCAAGCAGTAGATGAAGTTGAAAGAAGACGGAAGCGTCAAATTGCATATAATAAAGCGCATGGGATTACCCCAAAAACCATTGAAAAGGCAATAAGAGATAGGTTGGTTAAAAAAGAAAATGTACTAGAAGATTTAAAACCTCTTTTAGAAAGAGATGTGCTTTTGCCTGATCAAAAGAAAAAGATCATTAAAAAGTTGCGTGCTGAAATGAAAGAGGCAGCTAAAAATTTAGATTTTGAAACCGCAGTCTTACTTCGAGACAAGATTAAGTACATCGAACAACAGTGATTTATATGGCGAGACCTTAAAAGTAAATACGAATTTGCAAGGGGTTTCAGCAAGAGATATAATTCAAATTGATGAAAAAGAAAACTGTTGTTTGTGTTTTTGCGCATCCTGATGATGAAGCCTTTGGACCATCTGGCACTATTTATAAATTATCCCAAAAATATGACGTATATATTCTATGCGCAACAAAAGGACAGGCAGGACAAGACTCTCGGTCAGAAACCTCCACATCACTCACTCATGAGAGAGCAAAAGAACTACAAAAATCTGCAAAACTATTAGGTGTTAAAAAAGTGTATTTTCTAGGATTTATTGATGGTACGCTCTCTAATAATCTTTATCATAAGCTTGCCGCAAAAATTGAAGCACATATTAAAAAGTTAAAGCCAGAAATTGTAATGACATTTGAGCCACATGGGGTATCTGGTCACATTGATCACATTACCGTTTCTATGGCAACGCAATTTGTACTTCGAAATATAAAAGTAGTAAAAGAACTTTGGATGCATTGCTTAAAAAAGGGAAGAGAAGAAGCTAGAAATGATTATTTTATTTATTTTCCGCAAGGATATTCCATTGATGTTATTAATAAAACAGTAGATGTTTCGAGTGTGTGGGATATGAAGGTAAAAGCTATGATGTGTCACAAATCTCAAAAACATGATGCAGATACTATTTTAAAAGCAGCGGTAAATTTTCCCAAAGAAGAGTATTTTATTGTTAGAAAATATTAGGTATTAAGCTGGGTTTTTAAATCTAGTGTAATCTATAAACTGATCATATTCTTCATATAGTACTCCCATACCTATTTCATGTGAAACCGTTATTGTTACACCTTGGGCTGGTAGTCCTTTCATTTGAGAGCTCATCAAGAATGATCCATCACTGTTTTACACTAAGTCCCGTTGTATGACAGGAACTCCATCGCTTCTTCTTTCAAAAATAGTTACTTTTGTTTGCGGGGTTCTTGTATCTATTCTCAGCGTAGTATGTCCGCCAACATAGGATACAAACACACCAACCCTTATTCCATCTTGAATGAGTGGCAATTCTGGAAACTCTGATGCAAGATCAGTTATTGGATTTTCCCTAGGAACCTCATGAAGTTGAGTCATAACATTCAGATAATAGCACGTTTTGAGAAACTGAACAATATACTTCCTTGAACAATTTGCTAATTCCAGTGTATAATGGTTCGCCCGAACATTTCATTTACCGGAGAAATTATGGCACTAGATAAAATAATAATAAAGGGTGCAAGAGAGCACAATCTAAAAAATATCGACTTAGAGATTCCCAAGAATAAACTGGTTGTTTTTACTGGGCTATCTGGTAGTGGAAAAAGTTCCCTTGCATTTGACACCATTTATGCAGAAGGTCAGAGAAGGTATGTTGAAAGCTTATCAAGTTACGCTAGGCAATTTCTAGGTATTATGAAAAAGCCTGACGTAGATTATATAGAAGGCTTATCTCCTGCTATTTCAATAGACCAAAAGTCCACAAGTCATAATCCCAGATCTACAGTTGGTACCGTTACTGAAATTTATGACTATATGAGGCTACTTTTTGCTAGAATTGGTCATCCACATTGTCCTAACTGTGGCGCTGAAATAACTCGCACCACAAAAGAAAAAATAGTTGAGGATATTGTCCATAAATTTATTGGCATGTCTAAAAATAGAATTATGATTCTAGCGCCACTTGTTAAGGGAAGAAAAGGCGAGTATTCAGATTTGTTTAAAGATCTGAAAAAGAGGGGATTTCAAAAAGTAAGAATAGATGGGCAGATATTTAGCATAGATGAAAATTATATGCTTATTAAAACAAATAAGCATACGATTGAAGTGGTAGTTGATAGATTAACGCTTGATAAAGAATATGACGCGCAAAGACTATCTGATTCAGTAGAACAAGCGCTTAATCTAGGAAACAGAGAAGTAACCATTACAAAAGTGTTAGATAAGGGGTTTGATTTTCCTGACAAGCCGACAGAAATGGAAGATATCAATTATTCTGAAAAATTTGCATGCCCAAATTGTAGTACGTCAATGAGTGAAGTTGAACCTCGGTTATTTTCATTTAATTCTCCTTATGGTGCGTGTGCTAACTGTAACGGACTCGGAGTTATTCACGCGATAGATGAGTCGTTAGTACTTGCTCCGGAGTTATCAGTTCTTGAAGGAGGAATTACAGCATTTTCAAATATTGGAGAACAAGACACATGGTCTACCAGAACTATAAAACAAGCTTTAGAGGAAAATAATATACCTCTGAATGTGCCCATTAAAGACTTGAGCCTGGATCATAAAAGAATTCTGTTATATGGTACAGGAGACACAGTTTATAAAATTAAAGGAACAAATAGATTTGGTGAAATGACAACTATTTTTGAAACATTTACCGGAATTGTAAATTATTTACTTTCAAAATATCAAGAAACTGAAAGCGAAATGATTAAGCGAGAGGTTGAAAAGTATATGACTCCAAAAGTTTGTGAAGTATGTCACGGTGCAAGGCTTAAACCTGAGGCCCTTTCTATAACAATTGATAAAAAGTCTATTGTTGAGGTTTCTGATATGAGTATTGAGGATTGTTTTTATTTCATGTCTCAAATTGAAGAAACATTATCAAGTAAAGAAAAACAAATTTCTAAAATTATTTTGAAGGAAATAGTTGTTCGATTACAGTTTTTACTCGACGTAGGACTTTCTTACCTTACTATTTCAAGACAAGCAAACTCATTAGCAGGTGGAGAAGCGCAACGTATTCGGCTTGCTTCTCAAATCGGAAGTGGATTATCAGGAGTATTATACGTACTTGATGAGCCATCAATTGGGCTTCATCCAAGAGATAACACAAAACTTATTACCACATTAAAAAATTTAAAAGAGCTAGGAAATACCGTGATAGTTGTAGAGCATGATCGCGAAATGATGGAGGAATCTGATTATATTTTTGATATAGGTCCAGGAGCGGGAGAGCATGGTGGACATATTATTGCACAGGGAACACCAAAGGAATTAATGGAAAATGAGAAGTCATCAACTGGACCATATTTATCTGGCAAAAAGAAAATAAAAGTGAAAAAACAGGAACGGATAAAACATGATAAAGATCTTGTTATTACAAATGTGAGTCATCATAATTTAAAAAATGTAACTGCATCATTTCCACTCGGAAATCTTATTTGCGTAACAGGTGTTTCTGGGTCAGGTAAATCAACGCTTATTAATGATGTTTTATTTCATGCGTTGCAACAACGTAAAAATCCATTTCATAAAGAGCATCCAGGAGCATTTGGAAGTATTATGGGGGATGAAAATTTAAAGCGGATATTTATGATAGATCAGTCACCGATTGGAAGAACTCCTCGGTCTAATCCTGCTACATATACAGGAGCATTTACGTATATAAGAGACATTTTTGTAAATAGCAAAGAAGCTCGTATAAGAGGTTACACTCCAGGGCGGTTCTCGTTTAATGTAAAAGGGGGAAGATGTGAAACGTGTGAAGGTGAGGGACAGTTGAAAATAGAGATGCAATTTTTACCTGACGTTTTTATACCATGTGAATCATGTGATGGAAAACGCTACACAAAAGAAACGCTTGAAATAGAATTTGAAGGAAAAAATATCGCAGAGGTTTTAGATATGTCTGTTATGGAGGCAATCCCATTTTTTGCGTTTCATGAAACATTATCAAATAAATTGCAAACACTTATGGAAGTTGGACTTTCTTATATTAAATTAGGACAAGCCGCTCCAACACTTTCAGGAGGAGAAGCGCAAAGAATAAAACTTGCAACAGAGCTTTCTAAAAAAGGTGGGGGAAACAGTTTGTATTTACTTGATGAGCCAACAACAGGATTACATTTTGCTGATATTGAGAAACTTATTGCAGTTCTACATAGGTTAGTAGAAAAAGGAAATACGGTTATTGTTATTGAGCATAACCTTGATATTATACGTAACGCTGATTATATAATAGACTTAGGTCCTGAAGGTGGAAATAAAGGGGGTCAGATTATTGCAACGGGGACGCCTTTGGAAATTGCACGAATTTCATCTTCTTATACAGGTCAGTATCTTAAAAAAGAATTGTGAAATATTTAAAAACTTTTTTTGTTTTCCTTTTTGTTTTAGCTTGTGTTTTTACTCCAAGACCTGCTGCAGCGCAGAAAGATGATATTGAAAAGAACTTTGATATTCAAGCTCAGGTAAGATATTCTGTTGGGCAAAGTGGTCTTACTCGTGTTTTTCAAAATATCACGATAACAAATAAATCAGAATTTCTTTACATTCCTTCATACGCAATAACAATTTCATCAAATGGAATTTCTAATATTTCTGTTTCCAATGCTAGTGGAAATCTTACCCATACTGAAACAGATGAAGATAACAGAAAAACGGTTACGGTGACATTTCCAGATAAAGTGATAGGAACGGCTAAAAAAAACTCATTTACTTTTTCTTATGATTCAGATTCTATAGCAACAAAAACTGGAAATGTGTGGAGGGTGTACATACCATCAGTTGCTGAAAATAATATTTTTTCAAGTTATTCCGTAATTGTTTCAGTACCAAAAGACTTTGGTAATCCAACTATTATAAAACCGTATATTAAAACTACGCCCGGTGAAACGGTTTATAATTTTTCCCAAAAAGATTTGGGTGAATCTGGTATTTCAATGACATTTGGGAATTCTCAGATTTATAACTTTTCCCTAAAATATAACCTAGAAAATAAGAATTTAGTTCCGGTTAAAACAGAGATTGCGCTTCCTCCAGATACAGCATATCAAGTGGTTGATATTTTATCACTTTCACCAACCCCTGAAGATGTATATCAAGATGGGGATGGAAATTTTCTTGCAACGTATATAATTGCTCCTAAGACAAAAAAGACTATCACGGCAAATGTGGCAATTACTTCATTTGCAATTCCACAATATGAAGAAGAATTACAGAATCCGTCCAGATATTTAACATCGCAGAAATATTGGGAGGTACATAATACAGAAATTAAAAAGTTAGCAACAACCTATAACACCGCTGAAAAAATATATGATTATGTGGTAAATACACTTTCTTACAGTAAAGAAAAAGCAAGTGATAATAATACAAGAATTGGCGCAGCAGAAGCCTTACGTAAGAGTTCATATGCTGTGTGTTTAGAGTTTACTGATCTTTTTATTGCAATGGCACGTGCCGCAGGAATTCCAGCTCGGGCAGTTGAAGGATACGCATACACATCAGATGAAAATGACCAGCCTGTTTCACTTTTTGAAGACATACTTCATTCATGGCCGCAGTACTATGATAAAGATCAAAAAAAGTGGATTATGGTTGACCCAACCTGGGGAAACACAACACATGGAGTGGATTATTTTAATACTTTTGATTTTGACCATGTTACGTTTGCAATAAACGGACTAGACAGTGAATATCCCGTTCCTGCGGGGGGTTATAAAGGCGCAGAAACCACAAAAGATATAGAGGTAAGCTTTGGAGCTGTTCTTCCTGAGGTTGCCGCTTCATATGCGCTATCAGGTGATTTTTCTTCTTTTATTTTTTCCTCTAGTCCTCAGGGTAAACTTATTGTGCGCAATACGTCAGGTAGGAAAATTACAAAAGTTACAGCTGGTGTATATGTGGATGGTAAAAAAAATATAGAGGTAGTATTTGAGAATATTCCGCCTTTTGGAAAAAAAGAAGTACCTGTTACGCTTCAAAAAGCACAAAATGTGTTTTCTTTTTTAAGTCCCTTGCATACAATAGAAGTGAAAGATGAAAGTAAGACGGTATATGAAAAGAAAATTACTATAATACCTATTTCTTATTGGTATTTGATTGGAGGTGGTATAGCACTTGGAATCACAATATTATGCATCATTGCCCTCAAAACCTGGGGTATACCTTTTCAAAGACGAAAACAAGAAAATCTTGTACGTGGGGAAAGCAAAAGATCTTAAAAAAAGGGTTTCATCATATTTTTCAAAGTCAGCACATGATGCAAAAACAACACATCTTGTGTCTGAAGTAAAAACAATAGAGCACATAATTGTTTCATCAGAACTCGAGGCATTTTTACTTGAAGCAACACTAATTAAGAAACATTTGCCATATTACAACATAAAAATGGCGGATGATAAATCATATCCGTATATTCTCATTTCAAAAGGGGCTATACCGTATGTTAGTGTTGTTCGAAAAAAGACACAAAAAAACGCAGTATATTTTGGACCATTCCCAGATGCAAAATCCGTTCAGATAGTGCTTAAATTACTCCGGAAAATATTTCCCTATGAATCGGTTAAAAATCACCAAAAGCGAAAATGTTTATACTTTCATCTAGGTCTATGCCCATGCATACAGGCAGCCCCTGAAAACCTTCCGCTTTATAAAAGAAACATACATAAACTTATTAAGTTTTTAGAGGGAGGGTACCTGAAAGTGCTGGATGATTTATATAAGGAACAGAAAAAGTATATAAAATCAGAGGAATTTGAGGAAGCTTCAAGAATTCAAAAGCAAATAAAGGCGATTCACGTTATTACTCAAGAAGCATACGATCCATTTAAGTACTTAGAAAAACCGCTTTTACAAATAGAGCGAGAACAAAAAGAAAATGATGATTTATTAGCAGTTTTACAAAATGAAGGAGTTACAATTGATAAGCTTGAAAGAATTGAATGTTATGATATATCAAATATTCAGGGAAAATCTGCAACTGGATCAATGGTAGTTTTTATACATGGTGAAGCAGTAAGAACTGAGTATAAAAGATTTCAGATTAAAAAGTTAGACACGCCGAATGATTTTAAAATGCATCAAGAAGTTATGCAAAGACGTCTATCTAATTCTTCATGGGGAATGCCTGACCTTTTTATTATAGACGGGGGGAAAGGTCAAGTCTCATCAGTTATGCAAATTTTAGCAGCCCATGAAATTACAATTCCAGTTATTGGACTTGCTAAAAGATTTGAGACTATAATTGTTCCCCAAAAACAAATAAATGGAAGATATGAATTTTTAGAAGTAAGACTGCCTCTTTCAAGACCTGCCATAAATGTGGTAAGAAGAATTCGGGATGAGGCTCATAGATTTGCAATAACCTACCATAGACTTCTTCGAAGCAAAAAAATGTTACAGTAATTTGTTATACGTGTCTATAATTTGATATTATTTATACTATGCGGTTCTTTGCACAACAGATAGTTCTTGCAACACTCACACTTTTTTTAACAACTCTTATTTTTAATGGTTTGCAGATTAACGGAGGAATTATTTCATATCTTTTTAGCGCAGTGCTTCTTGTTTTAGGGTTTATATTTCTCAAACCTATTATTAACACCATTACACTTCCCATTGCAGCCCTTACATTTAATCTTGTTACTATAGTTACAACGCTTATTATTGTGTATCTGATTTCACTTATGAACCCAGAATTTGATATTGTTCCGTTTACATTTTCTGGACTTTCGGTCTTTGGGTATATCATCCCTGCATTTCAGGCTGATGTCCTTTTGTCATATGCGATTATTTCTGTTACAATACACATTATCTACAAGCTATTTATATTTCTTTTTGATATTTAATGGCTTTCAATATATGAATCTTTATTTAGTTTTAGAAGCAGTTATTGCTATACTAATTATAGTAACGGTAACCCTTCAGTCGAGAGGCTCAGAAGGCGGGGTAGCCGTTAGAACAAGCGGAGAGTCTTACAGAAGTAAACGTGGAATTGAGAAGACGCTTTTTTATGCAACGATCATTTTGTGCGCTGTCTTTGCTCTTCTTTCAATCCTTGCACTCATCAATAAGTAAAATAAGCCGTTAAACATGGTTGTCAGACGAAGATACTATTATTGGCTTCTAAAAGCGTATTTTAAAAAATGGGGGAAAATAATATTCTTCTCCGTATTTTTGGGAGGCATCGTTTTTCTACTTTTACTCATAGGATTTTCGTATTTTTTCCTTCCTTTAGTTTCAGATGACATAGAAAAAATTGGAATAACCGGATCTTATACAGCCTCAAATTTACCTGAAGACGTGCTTGAGCATGTTTCCTACGGATTAACAAAAGTTTCAGATACCCAGGAAATTAAGCCAGCTGCTTCTCGCTCATGGAAAGTTTCAAAAGATGGAAAAATCTATACAATACAGTTAAAAAAAGGACAAAAACTGTCTAACAACAAAGAGTTAACCGTTGAAATGCTTCCCTATAGATATAAAGATGTTACTGCAAAAATCATTGATCCTTATACGCTTGAGTATCATCTTAAAAATGAATTTGCGCCATTTTTAGCAGTTCTTGAACGTCCGATTCTTATTAAAAATGACGGATTAGGGGATTATAAAATTACAAAAATTTCTCAAGAATCAGGATTTGTAAAACAGATAACACTTTCTAAAAAAGGCGAAAAGAAAAGGAAGATTTATTATTTTTATCCTACTCAAGAAGCCTTAAAAACAGCATTTATGCTTGGTGAAATAGATCAGGCTGAAGGTATTTCAAAACGGTTAAGTCCTGAATCAGATTTTAAGTTTTGGAAGCAAACCGAAGTAAGCAGAAAGACAGATTACGGAAAGCTTGTTTCACTTTTTTTTAATACGAAAAATGACAATCTAGGGAATAAGAAAATTCGACAAGCACTTTCATACGCATTGCCTGAGGATTTTGATGAAGGTGAACGGACCTATTCTTACATTAAGCCTCAGTCAATTTATTATGCAAAAAGTCCAAATGAGGGGATATATGATTTGGATTTAGCAAAATCTTTGCTGGACGCAAGTAGTAGTGCAAAAATAAAACTAGAAATTTCAACAAGCGAAGAGTTAGAAGATGTAGCTAAAAAAATTCAAGGTGAGTGGAAAAAAATAGGCGTAGATTCCCAGATAAAAACTGTTTCAGCAATTCCTGATTCATTTGAGGTTTTATTATATAGCATGAACTTGCCAAAAGATCCTGATATGTATATGGTTTGGCATTCTGGACAACCTGGGAATTTAACAAATTATAGTAATGTCAGGATAGATAAATTGCTTGAGGATGGGAGGCAAACAGTAAATCTAGAGCAGCGTCAGGCAATCTATGCAGATGTGCAAAAATACCTCATAGATGATGCCCCCACGGCATTTCTCTACTTTCCCTACACCTACACTCTTAAAAGAAAATAATTGTGAGCGACCCGGGATTCGAACCCGGAACCGATTCCTTAAGAGGGAATTGCTCTACCATTGAGCTAGTCGCCCGCGTATAACTCGCTTCGCTCGCACGCGGTAAACCCATATATATTGCACTGCGTTCGTCACGCGGTAAACCCATATATATTGCACTGCGTTCGTCACGCGGTAAACCAAGTTATGTTTCACTGCGTTCGTCACGCGGTAAACCTTGTAAACTTAAATAATTTTTAAGCTGCTTTTGCAAGAATTTTCTTCCTGATCCACTTTTTAAAAACTTCTCTCTACCTGTTGCATCATTTCTATCTACGTATACTTCACAATATATTAATTTCCAAGGTAAAAACGGCTTAGTTGATTGAACCGTTCCTGCATTATGTTTTTTTAACCTCTCAACAACGTTTGCAGGAGTGTAACCAACATACCATTTCTTCTCCTTAAGACTTTCAAGTAAATAGACCTTGTACATAAGTCTTGCTTGCAACGTGATCGTGCTCTATTTTACGTTGCGCGCCCGGCGCGAGTCGAACGCGCAACCGCTTGGTTCGAAGCCAAGTGCTCAATCCATTAAGCTACGGGCGCATGCTCTTCACATGCTTTGTATCTTGCGAATGTTACTAACGTAACATCCTAAAGCTACGGGCGCATGCTCTTCACATGCTTTGTATCTTGCGAATGTTACTAACGTAACATCCTAAAGCTACGGGCGCTCATATGCGCTTGGGATAATAGATTTTATCAAATTGGGGTATGGCAAGCAATTGTTTTACTTTCCGTTTCCGTTTTTGGGTGCTTCGCGGTGGAGTTTTTCCATGCTTCCTACTTTATCAGTTATAAGTTTTATGGCAGCTTTAATTTGGTCAAGATCTCTTTGAATATCCTCAACTTCCTCTTCCTGCTCTTGTTCTTCTTGTTCTTCTTCAAGTTCACGATACTCTTCAACCAATTCCTGCCTGTTTTGGGCTATAAGAATGAATGTTGAAAGGAAAATTGCTTCAAGTGATACAATCATAGTTAAGAGTCCATAGGGGAATGGATCAAAAGGGTAAATGTATGGTTCTAGCATTCCTTGGTTTACGACAATCCAAAGGGTAAACCAAACCACATGAAAGTACACAAAATAAATACTTCCAGAAAAGTTTGTAATCCAATCAGCGAGTTTTCCTTCTGCGGAGTGTATTTCACGGCGTAAACTTTTTTGTTGTGATGCAAGCAATTTTTTATCTGTTGTTTCGTTTAATTTATGATCCATATAGAAATTTTCCTCTTTATACGTAGCTCTGTCAAGGCTTAAATTGATAAATCAGTAAAAATTGATGCATTATATAGGATCCTGAGGTTTAATATAATCACTGTAAAAACTTTTATCCCCAAAAAACCCATTTGGTTTAGTTTCAAGTGTAGGCGTTTTTAAAACATATCCCCGTCGTACAGTTCCATGACCAAATCGTGTGTTTATGCTGTCCACTGCCTTTGTAATAAGATGCGTTTTAGGATTTTCAAACATATGAATGGTTGCATACTTTTCATCTATTAAATTTCCTGTCCAGATACTTATTTGTCTAACCATTCCATCCCATTTCCATTCCTTCAGAAGTATTTGAATCACTTCGTAGATATCATCTCCGGAGTCAGTATAAGTTCCTATACTTTTTCTTCCTCCCATGCTTTTCTCACCCCCTAAATAGAGCCCTATGGTTCTGCATTTTTTTTGTATTTTTCTGAGTCTTCTTGCTACTTCATGAGAAAGTTCAAATAATGTTTGTCGTATTTTTACTTGATCCGTTTCATTTTTAGGCAAACAATAATTTCTTCCAACTGATTTTGGATCATTTTCTTCAGTAAAAGAGTGTACCGGGGAAGAGTCTTTTGCCCATGCATACCCTAAAAGATTTGCTGAGCAGACAGTTCCAAATTCTTTTTTTAGTATTCCCGGTGGAGCCTTTCTTAATTCAAGTAACGTATGAATACCTAAGATGTTAAGCCTTCTTTTTAAGCGTTCCCCAATACCACAAATATCAGTAAGCTGCGTATTTCTATATAGAGAGTCTAAGTTGGTTTTATCAATAAGCATATGTCCATCTGGCTTATTAAGCCCTGATGCAAGTTTTGCTAAAAGCTTATTATAAGAAATGCCAATTGAGACAGTTATGGCGTCTCCTATTTCTTCCTTAATGCGTTTTTTGAAATGTTTTACTACGTAAAAATGATCATTTTTAAAAAGATGAAGCGTAGGGGTCATATCTATAAAAACTTCATCTAAAGAAAAAACCTCAACAATAGGGGAGTATGATGAGGCTATTTCTATAAACTTTTTTGTGATGTGTAAATACCGGTCAAAGTCTGATGAGATAAATTGAATCTCAGGGCACATTTTTTCTGCTTCCCAGGTTCTTGTGCCTGTTTTTATGCCATACTTTTTAGCTTCTCTACTTGCTGCAATAATGCACGTTCTTCCATTTGCGGCAGTCACCCCAATTGGTTTACCGCGTAAATTTGGGTTAAAGTGCTGCTCACAGGAGGCAAAGAATGAATCAAAGTCTACATGAAGAATGGTTCGGTTCATAATTATGCTAAAAAGCGATACGAGTACATTTTAAGAAGTTTTTTCAGGGTGGAAAGCATAGGACTAATGTACTAGAAAATTACTAGAAAAACAATCGAACAAAAGACGAATATTTATATCAAACTAGAACAATATTTTCTTACTTGAGGAGCATGCCGCGGACGGTTTTTGTGGTGTAGTAGAGGGCAAACATAAAAATAACCGCTTCTATTTGATTTACCCAAAATGCTCTGTGGGTTACTGAATAGGTCGTGTATCCGCCAATTGCAGCCATTTCAAAAATAAATGCTCCCAAAAATGAAACAATTAAATTAAGGAATGCAACCCAACGTTGAAGTGGATTTGTTATTCCAGCAAAAATGCTTATAAAAAGCGCGGCAAGAATAGAGACATAAATAGGAACTTCTATGTAGGTAGACATGAATGGAAGTGTAATAATCATGAGGGTTGCGGAAAGTAGAAAAAGTTTTCTTACCAGATCTCCGTAGTAATGTGTTTTATTCATAGTCTTAGCGTAGCACAAAAACAAAAAAACGTAAATATTTAAAGTCCAAAGTAGGAAAGTGGAGCTTCTCCAATTCTTACTCTTGGAAGCGCAAGCATTTGGTCATCGCAAAGTTGAGTTGAAACCTGGGTGGTAAAGGCGGCAATATATCCCTCAGACGTAAGAATTTCAAGAGATCTGTTGTCAAATGATCCATACGGATAGGCAAAAATTTTATGAATGGTACCAAGATGCTCAATGAGTGCATTTTCAGCTGTTTTTACTTCCTCACGGCTTTCTGACACGTTCCTGCTGGAAGAGAAAAATGCGACCAGGTGTGGTTAAGAATAGTTACTAAATTTGAGTTTTGTGCCGATTTTAAATCACTCCATGTCATGTACCCTGGGTTTTCTAACAGTCCGGTTGAAATGAAAAATGTGATGGGAGTTTGATATTTCTGAGCTATGGGAAGTGCGTATTCAAAATTATCTTTATAGCCATCATCAAGCGTGATAACCGCCACTTTCCCTGGGTTTGTGTTAGAAATTAATGCTTGAATAACCTCAGAGATGGGTATAATGTTATATCCTTTTTCTTGTAATTCTTGTATGTGTTCTTCAAACATATTAGGGCTAACGGTAAGCTGAGCATGTCCTTCAAGTTTTGCAATATCTAATGGTTCTATATGATGATACATAAGAACCGGCACATCTATACAGAAGGGTGTCTGCACAGTAGTTTCAGTAGAATTTGTAGCTGAAACCGCTTGACCATCTCTAAATACACCTTTCTCAGTTGAGAGTGTAATGGGCTTACGTATGGTAGTTGCGCGTGCACGTTTTATTTCAGTATCTTCACTGGGTACTACTAGGAAATATGTAAGACACGCGAGGGAGAGAAATAGTAAGAGAAGCCCTTCGCGGGTAAAGAAAAATAGTTTTTGAGACTGCATACGGGTATTATAATCCTGATTACTGTCTAACTCAAATTCGTATTCTTAGAATGAAGGTTTTTTTTAGGTTAGTTTTATTAGTTTCCAATTATGAGACACGTAAGGTTCTGAGCAGAGGTTTCTATTAAAGCAGCACGGTCGTTTCATTCCGCGATTCAGCTTATCTAGCATTACTTCTATATGTTTTTTTCTTGTTTCTGAAGTTTTTACAGCTCTTACCCATCTGACCCAATCCCAACGCGCAAGAGGAGTCACTTCTTCAAATAGCTGTTTTGCTTTTGGGTTTTCATCAAGCGCTTTTTTCATATCAGGCAAAATATCCGGTTCAATCCATTCTTTTGTTGCCTCAAGCGATACGGTTACTGTGTCTCCAGTTTTAATTTTTGCTTTTGAGAGTAAATCTTTTGAAGGCCTAAACCAATGACTAGGTTTTTTCCCAGGTGAATAAACACCATCAGGTTCAAGAAGCGTCTTAAATGGAATGTTATTGAGAGTTCCTGAAACCATAGTCATGCCACGGGAGGGAAGTTTTGCAGAAGCTTCTTCAGGAAGCCTCAGAATTGTCCAATCTTTAATTTTGAAAACCTTTGTTTCAAAAGAAATCATACTTTGGGTGGGCTACTGAATGACATTAGAACCTATTATAGCAAAAGCCCGCCTGTTGAAATCCAGTTTTACAGAATCTCCTTCAATTCATTAGCTTAATAACAGAGTTTAAGCGGTAAATCTCTTATTGACATCACCAATGGATTTTAGCAATAATCATATTATGGCAAGCAAGCTGAACCCAACAATTTCAAATCAACCTTCAACTATAATTACTATTGTTCTTTTGATTTTTGCTTTCCCATTGGGATGGATTGTGATGTGGTTATGGCCTAGATGGCCAATGAAGGTTAAATTTCTTGTAACAATCGCTCCTGCTGTGTTTTATATTGGTATTATTTATATCTTAAGCCTCGCCAAATAAGACTCCGAATTAAGCCACCAGATTTTTTTACTACTCTCACCTAAGGTTCAAATCTTGTCTTGGGGTAAAATAAGCAGGGCTTGCGATCCTTCGGGTCTATGTTTGATACACAAACTTGAGGCTAAAAAACTTGGGTGGAAGACGGGGTTCGAACCCGCGACCGTCGGTACCACAAACCGATGCTCTACCACTGAGCTACATCCACCATCTCGCTCTGCTCGATGCAGGCATATCTCTTCGCTTCCCGCAGGCATGTTTTTGCGCCTGCGCTGAACAAAGAGAAGCGCTCCTGGCGGGAGTCGAACCCACAACCTTATCGTTAGAACCGATTTGCTCTATCCATTGAGCTACAGGAGCATGGGTATATTTTACAATATTACAAGGTTAAAGGGAAATACGAGGAGAAAGACGCTATTTATGTGAGCGGGATTTTTTGCGAGAGCTTCTAGATAAAAATAAAACAAGTCCAATAGTAGTTAGCCCAAGTATTCCAGCAATAATTTGCAATGTTGTTATTTCAACTGTAAAATCCATATTTCTATAATAGCATATTATTTATTTTTCGTCTATGTAGCTTGCTGAAAAGTAAGCTATGCCAAAGCACATGCCAGAGAAGATTATAGAATTAACCTTGGAGAGTAAATCCGAAGGTGCAAGTATAGCAATAAGAAAAGCAGCGGAAAGATCTAGAAAGAATGAAGAGAGAAGTTTTAATAAGAGGCCAGCTTTTTTACTGCTCATGTCATTTTGCCACGTTCTATACTGTGTCCGCCAAAAATATTTCTCATAGTATTGAGAACTTTTCCAGCAAATCTATCTTTTTTTTCTGAGTCTTTTCTTATCTTTACGGATTTTTTAATTATATCTACTTTAACCCCAAGCTTACGTGCTGTTTGAACAGTCCAATCACCTTCGCCGCCCCTTGGAACCCAGCTGGAAACGTCTTTTAGGTTTCCCCCAAACACTTCAAAGCCTTTTTCAAGCCATTTTGTGAGTCTTGACTCAACAACACTTTGATTATTATAAATATGGACAACATTTTTTAAATCAAGCTTATATGGAGACTTTTTTAATAACTCAAATCCTTCAGCAATTGATTGCATCATGCCGTACTCAATGCCGTTGTGAACCATTTTTGTAAAATGGCCAGCGCCAATACCCGGAAAATGCATGTACGCATTGGGTGCTGCTTCGTCTTGCAATAATGGCTCGATCATTTTAAATGTTTCTTTATCTCCGCCAACCATAAGACATGCACCGTTGAGTGCTCCTCCAGGACCTCCTGAAATTCCTACATCTATAAATTTAATGTTATACTTTGCGAGCATTTTTGATCTTCTTTGAGAGTCCGTATATAAAGAATTGGAAAATTCAGCTATGATATCTCCTGGTTCAAGTAGCTTCGACAATTTTAAAAGTATTTCATCAGTGGGTTTTCCAGCGGTTAAAATGGTAATAACAACGCGCGGTTTTTTCAGTTTAGAAACTAACTCCTCAAGCGAGTAAACGCCTTTTACCCTTTCTTTTTCAAGTTTTTTTGTGACCTCTGGTGTTCTGTTAAAACCATACACGTGCCATCCCTTTTTAGAAAGACGTCTGGCAACATTCCCACCCATTTTGCCCAAGCCTATTATTCCAACCTCGCTTTTTTTTAATGATTCGTTCATGATTGTGTATTTCTTTACTTTAATAATTTGGGCAAACTATGTTGAGGCTCATGTACCCATGAGTTGAACATATCTTGCCAAGGCCAATGATACCTACTTCTTTTTTCATATTAATTTTCTATAATGCGTGCCTCCTGCAAAACTATTTTTGTATGTGGTTTATATGACACTAATGGAACCGCATTTTTCATCCAAGCTTCTACTATTGGGTCAATAAATTCCCACATTGCTTTTACTTCTTCAGATAATACAAATAATAACTGGTTTCCTAAAATGCAGTCAAGTAAGAGTTTTTCATATTCTTCTATATATTGTTTTTTCTTTCTGTGATCTCTAAATAAAAATGAAAGCTTTTGCTCCTCCATCTCATACGTAAGTCCTGGTTTTTTTGCCCAAAAATACATGGTTATTGCCTCTTTTGGCTCAAGTGAAAAGATCAGTTTATTTTTATAATGCATGCCGTTAGGACATAGACAGGGTGAAGTATGCTTAAACGTAATGACTATTTCTTTTTTTCTCAATAATTTTTTTCCGCTTTCCATAATAATTGGAACGTCTTTCCAGTTGGAATCTGAAATTTCAAATGCTACCTTGAAGTATGTTTCCGTGGTGGAAGTAGGGGAAACACCTTCTTCTTTTAAATACCCATCATATTGAGCACGAAATGTTTTTTTTGTTACATCCTCAAAGGACAATTTATTAAGTTTTTTTAAAATTGCCCCCCGCTCATGCCTAACTTCACTTGGGGTAAGTGATTTTGGTTGCTTCATCGTAACAAGTGCGAGCATTTGAAGGAGATGGTTTTGACCGTAATCTCTCAGTGCACCAATTCCATCATAAAATGTTCCTCGGCCTTCAATTCCTATGTTTTCTAAAGCTGTAATTTCTATCTTTTCAATTGTTTCCTTCCCCCACGTTTTTTCAAAAATATCATTTGAAAATCTAAATGAAAGAATATTTTGAAGCATTTCTTTTGCAAGATAATGATCAATCCTAAAGAGTTGTTCTTCTTTAAATAATTTTGATAATAAGGTATCTAATTCTTCTGCGGTTTTTAAATCATTTCCAAATGGTTTCTCAACAATAATTCTGGTCCAGCCCTCTTCAGGACTGCATGGAATGGTTAGTCCTGAATCATGGAGATTAATAAAAATATCTTTATAATTTTGTGGAGGAACAGCAAGGTAAAACAACTTATTGGAACAGCACTTCCATTCACCATCTACTCTTCCTAAATATTCAGCCAATTTTATATATGAGTTTTTTTCATCAAAATTTCCTTGTTGGTATACAACAAGTTTCAGAAAATTTTCAATATCAGTAATTTTTTCACCATGTGATTTGTGACTTTTTAAAATTTTTCCTACAAACTGCTGAAACTCTTCTTGCTTAAGATTTCTTCTAGAAAATCCAATAATTCTAAAAAGCTTTGGAAGCATTCCTTGGGTATAAAGATGAAAGAGTGCGGGGATCAGCTTGAGTGCCATGAGGTCTCCTGTTGCGCCAAAAATGATAAAAGATGTAGGAATATTACGAGGTTTTGAAATAGAATCCATTACGAAGATTATTGTAAACCTTGTTTATGAATGCTGCAAGTAGATTCTTATTGGAAACTTTTGTATAATATTGAGAATTGCGGGTGTAATTCAGTGGTAAGAAGTATCTTGCCCCTAAATTACTCCCAAAAATAAACTTGCGGGCGTAATTCAGTGGTAGAATGTCAGATTTCCAATCTGAACGTCGAGAGTTCGAGTCTCTTCGCCCGCTCACACCTTTAAACTTCTTGCATCCTCCCGATTCTTATCAGTCCTTGATTTGCTTCGATTAGCATTTCTTTATCACTTTTTTCTACAATTCTTCCAGGTTGAAGCGGTGGACCCTCAAATTTTTCAGGTTTTCCAATTTTTACTTTTACACCTTCAATCATTGCAGTTGCTCCAGGCCCTCCTGCATTCATTTTTCTATTAATAGTGACTGCAGGTTCTGCTGAAAAATTAACTTCCAGTTCTTCGGTAGAAAGCGGGGGATATTCAGTTGCCTTATTATGGTCCTGTGGTGTTACTGGGAGTGGTGTTCCATTTTTTTTATGGTTATCAATTCCAACTGCCATTTTATCTACAGACCCAGCAACAAATTCCACAAATTGCTCTAAATAACGGTAATATAATGCTCCTTGAGACTGGTCATCTGAATTAGGAAATGATGTTTGATCTACAATATCTCCTCCGTCTACCACATCATTCATCATAAATGTACTAATCCCAATTGGTTCTCCAGCAAGAACAGATCTATTCATGGCATCTCTTCCTCTATTTTTGGGGAGCAGAGAGTAGTGTGTATTCATAGTGCCATACCTTGGAATAGTAACTGTTTCACCGGAAAGTATTGTCTGAAGATAAAACCCGACTCCTAGATCTGCGTCCCAAGAATCCATTTCAGCTTGAGATTCTGGTTTATTTACATTTCCTAAATTAATAATAGGTATGCCTAGCTCTGTTGCTTTATTTCGTAGCGGATCGGGTTTTCCTTCTTTATCTTTTTTAATGGTTGCAACAACTCCAACTACCTCATGTCCGCTTGCAACTACTTTGTCAAATAGCATTGCAGCTCCATCTCCTTGTCCATTTAGAATTAACCGCAAGCTTGGTGTTTGTATTTCTGGGGTGTGAATAGTATCAGGTGATTTTCTTATTCCTTCAATCTGGCGTGTCATGAAGACACTTTAATAAACTTTTTGGGATGAGTCAAGTATGAAATTGAGTACAATTTTATGCAGCATTTTGCCTAAAGAATTCCTCACTTCGCACACAATTCTTGCGGTATATTCCCTAAAGAAATTGAGCGCAATTTCTGCGAACCATGTTCTAAAGAATTATGTGCTTCTTATCCGCTTCATTTCAACTTTCCAGAATAAGATAAATGCGAGAAGCACTACAAAGCTGGTGATCCAGAATGGGGTAGACACACCATAATTTGCCATGAAATATCCCAAAAGAAGCGGGCTTATAATTCTTGCTAAACTTTCAAAAGAAAAAGCGAGTCCCATAACAGCCCCTTGACCTTCAGATGTATGTTTTGAGATATAAGAACTCACTGATGGTCTGACTAATGCGCTGCCCAGTACAGTTCCAATAAACACAAGATAGAAGAAAACGGGATTTGGTACAAACGGTACTAAAAACTGACCAGATAACAGAAGAATAAGACCTAAAAATATTACCTTTAAATCTCCGAATCGTTTTTCGATAACTGGCAAAATAAACCATTGAGTAACTCCTGCAATAAGTCCTACTGTTGAGAAAAATATCCCTATGTCATGGGGTCCAAAGTTAAAGCGTTCTTGAGTAAAAAACGGAATCGTAAGGTTAAAATTTCCTATATAAAATGCCCAAGCAAAGAGTACGAAAAAAATAACCCCTAAGTCTCCTTTCAAAACTTTAAAGAGCGGTTTTATGTTTATGATACCTTCTTTTATGGCAAGTTTTTTATCTTTATTGTGATTGGTCTCATGTAAAAATATGCCAATCAAAAATGCATTTAAAATCCCAACAATAGCTGCAATATAAAATGGAAGCGTAATAGATTCCTCACCAACAAATCCTCCTATTGCAGGTCCGATCATAAATCCTAGCGCGAATGTTCCGGTAATTCGTGATACATATTTTGATCTTAAATGTCCACTTGTTACGTCTGCAACGTATGCAATTGATACGGGGAGAACCCCTGCATTTCCTATTCCTTGAAGTGCCATTCCTAAAAATACTTGGGGTAATGAATGTGCGCTTCCTATGATAAAACTGGAAATAGCAGTTATAAAAATAGATACAAAAAGTATAGGTTTTCTTCCATATCTATCTGATAATTTTCCAACAATTGGTGAAAAGAGAAATTGCATGAGAGCAACGGTTGCAACAAGAAGTCCTATTTGAAATGAAGATGCTGAAAGTCTGGTTGCAAAAAGTGGAAGAATAGGAAATATTAAACCAAATCCAAGGATATTAAAAAAAACGGTAATATAAAGCCAGTAAAATCTTTTTTCCATTATAGTATGAGACAGGTGAGGAATTTTCGGAGTTCCGATTTATCATCACTTTATTTTGTCGGGGTGAGAGGAATAAGTTCCGGGTCGCCTTTTTCTTCGCTCAATGGCGCTTCCGTCTTGATCCTTCACCCGTCAATGAGTACATTGTCGGGGTGAGAGGAATTGAACCTCCTGCTTCTCGCTCCCAAAGCGAGCGTTCTACCGATGAACTACACCCCGAGAATCATAATTTTACTAGGTATTGAACCTAAACACAAGGTTTATTGCTGACTTGACAAACGCAACTTAGTTGCAGTAATATATAAATATGGAATCATTATTTATTCTTAAAAGTGCGTTGAGAACTCAAGGGTACAAAATTACAAAAAATAGAACGGCAATTCTTGAATTTCTTTCCAGCCAAAAAAAGCCTATTTCTGCAGAAGAAATCCTTGAGCATATTCTTTCTGAACATCACGACGTTAACAAGACAACCATTTACCGTGAACTTTTCTTTCTTCTTGAGCATAATTTTATAAAAGAAGTGGAATTTGGAGATGGAAAGAAACGGTATGAAATAACAATAAACCGGGCTCATCATCACCATATAATTTGTGTAAATTGCAAAAAAGTTGAAGATATCCCTCTTGAAAAAGAACTTGATAGCCAAGAAAAACATATAGAGGAAGTGACTGGATTTAAGCTTACTTCTCATATGCTTGAATTTTTTGGACTTTGTAAGACCTGCCAAAATTAACTATGGACATACTCGCATACATCATTATTTTTACACTCATTGGAAGCGTACTTTCTCTTGTAGGTGGAGTTATTCTATTAATAAAACCAAAGTTTGCAAATAACATTTCTCACCTCTTAGCGTCTTTTGCAGCTGGTGCACTTTTAGGTACGGCTTTTTTTGATTTACTTCCGGAATCGCTACACGAAGGTGATTCGCAGATGGTTTTTTTCTATACGCTTTTGGGAATATTATTTTTCTTTCTCTTAGAACGTTTTCTCCATTGGTATCATCATCACTCAAGTGAGGTTGAAAATTTTAGAGGTAAGCCAATAGTTTCATTAATAATAGTGGGGGATACCATTCATAATTTTATAGACGGTATGGCAATTGCAGCTACATTTTTAGTAAGTATCCCGTTAGGAATTGTTACCGCAATTGCGGTAGGCGCTCATGAAATCCCGCAAGAAATTGGAGATTTTGGGATACTTCTAAAACAGGGCTTAAAAAGAAAGAGAGTAATTATGGTCAATGTGTTTTCCGCATTTGCGTCAATTGTAGGTGCAATATTACTAGTTTTTCTAGGGGAAGGAGTACATGAGTCTCTAATTCCCATGTTACTTCCTATAACTGCAGGCTTTTTTATCTACATCGCTCTTTCAGATTTAATTCCTGAAATTCACCATGAAAACAGGAAAGGATTTGCTATCCGTGAGACAGCAATGCTTGTATTAGGGGTTATCACAATTTTTTACGTCATCTCCATACTTCATGGGGTTGGTCTTGCTGCTTAGTTACTTCTCAGCAATCAAGAAAGAAACGTATGTAAGTTTTAATGTTTGTACTGAACAAAAAGAAGTGCCTGCAACTGAAGCCACAAAGTGAATAGGGAAGTGCCTGCACTGAGTCTCGACAAACACCTGAAGTGCCTGCACTGAAGCCACAAAGTGGCTGAAGTGGACCGGAAGAGATTCGAACTCTCAACCCCTTCCATGCCATGGAAGTACGCTACCATTGCGCCACCGGCCCTTTGGTCATACTCAGGACAAGCCCTTCGGTGCCTCTCAGGGTAAACCCGAGTTTGAAAATTGTATCACAAATAATTATACAATCGAATAAGATTCGAGGAAAAACAGAAGCTCCTAAGGTATGTTAAATAAATTCTCCCCTCTTTTTTTAAAAAGAGGGAATGGTAGCCCAAAACACTAGTAATCATACCATGAATTTAGGACATTGTGTAAGAATATCAGCCTTTTGAAATTAACGAAAAAAAATATTACATTATTTTCATGTTTTTTATCTATCATTTTCGTATTTCTTTCTGATATACTATTTTTATGGACAAGCCCTTCGGTCAAGCTCAGGACAAGCCCTTCGGTCAAGCTCAGGACAAGCCCTTAGCGGCGCTTCTTCGACCCCAAAAACTATCCGATTACATCGGTCAAGAGCACTTAGTTGGAAACGGAAAACCTATTCAGAAAATGCTTGAAAATAGAAGTGTTTCCTCCATGATTCTTTGGGGTCCACCAGGAAGTGGCAAAACATCTTTGGGGCATATTATCTCAAATAGTATAGATGCGCACTTTGAATTTTTTTCAGCCGTAACTAGTGGAGTTGAAGATGTAAGAAATGTTATAAAAAAAGCAAAGGAAATTTGGGATAAAGAAAAAAAGAAAACGGTATTATTTGTTGATGAAATTCACCGTTTTAATAAGTCTCAGCAGGATGCTTTTTTACCATTTGTAGAAGATGGAACCATAATACTTATTGGTGCAACTACTGAAAATCCGGGTTTTCGGGTAAACGCGCCGCTTATTTCCCGTGCGCAGGTATATGTTTTATATTCTTTATCAGATTCAGACCTTGAAAAAGTTGCAAAGAGGGCATTAAAAAAATTTCCTAAAAACACATTTGAAAAAGATGCCTTAGCGCATTTTATTTCAAGTAGTAATGGTGACGCTCGGACACTTTTAAATGCTATTGAACTGGCTTGCAATATATCAAAAAAGATTGACGTAAAAGTGGCAGAGGAAGCAGTTCAAAGAAAAGCCATTTTTTATGATAAAAAAGGAGATTTCCATTATGACACCATTTCTGCATTCATAAAATCTATGAGAGGATCAGATCCTGATGCCAGCTTACATTATCTTGCTCGTATGATAAAAGCAGGGGAGGATCCCATATTTATTGCCAGAAGAATGGTCATTTTTGCTGCAGAGGACATAGGAAATGCTCAACCTACCGCATTAGTTCTTGCAACCGCTTCCATGCAGGCAGTTCACATGATTGGTATGCCTGAAGCTGCTTTAATTCTTTCTCAAACCGCAACATTTCTTGCAACTGCAAAAAAATCAATTGCTTCAACAAATGGAATTTCAGAAGCGTTATCAGATATTGATGAAAAAAACCTTGATCCAATACCTTTGCATTTAAGAAACCCCGCAAATAAGGTTATGAAAAAATTAGGATACGGAAAAGGGCATGACCGGTATCCTTGGCAAACTGAGAGAGAAACAGGTATAAAAACAGATCAAGAATATTTACCCAAAAATTTGAAAGGAAAGAAATACTACAAAAAAGACTGGTAAAAACACATGATAATTGATTCTAGCTTCAAACTCCTGTAAAATTGTGAATACATGCCGCGGTGGTGAAATGGTAGACACAAGGGCCTTAAGAGCCCTCGACCGCAAGGTCATGGGAGTTCGAGTCTCCCCGGCGGCACCAAAACCTAACATAACTCTCAAGCCTAACCTCTATTTGGTGGATCAATTCCTAAATTCTGTAATGAATGATCTAAAATTTCTATCATTTCCTCACGTCTGCTTGGACTATTTAGAATTACTGCAATAATCTTATGACCTTTGTACTCTAAGTATGTAATAAGACAAAGTCCAGCCTCTGTGGTGTATCCTGTTTTAAACCCTTTCACGCCTGGATAAGTCGTTAACAAATTTGTTTCATTATATAAATCAAATGCTTTGTGTGAATTCGTATAAGGAATAAAGTGATTATAGGTGGATGATGTTTTTGCAATTACATTATTTTCCAGCGCATATTTTGTCATAACCAGAAGATCACGTGCTGTACTATACTGCTTGCCATCTCCTTCAAGACCAGATGGATTCGTAAACCTGGTATTGGTGAGTCCAAGTGTTTCTGCTTTTTTATTCATTTGAAAAACAAAACCTTCACGTTTAAATGGAGTAGCTTCCGCAAGAGCCTCAGCAGCATCATTCCCAGACATAAGAAAAAGTCCATATAAAAGGTCTTCTAGCGTTAGCATTTCACCTTCAGTAACACCCATGACGTTTTCTCCAATCGTTGCTGCATTCTTTGATATGGTAATTTGCTCATAAGGATCTATATTCTCAACCGCAACAATTGCAGTCATAACTTTTGTGAGAGATGCCATAGGAAGTTTTTCTTCTGAATTTTTTTCATACAACACGTTGTTTGTTGTTAGATCATATGAAATTGCTGAAGCAGCTTGAATTTCTAAATGAGATGATGTACCTAATACCTCTTTTGAGGGTATCCAGATGTCTGAATTTTTAGGATTTTTATAAAAGTTTTTTATTAAAAATTCAGGAAGAGGTGCGTGGAGTGATGAAATGCTTATATGAGAATTTGCGTATGAATTGACTGTATAAATAATTGAGGTTGAAATGACGACTGCTAAAAAAAGGCTTAAAAGTAATTTCATACAATAAAATAGTATACAGAAATTACGCTTTATGTGAAAGTTTTTCTAAAGCCTGAAAAACTGCTTCTTTATCACTCCATGGTTCTTCAGATCCGTGTATGTTCATGGATTTTTCATGACCTTTTCCGGTTATTACAACAATATCATGAGGCATGGCACGTGAAAGAGCAAATTCAATTGCTTTTTTTCTGTCTGGAATAATTACATAATACCGTGAATCTTTATGAACAATGAGATTCGGATCAATTTGTTTGAATCCTGAAATTCCCTTCGCAACATCTGTACAAATAGCAGTAACATCTTCTCCCCTGGGGTCTTCTGCTGTTAACACAATTA
>CAZQSX010000010.1:0-35383 GCA_964596415.1 uncultured Gammaproteobacteria bacterium
TGACCATTTTTTTCATACACAACTTTTTTAGATTTTTTATCAAGTTCAAACATTCCATTTGACGGTATTCCAAACGAGAAAGCAAGCAGTCCCGCAGAAGAATCACTGCAACTGGGAACAATTCCATTTAAAAAATGCTCAAGCATTGCAACCATGGATTTACTTTTGGATAATTCAGGATCCATGGATTTTTTAACCCCAAGCCTTACAACAAAAATGTCTCGATTAAAACAGGCGGTCTCTACGCTTACAAATAAAATGTCAGATGAATCAATAATAGGAATTCAAACATTCAGAAGTATTGGGGATAGTGATCCGCAACCGGTTCTCACCGAACCAGTTCCAATTTCATTTTATAAAGATGTTAAAACAATTCTTCCCGGAGCAATAGCTGGCATGCCAGCAGATGGTGGAACACCCACCTATGATGCGCTCGCCTATACCTACCAAAAACTCCAAGAGGCACTACCAAAATTTCCTGACAGAAAATTTAACCTCATTATGATTTCGGACGGTGCGCCGTGTCCTGGAATCGGCTGCAATGGACCAAGAGCAATTCAGGGAAAAGACCAAGACCCCAGACTCTATTCACCAAATCCTGCGAATCAAATAAAAGATTTAGGAGTAAATGTTTATACCGTGGGAATTTATTCAGGTGGAGTCTTTGGCCAACAAGATCCTAGTGAACCAAAACTCAGAGAACTACTTATAAATATAGCATCCTCACCTGACAACTATTATGAAGCAAAAACAGGAGATGATGTCACTTCCCTTTTAACACAAATATCTAATAAAATATGTGAGGGGGATGAGGCGCTCACCCCTACACCATAGAAGATATGAGATTTTTTAAAAAAAATTCACAAAAAGGCGGCGTTGAAGTATTTATCGTTATCGTTATTGTGCTCATTGGCTTTTTGCTTGCGGGTGGAGAATTTTTACTTGGCAGCGCTTTTCCACTGCCTGATTCTTTGGGAATTGGCGGAGGATCAGGCACAACCCCACCAGCACCAGGTGGAGGAAATGGCACTTCAGCAAATGGAATAACGATTCAAACCAAAGGATGTATTGGAACTGGTGCAAGTGGAACAAGCGCTACCACAGTTACTGTAACTGATGAAAAACCAGGATATATTTCATTGGAAATAAGTAACGGAGCCGGCGGGTTTGCAACAGTTGACACCCATGAATTTAAAAATCTGCCTACATCCGTGTATGAGCTTAAGCTTCCAAATGAACTTGGGTTTAACACATCTTCCTGGCGGGTAAGATTATTTGATGGCGGAACAAATGCAAATGATACTTTTAGTGGCGGAACGGAAAAAAACTCAAAAGACGCTGCTCCAACCGGCTGCTGAATCTAGGTACGAGAAACAAGAAACGAGTTTTTAATTTGTTAGAAGTTAGTTGTTAGTAGTTGTTTACCCTTGACTTTTTATCCTCAAATGCTACATTTAATGTACTGCCCTTTTCCAGAGGTATATTTTTAATATGAAAACCACAAAACCACTCACGGAAGAAGTGTTTGTACAAACAATTAGGGAACTAAGAGAATCCTTAGCTTCACAAAAAGGTCTAGAGGAAACACAATCAGATATAAAAATAATTCGAGTAGAATTACAAGACATACGGGGAAAAACAAACACGCTTGAAGAAAAAGTGAATGAAATAAGTGACCGCATGATGACAGGTTTTGATAAAGTCATGAAAAGATTAGATAATATTGATACAAATCTAACTCTCAATATGCATGATACTGAAGAGTTAAAAGAAAAAATTGCAATAGATAAAAATTAAACAGCATGAACAAAAAAAGTATAAAAGATGTTATTTCTCGTTTCTCATTTCTAGTTCCTCGTTCCTCCCTTGGTTTTGCCTCTATTCTTCCGCTTCTTATAATCGCTCTTGCCGCAATATCCTCCTCAACTCCGCTACTTGTTGAAAATTTACTGAACGGAAATCCCCCAGGACAAAAAATCGCATCAAATGATGCGCAACAGATCCAACAAACTCCTAATTGTGAAACGTTAACAACTCCTTCCACGTGCAACAATGATTCAAACTGTTATTGGAACCTCACAGGTACGGGAGCAAGACTGTGCTCAACCATACCAAAAGGATCACCTGCTGGAGCAGGTATTTGGTGCGCACCGGGATTAAGATATGTTCCAAGCCTAGACAGATGTCTTCTCGATAGTTGCAGTGATTACAAACAATCTGCAACGTGCAACAATGATTCAAACTGTTATTGGAACCTCACAGGTACGGGAGCAAGACTGTGCTCAACCATACCAAAAGGATCACCTGCTGGAGCAGGTATTTGGTGCGCACCGGGATTAAGATATGTTCCAAGCCTAGACAGATGTCTTCTCGATAGTTGCAGTGATTACAAACAATCTGCAACGTGCAACAATGATTCAAACTGTTATTGGTATCCAGGTAATGATGCTGGGGGAACAAGTAGGGGTTGTGCTGATAAAGCAACTCAAGGAGAAAAATGCGGAGCAGGATATTGTAGCGACAATTTTCCTAAGTGCGTTAATGACACATTCTGCTCCGTGGGTGGTCCTAATGATAACAGCCCTCAACAACCTGCTCAGAATCAAGCTAAGGATTTAACGATCATATTTAGCCCAAATACAAATATTACTTCTGCCAAAAACTCATCTTCTCAAAAAATTGCAGATGCAAATGCAGTAATTGAATCATTTGACGCAGATATAAATGTCTCAATACAAACATCAGTCGGAACCAAAACAATTCAAAAATCTAAAAAACCTATTACTCTCTCTGATAACAAAATAATAATTTCAAAATCTGAAATAGAAAACACCCTGGATTGTGCAGGAAAAACTATTGATGACTGCATAAGCTCTGATGGAAAAGCTAGCATCTCATTCTCGCTTTCAAATTTCAAAGGGAAAGGAATAGATCCAGGAGGAAACAGCATAAATATTTCATATAATGCTGGGGGCTCCACTGGAACCCTAGAATGTAAAACAAATTCATGCACAGGAATTAAATCTGTTGATCTTAATTCAGCTGACGTACTTTCTTCTGGTACAATATCTGTATCACTCTCAGTAAAATATTCAACAGACATAATTTCTGAAAAATGCGGTGGTAAAGGTGTGTCAGACAATTCAATTTCAGGATTTTTGTATACTGCCTGCATGGCATCTTCCCCCACTACGCTTACTGAAGCTGAAAAAGGGAAGTTTGATCAAAATAAAGCAGCGCTTGCAAAAGATAAAGGAAATCCGTATTGCGGAACAAATGCGTTTGATGTGTACCAATGTAAAGATGGAAGCATAGAAACTATTGCAATTGGCGAAAGTGAAGATACGTGTAATACATTCCCCTGGTGCCCAGAGAAAGGAAAAACCGGACTCGCGCCTGACCCATGTGCAGGACCTGATAACAGACCAGAAACGTGTTCTTGCCAACCAGACAGTACCAGTGTTTCTAAGGGGCAATTTACCCAAGACAACTGCGCAAAAGATTTATTCTGCGCACCTGGCAAAAACCCTCAAGTCCCAGGATATGCATGCTGTCCTAAATATGAAGAGTTCTGCCCAGCTACAAATACATGCATCGGAACAAATGAATCATGTGGTTCTGGAGTAAAAGCACCTGATCCACTTCCCACTAATCAACAAAGTTTAGGATGTCCTAATCAAAACCCTGACGGAACACAAAACGTCTGCTCCACTATATCTAGCACCTCAAGTCAACCAACAGATGGAATCCAATCAGGCAATCCTGGCTATGATGACACCAAAAGCTACACTAGAAACCAAAACGGTGATAATGCTTGCGCAGATAATTATGCAAGCACATCACAGACAAACTTCAAATACTGCTGGAAAGAATCAGGATCATCAAGCAGTCAACCAGGTAGCGGAGGCGGAACAGGCGGACAGCAACCAGGTAGCGGCGGTTCCGGAGGAGGAGCAGGATTTATAGGAAAAGCCTGTCCTGCAAACTCTGATGCATCTATAAATTCTTATGTTGCTACCGCATGTCAAAATTCAACTTCAGGAGGAAACAATATATACTGCACCAGAGATTTTAAAGATGCAACCTGGGCATGTTGTCAATTTGGAACCAGATTCTGCTCACTGAATAATCTTTGTGTCAGCTCTCAAAACGACTGCATTGCACCAACGCAAAACCCAAGCAGCAATAGTGGAAATGGCAACACAACTCAACCAGGAACAGCAGGAGGTCCAGGATCTGCCACCAATCATTGCTATAACGGTCAAAAAGATTGCACACCTGGATATCTTTGCTCTAACCCTGCAGGTGGAGGAACTGCACAATGTGTAGTTCGAGGACCTGAAGATCCTGAGTCTAACTGTGCAATAGCAGATGGACTTGAATGTACTGACACGTATGATGCGAGCTTAAATGTAGATGATGCTCTGGCAAGAGATGTCTGCAGAAGTGAGGGTAAAAAGTACTGTGCAAAAAAATTACAGCCAGCACAATCAGGTTGCCCAGGCGGTAAAGATTACACGTTTCCAGACGGAACTAGCGGAAAGTCAGTTTGCCAAGCGTCAAGTACTTGCCCAGCGGGAACAAAATCAGGAAGCGCAGCAAATAATCTCGCATGTGGAAATGGAGAATTCTGCTGCATAGACACCAGATATACAGGATCAACAGCAAGCACAGGTAACTCTCAATCCGTTACGTCAATACCTGAAAATCTTTGCAAAACTAGTAGAGATTGTGTAAATAGTAAATCCGGAAATGCGTGCGTATACTTTACTAGCTCAAGTACTGGCATTTGTAAAACATACTAAATAAGAAATATACTAATACTGCCATGAATAATTTTAAGAAAAAACCATTTATTTTCCTTCTTCTTGCATTTATTGGAATAATTGTGCTTATAATCGCGGTGAATATGTTTCTTCCATCTGGAAATAAGTCCTCAACCCCAACTGACACCACCCCAACAGGACAAGCACTTGAAGAAAAAGAGGTACTCCTCTACTTTAACCCAAACACCATAACCGCATCATCCGGTGGAAAAATATCTGCGGATATTATGATTGATGCCGGTGACACGCCTATAAGTTACGTAGGACTTGAAATTGCCTATGATCAAAATACACTTTCAAATGTAACTATCGCACCGTTCCAAGACCCATCTTCAGCGCTTTCTAATTCATTTATTTCATCAGTTAAATCAAATACACTAGGCAACACTGTAATAGCCTATACACTGGTAAACGGCGCAACACAACAAAAAGGAAAAGCAATTCTTGCAAAACTTCAAGCAACTTATAAAGGCGCAAAAGAAACAACCGTTACTATTTTTCCTGACTCAACCGTATCTACCAAGTCCAACTACCGCATAAACGTAGGACGAGTAAACTTAGATATATTTCCTCGGTAACATTTCTTGCTTTTTATATAACCAGTCTTCTATCATGAGTATATGAGAAAATTTTTACGCAAAACAAAAACGCAAAACGGATTTGCCGCAACTGCTCTTATCATAGTAGTTATTATCATCGCATTCTTACTGGTCGGGACACTTTCATTTGGTCCATCAAAGCAAGAACCAATCAGAGGTGAAATTATTGCTACCTGCTGTGACTCAGGATCTGGAAATGAATGTAAACCACTCACGGGAGAAGGACAAGTCATCACCTATAATGGTCAACAGTATGGACTATTAAAAAGCAGAACTGAATTTGTAGAAGGAAATCTGCATTTAAAAGACAGCGGTGCAACAGTGTTAGTTGATGGGAAAGAAATGCCGGTGGTTCTTAACTCTTCAGATTCTCATAAGAATTTTATTAACACGCCACCAAACACTTGCGATAATACTGATACGGATAAATATTTAACTGATTTTCCTCCAGGAATGAGCATCTACAACCCTTCAATCATCAATTACTGTACGCAAATTCCTGATGATCAGGTTATTTATGTATGTAAAAATAATTGCCCCACTACTCCCACAAAATGTGATCCTCAACTTGTTGCAGCGTATCAAGATCCAAATCTCAGCTGCTATGGGGATTCTTCCACAGAGTATGATGCATATTTCAGATTGTCTGATTATGATGAAAGCGCAAACACCGGAATTCCTGATTTTATCAAAAACTGTAAGGGAACAGGCGGAGGTACTCAAGTTATTGGAGCAAATCCCACAATAGTTGCCACTGAAAATTCAGACCGAGACAATCTGCAGCTTGAGACATTTAAAATAGTTGGCGGATCAACTATATCTCCTTGGTTTTCACCGTTTTGTAAACCAGCCATCTATTTATATCCAGAGCGTGAAACCCAAATTTCTGTACAGGTAAGACCGGTAGGAGAAATGACCGTAACAATTCCTAAATATCCAGAAAATGGGTGGAACGTTACAGCTTTTCCAAACGGCACCCTGCAATCAAACAATAATAAATACCCTTACCTTTATTACGAAGCAAAAATCCCAGACATTTCTATTGTAAAACCTGATAAAGGATATCTTGCCATGCAAAAAGCAGGGCTCACGGTAAGACTCACAGATCTTCTTCCAAGACTTGGTCTTTCATCTTCAGAATCAAAAGACTTCATAGATTACTGGATAAAAACACTTCCAGAATCAAATTACTATGTTATCAGAATCATTTCAAAAAACTCTACGGATGCAATTGCACCACTCACTATCCAACCAAAACCTGACCAAATTATTCGAGTTGCATTATATTTTGAATTATCCGATACACCTGTTATTCTTAAAGAGCCAGAAATAGTAACGCCTATTCGTACTGGATTTACAGTAGTTGAATGGGGAGGACTCATAAAACAAGACAAAAACCACCCGCTTACGTGTTTTAATTAAAATGCCAAAGAAAAAAAATTCAAAAAAAAGAATATACAAAAAAAACAGTTTTAAAAAAAATCTGTTTCTTTTTTTGCTTGCCATTGGAATTCTTCTTATAATTTCAATTATTGCAAAAAAAACTGATACAAAAATCCAGCAAATAGCAGAAACGGATCCAAGAAATGCAATTCAAATAGGTACATTTGAGATTACAAAGGAAACTCCAACTGATTCACCAGATAAACCTATTGCTTCAAAACCAACTTCCACGCCAATGCCATATTCAAAATACTGCCCACCTGATAGCCCCAAAAGACCAGATTGCGAATGTTTACCGTATGAAGAAGCTCAAATTATGTGTCAATACCCTGGCGCATTTAAGGCCTGCGCAACTGATGCAGACTGCCCTGCATTACCTGCTGGGTGCGATACTGAATTTGGAGTTTGCTGGGATGAACAGCCTGCTAGTAAATGCGGAGAAATATGTTTTGGAAAGCCCGTCATCTATCTCTACCCTGAGAAACCTACATTTGTAAACGTAGAAATTAAAACTACTGGAAGCATATTTGTATCTGATCCTCAAATAGAACAGCTCAAAAAACCTCAAGTTGGTCAAAAACGCGAAGGATGGAAAAATGTACTTGCACATCCATCAGGACTGCTTATATATCAAGGTAAAGAATACAAAGAATTATTTTATGAAACAAAAGTAACGGAAGAATATGTGCCAAATTCAGGACTTACCCTAAATGCGAAAAATCTAAAAACTGAGCTTGACTATGTACTTACGCAGCTTGGACTACTCACGCATGAACGTGCCGAATTTCTAGATTTTTGGGTGCCAAAACTTTTAGCTCTCAATTCACCGTTTATTCAATTTTCACTCATTCAAGGTGAATATAAAGATAGAACTGATAAAATTCTCATATCACCAGCTCCTGATACCTTTATTGAAATCTTGGCATACTTCAAACCCCTTGATGTACCATTTCAAGGTCCGACCTTACTATTGCCAAATACTCCACCACGCAGAACAGGATTCACTGCTGTTGAATGGGGGGGAACAATTGATTATTAATAAACTTTCAAAGAAGATAAAATAGCATCAAAAACACTTTCATATTTTGGATTCTTTTCATTCCATAAATATTTATACTCAATATAATAAGAAGCATTATTGTTTTTAAATAGTAAAATTTTATCGTAATAGTTTTTTTCTTCTCCTCCTATATTAGTAGTAATAGGATTTACCCCCTGAACCCCTGAGAGCTTAAATCCTCCTGCCTTAACTGAATAACTCTTCATTCCATGGGACTTTAAGGATGAAACTTTTGAAACTAGTTTTGGAAATTCGTTTGGTGAGTATCTCATGATAATAAAACTGGGAAAATAATCATTTCTAGAATTTGAAACGGGTCTAATCACAATGCTTTCCCCTCCTAGAAAATTTGCCTCTTCAAGTCTCCAATTCTCAGGTAGAAAAAATGAAAAATCATAAAATGTTTTAAGTGATTGTGGATCTTCTTCATTGATTGTTGGAAAAATATTCCGGTCAACTTCAAGAGTTTCAGATTGTAAGTTTTTCGAAGAATTGAAGAAGCTAAAAAGAAATACAACAAGTCCAATGAGCATAATTCCCGCTCCACCAAAAATAAGCGCTTTCTTTGACATATAATTAGTATTCCATTTCAAAATCTTTCTGTCAAACAGTTCCTTGCAAAGTAAGCCCTCCATTGTCTATCATAAATTATGGCAAAAAAAACAAAAAAGAAAAAAATCATCAAAAGAGAAAATAAAAACAAGCTACTCCTTCTACTTATTGCAGGCACTCTTCTTATACTTTTTTTCCTCACCCAAATAAAAACTGTTGGTGTTCAAAAAGTTGCAGATACTGGTGCTAAAAAAAGTCTTCAGCTGGGAACGTTTCAATTTACAGATCCTCCAACCAGAGCGCCAATTCCTAAAACCACCAAGCAACCGTTTCCAACCAGTCCACCGGCGGTACCCCCAGACTATGGAACATGTGTAGTAAATCAACCTATTGATAGCTGCACCTGCGGTTCTTCACGTGTCAGATGGTTATATTGCCCACCCAAAAAACCTATGGAAACGCCAAATTGTATCGAGGGTGATCCAGTCTGCGAGGGAATTATTCATGATTTTCCGGATTGTACATGGTGGTGCATGGATAAACCAATTATCTACCTCTATCCTACTGTTCCAACATTTGTAAGTGTAGAAATAGAAACACCAGGAGAAATTATTATCTCTGACCCGCTCTATCCTACCGGCGGCTGGAAAGATGTACTTGCCTATCCAAATGGAAATTTATTTTACCAAGGATCAGAATACCGAGAACTTTTTTATGAATCAAGCGTGGAAAAAATAAATCCTCCTAAAACTGGTTTTATTATTGAAACAAAAAATTTACAAAAAGAGCTAACTGAATTTGCCAAAAAACTTGGACTTAATACGTTTGAATCAAACGAGTTTATTGCATATTGGGTGCCAACACTTCAAAGACTAAACAAGAAATATATTCTAGTTTCAATTCTAGATAAAGATGAAAAAGAAAGAGTTGATAGCGTTCATATAACTCCTAATCCTGACACAAGAATTGAATTTATGGCGTATTTCAAAGGGTTAGAACACATAATCCCAACCGAAAAATTTATATATCCGCAAATTCCAGAAAGAACCGGTTTCACTATGGTTGAGTGGGGAGGAACCATTGACCGCGGCTTATAAAAGCTTAAAAGTGCGTATGTATGAGTTAAAAAAATCTTCTTGAACACTAGTTTTTTGCTCACCTGAATATCTGTATCTCAAAGTAAATAATGCTTCACCTTTTTTAAAATTACAGATTGTCTCCTGCATTTCTTTTTGAATAAGTTTTTTTCCTTCTGTATAAAAAGGCAATTCTCCAGCTAGACAATTCATTTCTATTCCACCAACATTTATGACTTGAGAAACATATGGATTCTCACCCTCTTTATATCTATTAAATTGAGAACTTAACGCATCACTGGAAGACTCTGTTGTAACAGTTACTTGAAAACTTGGGATTACATCTTCTCTTCTTAGCTCCTTTGGCTTAAATGTAATTTCTTGTCCTAATGGAAAATTATAAACGTACGCTCCCCAAGATGCAGGATGTGAAATCTGAAAAGAATCTGAAGTATATATAGCATTCTCATCATCTCTTTCTCCTTCTTCATATTTTGGCGGAAGTGATACTGATACGCCAATCCCCTGGGGAGATTTTTGTGAAGTTGAAGAATTAGTTATAAGCAAGTATAAACCAACTCCTACAATCACAAGAATAATAAAGATACCTAAAATTATAAAAGCTTTCTTCATACATTTAGTATCTGGGATTTTAAGATAGTTGTCAAACGATTCATTTTTTGTGCATAATGATACTAATGGCTAAAGCAAAAAAACAGAGAAAAAAAACGCGTGGAAATTCTATTCCAGTATTAATCACCCTACTCTTACTGCTTGTTGGAACATATGTTTTTATATTTTTTTTGCAAAACTCAAATTCAAGAATTGCTGAGGTAGAAGCTCAAAAAAGTCTCCAGCTGGGAACATTTCAACCAACTAACAAACCAATCGCAACACGTACGCCTGTAAGAAAAAATACCCCAACTCCCACAGCTGCTCAAGCACTAAAACCTTACTGCTCTCATGATACTGGTACAAAGCTTTCAAACCCTGAATGCGATTGTGTTGCGTGGCATATAAAATGTGAGAATTTTAAATGCGTTGAAGTAAATACAGATAAATCCGGATTTGGAACACAGTCCTGCGCAGAAGTTGATATATGGAACTGGTGCGCACCTCCCTTTGCTAATGAAGGGGACGGAACGTATTGCATAGGAAAACCAATTATTTACCTCTACCCTGAAACTCCAACGTTTGTAGATGTTTTTATTGAAACAGTAGGAACCGTCTTCGTATCAAAACCGCAGATCGAACAGCTCGGTGGACTTGCCCTGAGCGAGAAGCGCGAAGGGTGGAAACAAGTTTTAGCGTATCCGAATGGAAATTTATCTTATCAAGGGAATCAGTATCGGGAACTTTTTTATGAAACAGATGTGGAAGATTTTGAGAAGCCAACAAATGGAATTAGTATTTCAAAAGAAAATGCCGAAGCTGAGTTGAAACAAATACTTACTAGACTTGGCTTAAATACTTTTGAAATAAACGAGTTTTTAGAATTCTGGGTACCGATTTTAAAAAACCAAGATAAACCATATATTCAATTTTCACTTATTCAAGGAGCTGCAAAAGATGAAATTGATAAAGTAATAATAAACCCTAAACCTGAAACATTTATTGAAATTTTAGCCTATTTCAAACCGCTAGATACACCATTTCAAGGTTCAACCTTAATTCTTCCAAGTCACCCACCAAAACGAATAGGCTTCACTGCCGTTGAGTGGGGAGGAGTAATTGACAACAATTAAGTGGGCCAGATTCAGCTTGCCTGAACCTGGTACTGAGGAGCTTGCGACGAATGTAGAGGCGTACTAGATGAAAACTAAAAAACGAAAACAGAAAAACAATGGGAAAATTATCTTTTATGTAGTTTTACTTTTCATATTTGGATTTATTTTCTTTCAATTTTTCCAAAAACAAAATTCTCAAAAAATAGCTTCAGAAAATACACTTCAATTGGGAGTATATAATCCGCTTACTGAACCACAAGAAACTCCAAAAATAAACGAACCAGATAAGCCAGTCGGAAGACCAACTAAATCACCAATCTCACCAGACGGAAAACCTAAGTGTGAGCATGATAATGGACAAAAAATTGGAGATAACTGCACTTGCTCACATACGGTTATTATTTGCGAAAATTATAAATGCAAGGGAATTGATTCTGAGAGATCAACCGCTGAAAATCCGCTTGGCTGTGAGTCTGCGGACAGTTTTGGACTTTGTGATTTAGGATTTTCAGAGGGAGACGGCAGCTATTGTGTTGCAAAACCAATTGTATATTTATACCCAGAAAAACCCACGTTTATAGATGTTCAAGTGATAAGCACTGGTCAAGTCGTCATCTCTGACCCACTCTATCCTTCCGACGGCTGGAAACAGGTACTTGCCTATCCCAATGGAAATTTGAGCTATCAAGGAAAACAATATCGGGAGTTATTTTATGAAACAGATGTGGATGATTTTCAAAAACCAAAAAACGGAATAAATATTTCAAGGGATGAAATCGAACCAAAATTACAAAAAATTTTAACGGTACTTGGTCTCAATGAATTCGAGAGATCCGAATTTATGGATTTCTGGGTTCCAATATTGAAAACTCAACAAAAACCCTACATTCAATTCTCCCTTATTCAAGGAGAAGCAAAAGCCGAAATTGATACAGTTATAATTGAACCAAAACCTGACACGTTTATAGAAATTCTGGTATACTTCAAGCCGCTTGAGAAACCATTTGAAGGACCTAAGCTTGAAATTTCATCAACTCCATCTCGAATTGGTTTTACTGCAGTTGAATGGGGAGGAGTACTAGACAACAAATAATACCGTTAACTCTTGTGATCTTCACAGACCTGCTCAGCACTACAGAGACTCCCGGTATTTTTCTCGCTCAAGGACTTTATTATAAAGGAGCTCGAAAATTAAATCTTAAACGTGGAAATAACTGCTTGAAACGCCTGAGACGCTTCTTCTGACACAGTGTTTGAGCTGTATGACATTTGAATTTTATACACCTTCCCATTTTTCTCAAACACCACAACTTCCTCCTGAAGATTCCCTCCTGATAAAGTAATTGCACCTTTATATAGGGTTGCAGGTATTTCATTCCCATCTCCCATTAAAACATCCTGTTTTTGAAATCCATATGCTGAAAATATTGCATGTATCCGGTCAATTGGCGTATCACTTGCAGAAGTTATTTGGATTTCTATAATTGGCTTCACCACAATATCTGGCTTAATAATAACTGCCTCTCCTCCACCGTCAACTCCTCCTGTTTCAACCTGTGAAGCATCAGGATATTGAAATTGTACATTTTCCGCAGAAAAGTCTTTCAGTTTTGGCGCATTTGCTGGATTAACAGTTGGAATAATAACTGCGCCAGTATTATTTTCTATAAAGTCCTGAGAGGAAGATGAGTAAAATAAAAACCCTAATACCGCAGCAAGAAGTGCAGCAAAAACTCCACTGAGGATAAAAAGTTTCTTATATGAAGTGTTCAGCATATCTTTAGTATCTTTGTTTTGTAATAATTTGTCAATTCTCTTGAATTTATACTATTGGAACGGTATGATAATTCCATGCAGCAACTTAAAAAAATAGATTCTACAGTTTTTAACATAATTGAAAATGAAAAGATTCGTCAAAAAGAAGTTTTAGAAATGATCCCATCTGAAAACTATACGTCCTCTGCAGTTTTAGAAGCACTAGGTTCAGTTCTAAATAACAAATACTCAGAAGGATATCCTAAAAAAAGATACTACCAAGGAAACAAATTTGCTGACGCGGCAGAAACTTTAGCAATAGACCGTGCAAAAAAACTTTTTAACGTGCCGTATGTAAACGTTCAGGCATTATCTGGTAGTGTCATGAACTTAGCAGTATACACCGCAGCACTTGAACCTTTTAAAGGAAAGCTTATGGGACTCTCCTTGGCTTTTGGTGGTCATTTAACGCATGGTCAACCACAATCTATGACTGGAAAGTTTTTCAAATCAACGCTCTATACACTTGGTAAAAATGGGAAATTAGATTTTGATGCAATTGAAAAACAAGCAAAAAAAGAAAAACCAGATATTATTGTCTGCGGGTTCACGGCATATCCAAGAACGGTAGATTTTAAAAAGTTTTCAGAAATTGCAGATGCAGTTGGTGCATTTCTTCTTGCTGACATCTCACACATTGCAGGACTTGTTGTAGGAGGCTCTCACCCAAGTCCTGTTCCATATGCTCATATCATTACCACCACTACCCATAAAACGCTTAGAGGACCAAGGGGTGCACTTATCATGGTTACTGAAAAAGGTCTTAAAAAAGATCCGGAACTTGGTAAAAAAATTGACAGCGCCATAATTCCAGGACTTCAAGGAGGACCGCATGATAATCAAACAGCAGCAATTGCAACAGCACTTTTAGAAGCCAGTAAGCCAAGTTTTAAATCATATGCAAAACAAATTGTAAAAAATGCACAAGCGCTTGCTGCAGAACTCACAAAACGTGGCTACAATCTTTCCTCTGGCGGCACTGATAATCATCTGCTGCTTATTGATCTTTCAAATAAAAAAGTAAACGGTGCGCTAGCCGCTTACGCCTTAGAATGTGCAAATATAATCATTAATAAAAATGGTGTACCAAATGATCCCATGCCGCCATTTTATCCGTCAGGAATAAGACTTGGAACTCCTGCTATAACTACCCGCGGCATGAAAGAACGGGATATGAAAAAAGTAGCTGAATGGATTGACAGAGTAATTTCAGCATGCAAAGGGGATGAATTACCAAACGTAAAAGAGGAAAGAGGAGTATTTTTTAAATACTTCAAAGCAAGAATTAGAAAAAATAAAGAAATTATAAAAGTTGCAAAAGAAGTAAAAACATTCGCCAGCAAATTCCCTTTACCCTAGATTCATTTTACTCTTGATTATTATTAAAAAAGTCTCTAGTATGAATATATGGATCCAAATGTTCCTCCTTCTCAATCTGTGGCAAGCCCTTCTGGTTCCCTCAGTGCAAGCCCTTCGACTCCACTCAATATGAGCACTCCTGCTTCTCAGCAACCATCACCTAAATCACGGTTTTCTAAAAAATTAATTATCGTTATGGGAATTGTTTTAGTAATTGTAATAGGTATTGTTATTTATTTTCTGCTTCCTAAAAGTCCTCAAACACAACGCCAAGGAAATATTACCCAACCGGACGCGACTAATTTTCCCTACGAAGTTGTAAATTCCCAAGGGGTTGAAAATATAAATGTCATAAAAGAAATGGCAAAAGAGATATCAGATTATGTCCTATCCCAAAGACGTGATGATGGATACTATAACTACCTTGCATACTATAAAGAGCAATGCGTAGGTGAAAAATGTCCATTTAATGGAATTGATATGTTTAAAACCACCAATGCATGGACAGCGCTTGCGCTTTTTTCCGCAAGTCAAATTCTGGAAGATTCAAGTTTACTTTCGCAAGCAAAAACAGACTTAAATAAACTTGAAGAGTTTTGCGCAATTGATAGAAAAGAATGTAATTGGGTTCTTGCCCAACCTGCCATTATTTACCAAACCACCCAAGACCCAGAACTACTTGAATTTTTAAGGCTCCAAGGAGAAACGCTTCTTTCCTCTGCTCCATCTGATAACACCATGCTTGTTGCCATAGAAGCCCGTGAACTCGCATTACTGTATGAAATTTTTCAAGATACCAGATACATAGTAGCCGCCCAAAACAGGCTATTTCTAGCAAGTAGGGGGCTGGAAAACAACGTAGATTTATATTCCGAAAATACTACACGATTTGCTCAGGCAAGCTGTTGGGTTTCACTTGCAAACACTCAATACGCTACCATAACAAATAATAATCAGGAGAAGCTAAATTCAAAGGTATTCTTAGAAAATGGAAAAATTAACGAATATTTTAAGAACTTCAACAGCCCTATTGAAATTCAACCCTGCATTGAATCTTATGTACTACTTGGAGAAGCCCCAATTGCTAAAGACCTTCTTACGAAGTTTATTGAAAAATTTTATGATGGAGAAAAAAGAAAACTAATATATGGCGAGGGAGGGACCGCTTATCAACCAGGCTCTGAGCTAGAATGGATTGTTTTAACCGATTCATCATATACAGAATTTTTACTTTCGAAACTAAACAATAAATGAAAAAAGTTTTTTTATTATTATTTGTCATAACATCTATCGCTCTGAAGGGGGGAGATTCTCTTGCTTATGCTCAAGTATATAATTCTGCATCAGAATGCAAAGCCGCCTGTACAAAACCCAACTCAGAGTGTAAACCTTTTTCAACAATATGTGCTGATGAGTCCGTAGATGCGCCTGGTCATTTATCATGCAGTAACACAGGAGCGTGTACTTTATTCCAATGCGAACCAAAGCCAACAGCAAGTCCCACTCCACCACCAGTTTGCGGGGGACCATGCACGCCTAATTCAACTCAATGCCCCATAGAATGCCCGTATTGTTTTGGGGAATTTGGGTATAATCCCACCTGTAGACCAGCTGTCACTCAACCACCGGAACCAAGTCCATCTGGTCCGCCGGAAAAATCTCCCACGCCTAAAACTTCTCCCACGCCAAAGAGTTCACCAACTCCAAAGGTAACTACAACGCCTAAACCAACTGCAACCCCTAAGCCATCAAAAACGCCTACCCCAAGCCCTAAGGCAACCAGCACGCCTACCCCTACTCCATTCCCATTTGCTGATGCAATGTGTAAATGTGATGGTTTAGAAATTGGACAAGTAGCCGCTGGTCAAGACCTTAAAGTTACGGCGTATGGAAAAGTTGAAGGAAGTGATACTGCATATGCGAATATTAAAAGTTTTAGATTTTTTGTTGCAAAAGGAGAATTAGGTTCAACTGATATCACCATCTTTAATAAATCAGGACCGGTTGCTTCACAAATACTTTCAACATCGCAAAATCTGATCAGATCAAAAGCTGAATGGACATTTAAATTCCCAGCAAATCCTGAAGTTGGAAAAGAATACAGAATCTGGAATGATATTCAATGTGAGAAAAAAACTGCTAGCAGTCTTATTGCATCTTCTGGAAGAGCATCTCAAAATGTACTTGCAGAATCTACAAAAAATGAAAGTTTAGTTCAAAAATTCCTTAACTTTGTTCTTGGAATATTTGGAAAATCAGCAAAACCAGAAGAAAAACCTGATGGATTTTTAGTGACTACTCAATCAGAAGATAATTCACAACTTCAGCTTGGAACATTTAGATTTGGAAGAATTATACCTGACCCAGAAACTGCCTGCTACATGGTAAAAATAACTTTTGATAAATAGTAATTCTAGATAACTAGATATGAGAAACGAGTTGCGAACTTATGAATTTATATAGTATGCTTGAGTATATGAAAGAATTTTTTATAAAACGAGTCTTAATCTTAGTATTCAGTCTCACACTTAGCTCTTTGCTCTTTGTACTGGGCTCTGCGCCAGCACTTGCACAGTCCTGTCCGCTTCCTGGCGCACCCACAAATGTTTTGGTTGAATATCCCGGATGTGTTGGTGATAACTGCTCACTTGTTCAAGCATCCTGTTCATGGGGAGCGGTTGCTGGTGCTACATCTTACAGCGTAAAAATTACTGAAACTGATACATCAACGCTTATTAAAAGTGAAACAGTAACTACAAATGATACCTATATCTTTCCTGTTACCCAAAACAGAACCTATAGATGTGAGGTCTCTGCGATCAATTCATGCGGCACGGGTCCAGCATCACAGCATGAACTTCTTTGTGAAGTTGAGGGATTAACAACTCCTCAAAAAAGCTGCGGTCAACCATGCACAAATCAATCTGAGTGCATTACGGGAACTACGTGTATTTCTACTTCAACTGGCGGAAGTGTATGTGCGGTTGCAGGATCTGAAACTGCCTGCCAAGCATCTCCTGGAATTGCAACCTGTTGTTCAGCAGCACCTGTGGGCGGAAATCCTCCACCTCCAGCAGCGGGTACCACAGAAAATATGTTTATGGTAGCAGGAATTGGAAGTTTTCTTATATTCTTTGGAAGTATGTTCTTTCTAAAAAATAAGGGATAAACTCTACGCTTTGGCAACCACGGTCATCCACTCGGATGTTTGGGGATAAAACGGTTTTACTAATGACATCTGACCAAATTGCCCTCTATATTCACCTTTATTACCAGTAATACTGATGTCTTTAAATCCAGCCCCCTGAAGGAGCGTTGCTACGTTATCATTCTTTATGTAATGCACTTCAATTGAGTTAATTCCTGAGTAAATCCAACGATCTGTATTCTTCTTAAAATTGATAACGTTATGCATGAGTGTATTCTCGTTTTTTTTATCAAAATATTCCACAAATAACTCTTCAGAATTTTCTTCTTTACCTTTTGTAATTTTAAAATTCAAAAATCCTCCTTTTTCCTCTACCGTCCGCTCCATATTGAGAAGCTGCAAAACAATTACCCCATCTTTTCTAATTAGTTTATGTACATTTGCTAAAACTGCATCTGGCTTTGAGGGAAGATATGCAATTGAAGTACCAACGCTCACTACTCCATCAAAAGAACTTGGCTTAAAATGTTTAGTCAAATCTGAAAAATCAGACAACACAAAATCAACCCTCTTTTTAATATTATCTGGAAGCTTAACTCTTTTATCTTTTGCTAAAGCAACCATTAACTCATTATGATCAACACCCGTAACCTCTACTCCTTCACGTGCAAGCCGTATAGCATACTCTCCAGTCCAACTCCCTAAATCCATTATCTTTTTGACCTTGTTGTTCTTGAAAACCCGAAAAAGAGTGGGTAGATCATATTCCATCCGTTTGTCCCAATCAACCATCTTGTCATAATGAGCTGACATAAAAGCAGCATACTGTCCTTGTTCTAACTTTGGAATTTCTTCTTTTAGAATTGACCTAAACACATCTCCTCTTGTTATATTTCCTAAGAAATTATTGTCTGAATCAACTACTGGAAGTCTGGTAAAATTATTTTTATACATCATAAGTTGCGCATCAACAAGTAATGTGTCAGGGGTAACACTCATGGGTTTTACCATTAAATCTTTTGCTGTCTTTTCAAGTATTTCCGATAGTTCACCGTCGTTCTTTTGAACTTTTCCTGATTTATCATAGAAATTGAAGAATACATCTTCCTCAGTAATAAATCCTATGAGCTTTTTATCTTTGAGAACTGGGAATCCTGCGGTGTTTAAAGAAAAAATAAGGCGAGCAATTTTTTTAATTGAGTCACCCTCATCAACAGTGATGACAGAGGTTTGCATTACGTCACGTACTTTCATAGCTTAATTGAGCATATTGTAGCACATTGGATTATAAAATCCTATATAGCTGGCTTATCGTTTATTTTAGGACGAGGGTTAATCCGAGATTCAATATCTGCATAGATTTTTTCTCTCTGTCTCCACCATTTTTTTCTACCTAAAACTACTCTCCAAAAATTCATTTCCTTCCCGTTTATAATCTGAGGTACAGCATGACCATCTGGATCCCGATCAGGCTCATAACCAATCTGACTAAATAAGTCAAAAATATCATTCCAACCGTTTGCATAGGTAACCAAACCAGAAATCTGAGTGAATCCACCTTTATTCTTGTTGTCTTCTTCATCAATACCAAGAACAATATCAGACCTTGTTGCTGTCATATATTTCGCAACACTTAAACGCCTAAATGCAGGGTCAACAATCATAACTAAACCATGTGCCGCTTTCTGAACACCTTTATCAATTTCCTCTCTCACTGCAATTGGCGCATACGGATCGTCTGTGTACCAACTTTGCACACCAACCAATCGATCGTTAATAGTGCAAACATGTGAAAATTGAGATACCGTAATATGTTTAGGATTCTGTGGATCAACAGTTGGAACAGGTCCATCCTCAGTATTATGAGGAGGTGTTTTCAGCTCAACACTGAATCTGTCAGGGGGGAAATAAAAAGCTTCAAGTGCTTTTTGAAAATTTGAAACTTGAACAGGATCATCAAAATCAGTAGGGATATATGGGTCAATTCTATCATTTCCTATGTGTCCTCTTACGGCACCGTCTTTAAACCAGTCAGAAATCTGAGGAATATCGCCTCTTCTAATTTCACGCATTTCCCAGTTAAACTCTTTTCTCTCTTTCTTTACCGGGTACTGAGTACGATTTTCAGAGCCAAAATTCCCAAAACTACCGGAGGAATCAGGCATACCAGATCCCTGTACGTGCATAGGGTCACCACCTATCACAACTTCATCCGAACCTTGAATGGTATGAGCATCATTTCCGTCAATAGAAAATTCCTGTAAATCAACCCTATTATCGCCTCTTAGTCGTTCTGGCAAAAAACGTCTGAGTCTCTGAACCGAATCGGGCAGCTTAAGCCCTTTTTCTTTCCCTGTATTATGTGGTGAATAAAATCTTAATGATTCTGGATTGCTTCCCATAGATAAAAATCCCTCCTTCAAGGGTGTGAAGATGAATTATAGTAAATTATAGGCTCAATGTAAAGCCAATTTTATTCCAAACGTTTATATGTTACGCTCATACAGAATTTTTGTCAGTAGGATTTGTTACAATTCACCTTCTTGAAGATTTACTAAGCTCTAATACTTGGCTTTCTTGGTTTTTTTTACAAGCTCTTTTTTCAGTAAATATCGAAACACATCACCCTGAGATACAATTCCTAACAAATGCCCTTTTTTATCAACTACCGGAAGCCTGCTATAACTATGTGAAAGCATCATAGCCTGAGCCTTCATAATGTGCGTCTCAGGAGTAACAGTTTTTACGCTTTTTATCATAATTTTTGAAACAGGAAATGAAAGAAGCTCATGAAAGTTTTCCTCCATCCAGTCAAAATCATGCATATGCGCATAATCTTCAATCAAATCCTGAATTGTTGGATACAAATGAGATAGAATATCTTCTTCTGTAACAATACCAACTAATTTTTTCCCTTTTAATACCGGTAAGCCTGAAATATGTTTTGTGAATATAATGTTTGCAACCTCATGAATAGAGGTTTTTTCAGTAACGCTGAGGACAGACTTTTGCATAATGGAAGCAATTGTCATATCTCTATTATATCACGGCTCTACAATAGCTAAACTTGCTTTTTTAGGTTCATTTAGGTAAGATAAGCGATTATGAAAGGCGCTGAAAGAATTGAGGCAATTCGTGCTGCATTAGTAGATAAAATGTCGCTTCCGATTAATAAGCAATATGAAAATCTCAGAACTTGCCCTGAATTAAGAAATATCCCTGATGATAAATTCCCTCAATCGGTAGTTGTTATCCCTGACGGGAACAGAAGATATGCTAACGCACATCATACGTCAACAGAAGCAGGACACCAAGCAGGAGCTGATAAAGTTGTTGATCTACTTAATGCTTTTGCAGACACCCCAGTAAAATCAGTAACGATTTGGGGATTTTCTTCAGATAATTGGAATCGCGATCCCAAAGAAATTGATGCTATTATGAAAATCATGGATAGAACAGCAAAAACTGTTTTACCAGACCTCATGAAAAGAAATGGAAAACTTATACATCTAGGCAGAACTGATAGAATACCATTATTTCTTCTACATACCATCAAGGATGCAGAATGCAAAACAGAAAAAAATACTGGGCAGGTTGTGGGACTCGCAATTGATTTTGGAGGAGAAGATCAAGAGGAGCGAATTCTTGAACAAGGTAGACATAATATGGTGTTAAAAAGAAGTGAACTCCGAGATGGAAAAGGACTTATAAAACCTGCTGACTTACTTATTAGAACGGGTGAAGAACCTGATGGCCTTATTCATACATCAGATATTGGATGGCTAAACGGTAAACCAACCATGATTAGAGCATTCACAAAGTCTTTCCCAGAACTTACCAGAAAAGATGTTGCTTCAGCGATTCACTCATTTGCGCTAAGACAAAGAAGACAAGGGAAGTAAACTTAACCCTCTTGCATTTTTAAAATAGATGTGTCCATAATATCTATATGGAAGAAACACCTGCTCAAGGCGCTCAACAAGCTCCACAATCAACTCCATCCGCACCTTCTAAAAAGTTTTCTTCTCGTACCCTGATACTTATTATTGTTCTTGCAATAATCGCAGGAGTTCTTATATTTTTTGCAATCTCTATGAATTCAAACAGTTCAACAACGCTTACACCAAATACAAATACCCAAACTCAAACTTCACCTACTGCTATGGTTGAAAAAACAGCAATTGCTTCTTTCTCGCCTAGCACAGTAAACGTTGCAACATCTTCTTCTGCAAGCGTTGATATCATAATTACTGCAGGAAATACACCAATTACCGGAGCACAAGTACAATTGAAATACGATCCTACGGTTATTAAAAATCCGAAAATTAGCGCACCAGACGCAACAAATTCACTTTTTGGAACATCTTCTTCATATATAGAACTCTTTAATGAAGTAGATCAAACGAACGGAACAATTACATATGCTATAGGAACACAAGCAAATGGAAATCCAGTGGTGGGTAGCGGAAGCATTGGAAAACTTACCTTTAGCGTTTTGAGGCCTACAAACGGTGCAGAAGCAACAACTCAAATAACCTTTGGGGATGATACCGCAGTAACTAAAAAAGGCGTAGATGAATCAGTATTAAATAGCACAACCCCACTCACTATCACCCTTCAATAATCCAGTCACACCGGGATATTCAACCTTATTCACGCTCAAGGACTTTAAACGTATACGTAAATCCGTTTCCTGCTGACTTTCTTTCTGAAACAATTTTTGAAAATTCTGAATATTCAGGGAAAAACGCATCCGCATCATATGCTCCGTCAACAATGGTTAAATAAAGCCTATCAGCTAATGGCAAACCTAGCCTGTAAATTTCACCGCCCCCTACTATAAAAATTTCATCAGTATCCTCCTCTTTTGCTATTGTAATTGCATCCTCTATCCTGGAAACCACAGTAAAGCCTTCAAGTGTATACTCTGGATTTCTGGTTACCACAATGTTGTGTCTTCCAGGCAAAGGACCCTTCGTGTAAAACTCCACAAGATGTTCTGCGGTTTTGCGTCCCATGATAACAGGCCTGCCGCGGGTTATCTCCCTAAAAAACTTCATATCCTCCGGAATATCAAAAAGAAGTTTATTTTCTCGCCCAAGCTCTCTGTTTTCCCCAATGGCTGCAATCATACTTATTCTCTTATTCATACTATTATTCTACTCTTGATGGGATTTTATTTCTATGCCACAATTACAAGATGCCGTTAAAATATATTATAGAAGGAATAGGAATTATAGGAATGGGAATCATTTTGTTCAATCTGTACATGCTTGAAACTGGACGTGAAAAAGCAAAAAGCAGAATGTATTTATCTATTGGATTTATAGGATCAGTTATCCTTACGGCGTATTCTTTTATTACAGGAAGTGTATTATTTACCGTTCTCAACTTAGTATTCGTAGCTGTTAACGCATACTGGTATCTGAAGCTTAAAGATAAGAAAAAATCACGCAGGTAAAATATCTTGCGCCTCTTTTATGGCATTTTGTGTATTTGGCAACAAATTAATGCCTGATATCTTATTTATATCTACCCATTCCGGAATTGTTTCGTCAACGTCAGTTGTCTTCATAATTTCTCCGCTATACTTTTTCACTAAAAACACGTCCCAGGTAACACTCAAAACCTCGCCACCCTTTCTAGGAATATCAGCCTCGTAGGTAGTTGGAATTTTAATCATTGAAGACTTATCTGGAATAAGTCCTGTTTCCTCCTGAAATTCACGAGCTGCACCATCTAATAAACTTTCATTTTCGTCCAGTCTTCCACCTGGGAGCCCATACACACCAGTCATGTGACGTGCCGCCTCACCATGTCTTACAAGAAGTACTTTGTCGTCTCTAATTACAAGTGCCGCTACAGTAGGAATTCTCTGAGGAGTCATAAATTATCCTGACATTTTACCAGTTTTTTTATCATACAGTCCGCCGGCAACCGTTAGCTCTGCTTTCATCATAGGATACGGATCATAGTCTAAAAGTTCTACATCTTCTACTTTAAAATCATCAATAGATTTAATTTTTCGCTTTATTTTGATTTTTGGGAATTTTCGAGGAGTTCGAGTTAGTTGTTCTTTTGCCTGAGGTATATGATTTTCATAAATATGTACATCTCCAAATGTATGCACAAACTCACCAGGCTTTAATCCCATGATATTAGCGAGTATTATTGTAAGTAAAGAATAAGAGGCTATATTAAATGGAACCCCTAGGAAAAGATCTGCGGATCTTTGGTACAACTGGAGTGAGAGCTTATCTCCCCTCCTACTCACCTGATACATGTTGTGACAAATTGGAAATCTATTTGCGTCCTTTTTTAAAGCCATGGTATACATGTATTCTGGATTCCAAGATGTAACTATGGCATTTTTTGCATCTGGATCTTCTTTTAATTCCTGCATCACCCATGCCAGTTGATCTATAGTTCTTTTAGTTTTTGTAGGCCACGCTCTCCACATTTCACCATAAATCCTGGGTAAATTTCCCCACTTTTTTGCAAATTTCGAGTCATTTTTTATATTTTCAATAAACTCTTCCTTAGTTATGATTTTTGATTTTTGATTTTTAGTCTTAAATATTTTAAACGGATAGTCATCCCAAATGTGAACATTATTATCTACCAGGTACTTTATATTTGTCTGACCACTCATAAACCAATACAATTCATGAATGACGCCTTTCCAGTAAACTTTTTTTGTAGTGAGTAGTGGAAATCCTTCAGATAAATCGTAATGAGTTTGACGACCAAATAAACTGTACAGCTTTATATCAGTTCCCCGGTCAATCTTTTTCTCACCATGCTCCAAAGCCTCACGCATTAAATCAAGATACTGATATTCTGGATGTTTTTGTTTCATAAGTTGCAAGAAGCTCTTCCACCGCACTCAAAAATATTAACATACAACATGAGTCCTATCTCTGGATAAATATACACTGATAATAAAATACCTAGTAATGCTAGTATTAGAACTGACACAAACATAAGTATAAGAATTCTTAATCTTTTTTCAAGTCTTCTCTGTGTTTGATTTTTATTTTTTACCTTTGTCATACCTGCTTCTCCTTTTTAGTTGCTGCAACTCTTCCCCCCTGCCATTGCCCTCTATACTGACTTCCTTTTCCTTTAATTTCATGGAACACCAAATGCACAAATCTGGCGCCCATTTCTATTTCAACCGTAACCGGTCCTTCATTTTTAAGTCCAAAAGTTAATTCTCCACTATATCCTGGCTGAATAGGACCGGTTCTTATAAATATGCCAGATCTAAACGTAGTGGTTCTAGGAATAATAACAGCAGAAAGATTTATGGGAAGATTTATTTTTTCAATTGTTTTAACCAGATAAAAATCACCAGGTTTTATTTTAATACTGCTTGGTTTTTTGGGATCATATACTTTAACTGATGTTATATCCGGTGTCTGGCGATGAGTCTCACCCAAGAAAGCGTTACCTGAGATTTTAAACACCTCACCAAGTCGCAAATCAAACCCTGTACCTTCAGGATTGGTAAGCTCGCGCTCGGAGAGATCTTCAACAAGCTTTTTTTTCTTTACTAAGTCAAGTAATATTTTGGGGTTAAGTATCATAGTAATTTTTAATTCTTAATTTTAAATTTTTATTGAATTTTAAATTGATTAGAAATTTGAAATTTTAAATTAGAAATTCCGAATTATTTCGGCGGTCACTTCATCTACGTGATCTTCTCCATCAATTTCAATTATTTCATCTGGAAATCTATCTTTTAAATATTTATACCCTTCTACAATTTTCTCAAGCTTACTTTTATCCTCGTAAATTTCTTTCACATCACCTTTCTTGCCTATCCTGCTTAGTGCTGTTTCAAGAGATATCTTAAGGTAAAATGTATAGTCTGGTATCGTAAATTGGTGATACATAGAAAGTATTGATTGATTGATAAGAAGTAAATCCGCGTCATTGGTATCATAATTTCCGCCAGTTCTATCTAAAATTCCGTATACAATTGCCGACCAGAAACATCTATCAGTAATAACAACTTTTCCTTCCTTTAATGCTGGAAGAACTAACTCTTCATGATGTGCAGCTCTATCTGCAGAAAATAAATACTGTATAGAAATAGTCGGGACCTTTTCCTGACCTGTTAAAACTTTTTGAACCAAATCTCCTATAAGACCTTCTTTTCTTGGTTCACGAGTTACAACAACCTCTTTTCCCTGACTCTTAAAATATTCTTGCAGTTTTTGAACTTGAGTAGTCTTTCCACAACCATCTACTCCCTCCAGTGCAATGTATGTACCAGGGTACGAGTTTTTTTTAAGTTCTATGTCAAAATTTACGTTGTACTGCATACAATTTCAAATTTACAATTTTAAATCAATTTTTAATATTTTAATTTTCAAATTCAATTCAAATTTAGAATTTCAAATTAGAAATTACTTTTCCTCATGAATTCTGCTTTCAACCGGTCTGTCTTGCATCACGTATTTTGCATCTTTACGCTTACCATAAGGAACATCTGATGGAGATGATAATTCTTCAAATGTCATAGCACAAATTCTCATTCCTGGTGTTAAGGCGACTGCCATTCTTCCTAAATTTCCAAGCTCTAACACACAATTCCCATTCCACCCGGGATCAAAAATAGAAGCAGTTGAGTGCACAACTATTCCCATGCGCCCCAGACTTGACCTTCCTTCAAGTCTACCCATCATGGTATCAGGAATAGTTACTTTTTCCATGGTAACTGCCAAAACAAAATCCCCCGGCTGCATAATAAACTGTTGGTCATCTTTTAATTTTACCTCACGCGTAATATCACTACTATAATCTTTTTTATATGGATCAATAAAAGGATACTTACTATGATCAAAGATTCTAAAAAGATTACCAAGTCGAAGATCAATAGAGCAAGAACCAAGCTGGGTAGTAAGATCTGGTTTGGGTGTAATTACAATCCGTTTTTCTTCTAATGCACGCTTTATATCGCGGTCAGATAATACCATACGTTTACATACTAGCTGAATAAAATGTATGAATCAAGAGTGAATTATTGATTTTCTGTGCTAAATAAGCGTATGCTAAATAGATGAGAAATGGACTAAGAAATATTGTACGGTACTTTTCAAAAAGTAGCTTAAGAACAATTGCGCTATTATTTATGGCGCTTATAACCAGCCTCTATTTTAACGCAATTCTCAACCCGCTATCTCCTACTATTTCCCAAAGAATTGCTGAAGATACAGAAGAAGTGAATCTTGACACAGAAGAATCAAACTTTCTTACACTTTTAAATACCCACAGAAAGACACTGGGACTTTCAGAGCTAACCGTTTCAAAAAAACTTACCAACGCAGCTAGTTGGATGTCAGAAGATATAGTAGAAACAAAAAATCTAAGCCACATAGATTCACTCGGTCGTGATCCAGGAGAAAGAGCTAAAGAGTTTGGCTATTCAAATTTAGTTGGAGAAAACTTAGCAGAAGTAGGACCTACGGCACAAAGCGCATACACAGCATGGCTTGCCTCAGAAGGACACAAAAAAAATATGGAAGAATCTCAATGGAAAGTTATTGGAATTGCAAGAGTTCAAGGAGGGAGTAAATGGTATTGGACTACGAATTTCGGAGATACTTTAGATACTAATGATGCAGATCCTGTCCCAACCGGCTCCCAGCAAGAAGAAAATGAAGAACAAAACTGTAATGATACAACCGGAAGAGATGATGGATGCATGTGTAATGCAAATTCTCAATGTAAAGCTAATGTCTGCACAGAATGGAAATCTGTCAACAACAGTAAATACTGTGGAGAGGATCCTGAAGAAGAATCTCAAGAAGAAGACTCCGAAGAAAATGAAGAGTCTGAGGATGAAACAGTATGTAAGCCAGACGAAAGAACAGACTCAGGAGAATTTGACAACGCATGCGATGAAATTCTTAACTGCACAGATGAAACTGGAAGAAAAGGTCTTTGTCTCTGTGAAGAAAATGCGCAATGTGCAAGTGGTGTTTGTCTCCCCCCTGATGAAGATTATGATGATAAACGGTTTTGTAAAGAGGAAGAAAAAGAGCAAGAAAATAATCCAACCGCAGGAGCACCAATTGATACAACGCTCACATTTAAAGTTACCCTTCCTGGGATTGGGACAGACGTAAAACTTGGACTTAACAACACACCAAAAAGAATGGATAGAACATTTACTGTACAGTTTCTTGATCAGAAAGGAGATGTGGTTCTGGAGGATGAAGCAACTCTTTCCTACGCAAATGGTACCTACCAAGGAGTTTTAGATACTACTCTTTCGCAAAATACGTATGAAATAAAAATAGCTTCAGATAATTCACTTTTTAAAACCATCCCAGGAGTAATTCAGATCTCTGATACAAAATCAGAGTTCACACTCCCAACCGTTTCACTTATTACGGGAAATATTTCACAAACTGATAACTCACAAAATAGCCTTGATATATTTGACTATAATGCTATGCTCACGTGTTTTGAGCAATCATGTGCTTTCTCCCAAAAAGCAGATCTGAATGATGATGGAATTGTTGACACAAAAGACTTTAATATACTCTTAAGAGGATTTGCGATACAATCATAACATGAGAAGCTTTGATACAGTTATACAATTTCTTGCTTCAAGTAAAACCATAACTGCGGTTCTTTTCTTGATGCTCTTAACAGGTGGCATTTTCACTGCAACCCTTTTAACTGGGCAAACCCAAGACATCAGGCAACGCGCAGACACAAACACAACAGCACCCAATTCATGTCAAGACTGCAAAGCGCTAAATCTTGATAATGCATACTTCTGTAGAAACTCAGAAGGTCAAACAGACTGCCAACCCAAAGATATATCAGAAGCAATCCCTGGAAGTGTGTGCATAGACTGCAGTATGATTGATGAAAGCGCTGGGAATTCTAAAAAAAATCCGGTTCAAGTATGGTGGGAAACACTACTTGACGCTGTTAATCCAGACCTTAATCATGATGGAAAAATAGACGGCAGTGATGCCATGCTCATATTTTCTGACTTCAAGCCAGAGGAAAACTAGCCTTCTTGACAAGTGTCTATAATTCACCTATTCTAAAAGTGAACCTATTTTATGGGAAACGTATCTAATGCCGTTATTCAATTTCTTGCTTCATCAAAAACAAGAGTAGCTATACTTGGTCTTTTAGTTCTTTCAACTGGTGTTTTTACCACTATCTATTTAGTAAATCAGCGTCAAGATATTAGACAACGCGCGGCATGGGATACTGGAGGTTTTTGCATTCAAAATTCTCAATGCACCAGCGGAAAATGTGAAGGTGTTCAATATGATCAACAGGGAAATCTCATAGGAGCTGGCACGTGTGCAGCTGGCGGATCAACTCCTACTCCCACAACTTCAACTGGCGGTGGAAGCTCCACTTCTTGCAACTCATGTCTTAGCCAAGGAAAAGAGTATTACTGCCCTCCATCATTTAGAAGTAGACAAACAACGGGAACTTGCAGTAACACAAATACTGGATCTTGCACAAAATGCCAAGCCGCTCCTACTCCAGAACCAAGCAATTCGCCGACCCCAAGCCCTCAACCAAGCAATTCACCTACCCCAACGCTTTCTCCAACACCTACCACAGATCCTGCCTGCGCTGGAAGTACCAATAAAGCAAACGGATGCGCATGTAACATAAATGTGCACTGTGCAAGCGGATTCTGCGCACAAACTGGAGGCGCCACGGGAATTTGCCAAGATAATACCACACAGCTTACCTGTGATCCAAATAGTGACGGTGTTATAAATATTTTAGATTTTCAATGGTGGAAGGATGAGATGTTTGGAGTAAGAACAACAAAAGAATCTGATTGTTTTAATCCTGACGGAGTTGTTAATATCTTAGACTTTCAGGTTTGGAAAGATATTGCTATTTCTAAAATTAAACAGCCGTTCTAAAACTTGAAAGCATGACTTATTTCATGCAGAATAAATACATATGAGAAAATTACTAACAAATAAATTTGCCATCCTTGCACTCCTTCTTATTGCAATTGGAGTACCAATAACCATATGGCAAGTACAAAAATCGCAAGATGTAAGACAGCGCGCGAGCGAAACTGATACGATTTTGACCAATCTCTCGCCCACTTCTGGCACATTTACCACAGGAGTAGCCACTCAACCAATTGTTATACAGGCTACTTCCACAGTTGATATAGGCGCCGTTGAATTTACCATTTCTTATGACACACAAAAACTAAGCTTAACTACAATTTCTGCTCAATCTCCTCTTCTTGAACTTGATAAACAGGAAAGCGCTGGCTCAACAAAAATTACACTTTATAATCCCACTTCAAACCAAGTAGTGGGTGCAAACATTCTGCTTGCATCACTTGTCTTTACACCTATCGCTTCAGGGGATGCAACCATTACGCTTAATGATGTGAAATATTCTGCCGCAGGAGTCTCAGGATTTATTACGGCAGATCCTGCAAGTGTACTTTCAGCTACGTATACTATTTCCGGTGATACCGTAATATCCCCTACTCAAGTTCCAGATCTTTCTCCAACCCAAGGCGTTCAATCAGGAGATACTACACTTGATCTCTCATTTACACTTTCTGGAATTGGATCATCAAGTGACTCTGCACAACAGCTGAATAATAATCCGATCAGAAAAAATAGACAAGGAGACGTAATTGTATATGACGGCGCGCTTAATCCAATTGATACGTACCAATTAAACTCAGTCTATGATCCAACCACATCAAAGTATAATGGATCAGTTAATTTGCGGGATCTTCAAACAGGTAACTACATCGTGAAATTAAGACTGGATAATACGCTTTTTAAAGTGCTTCCAGGGATTCAAAGCATAACAACTGGCACAAATAATACGGTTCCAAAGACACTAGAGCTTATTTCAGGAGATATTGTAAGAACTGGTACGTCAGATAACGTAATAGATATTAAAGACTACTCTGCCATGAATGCCTGTTTCTCTGCGCTGATCAGCAACGTCTCCATCCAAAGCGTAAATGACCCAAACTGTGGACTGCAGGTTGCGCTGAGATCTGATTTTAATGATGATGATAAAATTGACCTGAAAGATTATAATATTCTTCTAAAAGCATTCACCAAACGCATAGGTGATTAAATTTTCTATGGATCCACGAGCTGAATTTCAAAAACGGCATGATGAGTACCAGAAGCAGAAGTTGTCAGCCCACATACATCATAAAAAAAGAATTAAGCCACTTAAAAAACACCCACTCAATATCTTTTATGTTATTGGAGGAATCATTGCGCTCATCCTGGTTTTTCCATTACTGTTAAGAGTTCTCGAAATGTAGATAATTATTTTTTTGAAAGAATCTCCTTCTTTATTTTCAAAAGAAAAGCTTGTGAAACTTTTAAGCATTTTTCTGGAATAAGATGTGGGTCGTAATGGAACGGAATGCGAGAAGCGCATGAGTTCGCCTGCTTGACAGGCGTGGACGAGGGATCATTCGCCTCTTTCTTTAGCGCTTGCGCGCCTTTTTGAAATCGTTAGTGGGTCGTAATGGAGTCGGACCATTCGCCTCTTTCTTATCAGGAAAGCGTTCTACCGCTGAACTAACGACCCTAAGTACAATTTCAAAAAGAACAGGAACGCGCTCTTAGGCGCACCTCGAGCGCCGCAAGCTTTACTTACCACTGAGCCATGCGCCCAAAAATTAGAGCAAGAAAGCGTTCTTACTCTAGAGAGTATATTTTACCAGAATGAAGCTGTTTGAACAATATTCAGAGAAGTTCTTCTAATTCTTCTGGGATGTCTTCATCTGTTAAAACTCCTTGTTTTTCCCATGCGTATGCCTGAAGGAGAAACTGCTGAAGGTGACGCAACCTTTTTATTTGCTCAAGAAGCTTTTCTGCTTTTTGTGGGTAATCGCGCACAAGTGGGTAAAACAGTTTTTCCAATTCCTTTATCCTGTTTGTTATTGCCTGATGCATCGCAATAATCTTCCCAGATCTTGACCTATTCCTATACACTTCATTTTGAGTTAACTTCTCCCATTCTCCCGCTAAAATTTCTTGGTCAAGTGCAGAGATTGAGTCCTTGCTGGACTCACTATTTTCAAACTCTCCTTTAATTGTTTCTTTTTCAAATTCCCGTCTACTTCGCATTTGTTTGTTTTGGTTGAATATAATCTCCCGTAAAATATCCAAGTGCACCAAACACAACAGCTGGAGCGCTTGATACTAAAATACCAAGTGCAGCTGCAAGAACTCCGCCTTTTTTTAATATTTCAGAAGTTATTCGCCGTTCTTTTTCCATATGAGGCGCGAACGGGATTCGAACCCGTGCATGGAGGTTTTGCAGACCCCTGCGTTACCACTTCGCCATCGCGCCATATTTTCAAGCGACAAGAAGTGTCGTCTCCCTCGCACTTCGCCATCGCGCCATATTGAGTAATCGAACTCAAATAGTACGCTCAAGTTTAACAAAAATACAGGCAAAAAGCTATTCTTTAGAGGCTGAAAATCCTGCTACTGCCCAAAAAAGTGACCACTGGGCAATTGAAATCGGATTAAAACTTGCCGTTATTAAAAATACAAAAAGCATAATTTTTAGATCAAACTTTGCCTTTTTAAAAATCAGACATACAAACCAAACAAATAACCCAAGCGACAAAAATCCTCCGGCAACCGCAAATTCTAAAAATATGTTATGCGCAGAATCAACCTTCATGAATCTATCAAGTGGGAAAATTATTTCAAAATTTTCTTGACCGTATCCAAAAATAGGACTATTCATAACAGCCCTCAACCCTTCCGCCCAAATCAACGAACGAGAATCATATACTGAACTTCTTATGAAAAGTATTGAAGAAATAAATAGCATCGCAAGAATACTTACGCCAATAATTAACCTTACGTTTTTCACTTGAGAGAATAAAAATGGAACAAGAATAACAATTGGTATACAAATAAGAGCAGATCTTGAATAGGACACGGTTATTGCAATAATAAATAGCCCAAGAATGATATTCTTCAATCTTTTATTTATGCCTAATTTTACGGATGAAAATTTTGAATTTTGAAAGTAAACAAGCGGAAACAATACGGCTAAATATCCTCCCATAAAATTAGGGTTGCCAAAAGTTGCAATAATCCTTTCATCAAATCTAGGAAACGCAGTGTAACTAAAAAATTGAAGCAAGATAAATTGAATAACTGCAATTACTGAAACAGTGCAACCTGAAAGAATAAGGCCTAGTAACAAGATCTTTTTACCTTCTAAATCTATTTTTAACCAAAAAGAAACGGTAAAAAATAACATAACCCCCACAAGAAACGTAAGAAATCCCTGATACCTATATGATGAACCTAAAAGTGAAACCACAGGGTCTACTCCGGTCATATCTGCAAAAAACAAAGCTAATGTCAATAAAAGTAAAACGTAATGAGATCTTACAAGGCTGACTTTTAACTTTTTTATGTAAATAGTTATAAGTATTAATGTGAAAAAGAAAACGCTTCCAAGGGTATATAGAACAAATTTTGGATACTCATAACCGTTTGCTAGTCCAGGAATTACAACAAGTGGAAAAATTGAAATAAAAAACACCAAAAAAATAGTTATAATTCTCTCTATTGACATGTATTTCAGTTTATCATACCGTTAATAGTAAGCATTTATTTTATGAAATTATTACAGAAACTTGAGGGAAAAATCCTAAATCTCATCCCAAAAAAGTTGAGAAATTCACAGCTTTTCTTTTTTGGACTACTTCTTCTTTCTTTTCCAGTAACAATTCTTTTCGCGCAACAATTTGATGGAGAAAACATGCAAAGAATTGCATCAGAATCCGTAACACCAATTACCCCTCCCGGTCCTTCCATTGCTATTAGTATCAGTCCAAATCCAACTTGCACACCAAGACCTGCATGTTTAGATACGAAAATAAGCTGCAAAATTCCTGAACCAATCTCCGGCTGGTGCCCGCCAAGCGATGCAACTCCTACGCCAGAACAGTGCACTCCTGCAAAGCTTACAAATTATAAACTTCAAAACAGGTGCTTCTTTGGTGGATATAGAAAGGTTAAAATTACCTGTGATGATGGACATACAGAAACTATCACAAAAACTTCTTGTCAATCAGCCAGTTCGCTTTATCAAGCTGGTATAAAAATCTGCGCAAATAGATGCACCGGAGGTGTAAATCCTGAACCAACGCCGGTTGTTACAAATACTCCTCAACCAACACAAAAACCCACATCACCTCCGAGAAGATCAAGAGGTTGGTTCCCCTTCTAGGCTAGATTCAAACCACAAAAAAATCCCCGCCATAGATTTATCATCTATGAAACGTGTTGACATATATTCTTATTTATGTTCTACTAAATTTATGCCATCTTCAAAAAAAAGAAAAATATCCTCCCATAAAAACCATAGAAAATTCTCAAAGAAAAAAAACTTAAATAAACTTATTTTATTTTTGATTTTATTCCTACTATTAGGTGCTGCTATATTCTTTTCTCAGTTCTATAAAGGGAAAAACATTCAAGGTATTGCCTCAGATTCATCTACTGAACTGAACCAAGCAGTATACCGCTATACTGACACTGGTTGGGAGAGTATTGATGGTTCCGCTGTAAGAATTGCGGTTGGATCAGATGGACAACCATGGGTTGCAAACTCAAACGGACAACTATGGCATAGAGTAAATAATGCTTGGCAATTACATGATGGGCAGGTAAGCGATTTAGACGTTGGCGCTAATGGATCTCTTTGGGCGGTCGGAAAAAATGGCGCTGTTTGGAGGTGGACCGGTGAAAAATGGGAAGGTATTGACGGGAATGGAACCAGAATTGCTGTTGACACAGGTGGACAACCATGGGTAGTCAACTCATCTGGGCAGATTTGGCGTAGAGTAAATAACAATTGGCAACGCATTGATGGTGCAGCAAAAGATATTGCGGCTGGTGCCAATAGTTCAATTTGGATCATTGGATTAAATAATGATATCTGGCGCTGGAATGGTCCAGGATTTGAACCGTCTTGGACTCGTATAGACGGCAGCGGCACAAGAATTGCAGTTGACACAGAAGGACAACCATGGGTAGTCAACTCATCTGGGCAGATTTGGCGTAGAGTAAATGGTGCATGGAAGCTTATTTCAGGAGCTGCAACTGAAATTAGTATAGGCGGAAACGAGATTTGGGTACTGGGTAAAAACCATAATCCAACATCTACGCCTAAACCATCTAAAACACCAACTCCAACGCCAAGCAACAAACAAACTGGTTGGATAATCCATTACGACAAGGCGCTTAGAGTTACTGATACTATTGGTACAAGCTCCGACTTTTGCACTCAACAAGGGGTTCAAATTAACATTGATACGGGCTATAAACTCGGAAAAATAATTGGAAAATGTCATTTTCAAACCGGCGGTAACCAGGTTACTGTGTATGACTCGATTACCCGCGATCTTTAGTAAGTCAGTTAAGATATAACTGGTATTTTTCACCTAGCTTTTTCTCACAAAAAATCCCCGAAGTTCGTCGGCTGACGAATCGAGGATTAAAAATTCAAGTGATAAGCTCATCTTTTAATTATATTTCAAATGAAGCTGAGCTTGCGGTACTCGTTCTGCTTCGCAGAACTGCGTGCCTAAAGATGCTTGAAAAGTGGTAGGAATGTCATTCACCTAATAAATTAGATGAAGTTTCCATTCCTTTATTTATATGCTTTCCGGAATAGGAAAAAATTAGAAAGGAGGTGATCCATCCCCAGCTTCGGCTAGGGATACCTTGTTACGAC
>CAZQSX010000011.1:0-28635 GCA_964596415.1 uncultured Gammaproteobacteria bacterium
AAGTCTCATTGAGAAAATAATACTTACCATACAAAAAAGCACAAAAATAGTTAACACATATGAAACAATCCTTGCGCTTCTTACTAAATTAATTGTACGAGCTGCAGATATGGCAAAAATGTTTTGAGATAAAAATAATGAATACAACCCAAAAGCATACACGAGCGTTAAGATAATTCTTGTGAGAAGCCTTTCAGGAATTAATGAATAAAAAAGCGTAAAAGACAATGTATAAAAAAACGGAAGAATAATGATTGGGTACAATATAGACGGTTTAATATCATCTTTAAGAGCTATATACAATAAAAAAACCGTAATCACAGACAAAAGAAAACCAACAAGAATTAGCTGAGGTCCTGTTAGCAGTTCTGAAAAAAATATCCCCGCAGTAAGAAACAGGACTGAAAGTACAAATTTCCCTCTCTTACTCAAACTAAAAAGAGGAACTTTTTTAAAAACTCTCCGCACACTTCTTGGTAAAAATTTCATTTTTTCAGTTTCTTTTTCACAACAGTTTTTCGCTTCTTTACCTTCTCTACTTTAGGCAAATCTGGAATGTCCAATATTTTTCCTACATATTTCCAAGTATGATGAATTGCTATTGCAAGCGCATCAGCTGCGTCATCAAAAGCCTTATCTTTTGCAGAAAAAGGAAGTGATGTTGAATCTTTACTTAAAAGATTTCTTACAACCTCTTGCATTTGCTTCTTCTCTGCTCTTCCACTTCCTGAAAGAAAATGTTTTACTGAAATGCTTGTATATTCATAAAAAGACACGTTATGTTTTGCTGCAGTCATAAGTATTACCCCTCTTGCTTGACTTACAGAAATGGCGGTTTTTGCGTTCATGCCAAAAAAGATCTGCTCAACAGCAACCTGCTCTGGCTTATATTGTTCAATAATACCGGATAAAGATTCATGAAGCTGTAGAAGCCTATTCTGCATAAGGTGATCTTTATCAGTTGTGATACACCCATGAGCTACGTATAAAACTTGTTCGGGCTCAATAAGCTGAATAACACCCCAACCGGTTCGCCCAGTACCTGGATCAATACCTAGAATATACATAGAAGCTATTGTACTACACTATGACGTTTGAATATACGCTTTGCACATCTGCTAAGTCTTCCAGTTTCTCAATTATTGCTTTAAGTTTTGATTTCACTTCATCATCAATATCTACTATGATTTGCGGCTTATATACTATCTCAGCGCTTTGAACAGAAATACCATTCTGATCAAGTGTCTTTTTAGCTTCTGATAACTCAGTGGCTGAAACATAAAAAATAACTTCATCTCCGTCTTTAAAATAATCTGTTGAATGTACTTCTATGGCAAGGTCTAATATCTCTTCCTCACTCTTTGAGAAATCTTGAATAACAATCTCCCCTAGTCTATCAAATAAATAAGATACGGCACCCTGCCCTGCAAGTGTTCCACCATTTTTTTCAAGGGTACTTTTTACATCTGCAACAGTTCTCTGTTTATTATCAGTTACCGCTTCTATGAGAAGCGCGGCACCCCCTTGTGCAAATCCTTCATATAGAGCTTCGAACAGATCTCCTCCGGCACCTGCTCCTGCAGCTTTTTGAATTGAACGGTCAATATTATCTTTGGGCATATTAAATGACCGAGCTTTATCAATAGCAAGCCTGAGCTTAAAATTAGTTTCAGGATCAGTGTTGCCACCATTTTGCTTAACTGCAATTACAATGGCGTTTGCAAGTTTCGTAAAAATCTGACCTCGTTTTATATCTGCTACACCCTTCTGCCTTTTAATTGTTGACCATTTACTATGCCCACTCATAATTGTTTATAAATAGAATGGTCAACAACACGAGGAGCTTTAGCTCCGAGACTCGTTGACCATTTACTATGCCCACTCATGTTGGTCATTATACATTTTTTACCTTGACATTTTCAAGGAAATTGCATAAAATTAACGGCATTATCTAAGTATCAAAATATAGAATTCTTCAATGAACACACCTCTTAAGACACTCGCAATTGAATCAGCACTACAAAACAACTGGAAGGCGGCTGTTCAGTACAATGAAGAATTACTCCTAGAAAATCCAAATGATATTGACTCATTAAATAGACTCGGATTCGCACTCATGAAAACAGGAAAATATAAAAAAGCAAAAGAAGCTTTTTTGAAAATAACCGCCATAGACAGAACAAATCCTATTGCGCTTAAAAACCTTAAAAGACTTGAGACAGTATCTTCCATAAAGGAAAACACAAATGAAGAAACAAACAACTTGAATTCTACCCACTTCTCACGATCCTCTCTTTTTATTGAAGAGGCGGGAAAAACAAAAACATTAGTTCTTAAAAATCTCGCAGATAAAAAAACGCTTTCCATGCTAGAACCCGGTGATGAAGTGTCCCTTCTTATTAAACGTTCTAAGATATTTGTTCAAACACTCAAAAAAGCATATGTCGGAATGCTTCCTGATAACATCTCCATGAGACTTCTCGCTTTTATGAAGGGTGGGAATGAATATGTGGCATGCATAAAAGCCTGTGATGAAAAAAGTGTAACAATATTTGTGAAAGAAGTAAAAAAAGCAAATCGTTTTAAAAATCAGGCATCATTTCTCACAAACTCTGACTAATATCCTAGTCCTTCTGAAATAATATTTTTTCCTTAGCTAAATTTTTCTTAATTTTTTTTAGGTGCTTTGTATGCTCAATCTCAACAAATAAACTTCTTACCGCAAGAAGAGCTGAAATAATAAAAATAACAATTACTGATATCCAAAAAATCATACTTTAATTTTACTGTATTTTCTTCTCAAAATCCCCTCCTAGAATAATAGTGATATCTGCTATGCTACTCGGTTCTTTTTGAACAATAGGAATTTCTAAAATGTGTGAAATTCTTTGAGCGGTTTTTGAAGAATTTCTCACGTTAATAGCTGAATATGCCATTTTTCCTTCTGATGATAATGAAACAATATTTATACCAACAGGTTCTAAGACATGCGCTACGCTTCCTGCAAGACCATTTGTTTCTGTTGCATTTATAATCTCAACCCCTAACCCTTCCTGAATGATGTCTGCATCCTTAAAGATGTCAAACAACTCATCTTGTGAAAGCGACCAATCCCCATTCTCAAATACAAGCTTTGTTTCCTTTTTATCTTTATTATTCATGCCAGAAAAACTAAAAACCAAATTCATATAATCAAAAACGGTCATTTGACTGAAACGCATTCCTGAAATTCTTGTCATATAACTTACTAATTTTGGGTATGAGAACAAATCTAACGGAGAATTACTTCCCTTTACGGTAATCATCGCGTCTATTGGAACTTGAAGAGCAAATGAATTTTTTAATCTATTCTCTTTTTGATTAGCCGTTTCAATTACAGAGACTGTATTTGAACTTTTATTTAATGCAACCACATATGTCTCATTCTCCTCTTTGATAAGAACTGAGTAGGATGTTGTGTTAAATGAATTTTGACTGTAGGTAATAACCAGCTTCCAAACAGTAGCAACTAAAATAGCAACTCCTACCACAAATAAAAAATACATAAGAAATGCAAAATTGGTGAGTGCGTATTTTTCTTTTTGCTTTTCTTCTAATTTATACGTGTTGTCACGTCGAATATAGTTTTTTGCCTGTGAAGAAGCATTTTTTTCATGAAGAGATTCATTTTTTCCCTTTGTTTTTTTCCCTGCTTCTTTCTTAAAATCATTTTTCGAAATCGTAATTTTCATGGGCACAAATTAGTGTAATGAGATTGCTATGCATTATCAAGTGTTTTTAACGCTTGCTCTAAATCCTTTGGTATTGGTGATGTAATAGTAAGCCTTTTATGTGTTACCGGATGGGAAAGTTCAAGCTCGAATGCGTGTAAAAAATGACGTGAAAGAATTTTTCTATCATCCCTACCTGTCTTTCTCCCAGCGTATAATGCATCTGCAAAAATTGGATAACCTATGTGTTGAAAATGTACACGAATCTGATGTGTTCTGCCTGTCTGTGGATACACCTCTACAAGTGAAAGTTTTTCATCTCTACCCTTTTCTTTATGACGAATTTTAGAAATACATGTATACAAAGAGATTGCACTTCTTCCGCCTTCAAGCACTCCAAATCTCATCCTGTTCCATGGAAGTCTCCCAATGGGTGCATCAATCTTTCCAGATGTTTCCTTCAAATCACCGTGAACAAGGGTAAGGTATTTTTTTTGTATTGTTTTATCTTTAAATTGATTTTGAAGCTGTATAAAAACTTCAGGAGTTTTAGCAATAAGAATAACTCCACTTGTTTCCTTATCAAGCCTATGAACAATTCCTCCCCGAGAAATAAATTCATCATATTTATTATACCCGTCAACTATATACGCATTTTTATTAAATGATTTTTGGGAAAGTTTTTTAAAGTTTAATTTTTCTTCAGAATAATCCTGAAGCGTAAATATACCCTTTGCTGTATCTGCCCTATTCACAATCATACCCGCAGGTTTTAACACTGCAAGCATATAATCGTCTTCGTAGAGAATTTCAGGTAGAAGATTCATGAATACATTATTTTTTAATAGGAATAAAACTTTCTTGTATTAAAATTAATGTTGACGAAAGAAGAAATAATACTACTGCTATGATTTGAGTAATGGTGAATGTATATAAAATTTTTGTACCCTGCGCAAATTCATTTATGATGGTAAAAACACACACAAGACAAAGAAATAGGAGTGATATAGTCCCATCTTTTAAGGTAATATTCCTGGATGAATATATCCCAATTGAGAAAAATAGAATTGATAGCGCTAAAATAAAACCATTAAAATACAAAAAGTTCCCGCTCATCTCTGAAAAAAACAATGACAAAAGAAACAGTGGATACAAACTTAAAGAATAAATATCTAAAATATGAGGAGCTATTTTCTTTTTATGAAACCTAAGGTAAGAAATCAAGCCAAAACCCAAAACTCCACCTAAGTATAGCATCCCGGGATATCTTAAAATATGAAGAAATGGAATGAGATTATAAAGGTCTGATCTTAAACCGCCAAAAACATAAAAAAATCTAGCGATAACAAAAAATCCTATCAGAGATAAAAACATGGTATCAAACATATTATGAATGGTTATGTTTTTTCTTAAAAACAAAAAATCATTTTTTGACAAAATATACAAGATGAATAAAGAAAAAAGGAGGCTTACAAAAAATAATATATAACTCATAATTTTACCTTCTCATAAAATATACTTGCAGAATTCCACTGCATAAAATTACAATACTTACAAAATACAAAACGGTATTAACGCCTACAACATCAGCAAGACCACCAACGGTAATAAGCGGAATAAGTGAAAACAATCCTATTATTGCAAAAAGAAGACCGTAAATTTTACTTCTAAAATTTTCCGGAATTTTTTCTTGGATAGTCGCTTGAGCTGGTATAAAAATACACGCATTTCCTATTCCTCCCAAAAATGCTGTACCTATAAGAATTGAAATAACATCTGGTCGAAACTGACCAGGAAGAAGCGCAGTAATTTGTGGAAATAAAGGAAAAAGGAATAATACGATACCTGAAATAAAAACCCCAATTGCCATAAGTACGTCTCTATTTGTTTTTTCAAAAACTGATCCAATAAGTACTGCTGCAACTATCATTCCAACCCCAGCAGGCGCAAATAAAAGAAGTGAAGTACTTTCTGCTGGAAGATTTAAAACGCTTGATGCAAATCCTGGAATAATGACTGCGAGAATAAAGATAACCACCTGAGATATGGTCAGTAAAATAAATGAACTTGCCACGCTTCTTGTATCTCTTAAAAGAGAATAGCTTAAAACAAGACTCGTTAATAATGAGCCGGGACTTTTTTTTTCTAAACCAGCTGACTCTTTTATAAGTCGTGTTGGAATGAGTTTTGCAAATAATCCTGCAAGAAGAAAAAAACACATGATAACAAGAAACGCGCTTGAACGACCAAAAATAGTTACTGCAGGTCCTGCTATGATAAACCCAATGAGCGTTGAACCAAACAGCGCAAGTCCAAACAAAGAATTAGCAGGTATTAAGTATTTCTCTGGCACAAGTTTTGGAATAACTGGCGCCTCAGCAGGAATGTAAAATTGAGTCGCAACTGAAACAGTAAAAGCAATTAAATACACGACCAGAGGAGAACCTGTTATAAAAAATAGAACCGTAATTATTACCGCACGGATAATATTTACCCATATAAGAATTGATTTTTTATCTTTCTTGTCAGCAAAAATTCCACCAACAAAACTGAGAAGAACTTGTGGAATAAGAGAAACAAAAAGTATAAGTGAAACTAAAAAATTTGAACCCGTCAAAAAAAAGATTAAGAATATAAGTACTACATTCATCATGTTAAAAGCAATTTGGGAAAATACTACTGAAAGAAGAAAGAAAAGATAAGGCTTAATAGCAGCGGTTTTTACAATATCAGAAGAGGAAAATTTATTGAAGAACTTTTTCATCGCGTATTTTTACTATACCGCACGATTTATCTTTAAAAAAGAGGGAAATTATGCGCGCTTCGTGTAGCTTCCATCCCGAGTATCAACAATAATCTTATCTCCAATGTTTATAAACAAAGGAACTCTTGTTTTAATTCCATTTTCAAGCGTTGCGTCTTTATACATATTTGAAGCAGAATTTCCTTTCACACCTGGATCAGTTTCAGAAACAGTAAGCGTTATTTTTGGAGATAAAACTACGCCTAAGACTTCCTCTGCAAAAAATTCAAGCGTTGCATTCATGCCTTCTTGTAAATATTCTTGACCATCTAAAACTGCAAGAGGCGCTTCTATTTGTTCATATGTTGCAGGGTTCATGAAGTATGCTTTATCAGTATCTTTATAGAGAAATTGATATTCTTTTTTATCTAAATTTACAGCATTTACCTGCGCGCCATTTGTAAATCCTTTTTCAACAACTGCGCCTGTTCTGACATTTCTTACTTTTACTTTAATAGTGGCGCTCCCCCGCCCCATTTTTACATGTTCATAGGACAAAACACGGAATAAATTTCCCGCTTCTTCAAATGTGGCACCGGCTTTTAATTCTTGAACTACCATAGGCTATGATTTTACCAGTTTCGAGGCGAAATTGAAAGAAGTTCCTCTATTCTCTTTTTTGATTTATCATACTTTTCTTTTTGGCCGGATTTTGCAAAAAACCCTATTGCACCAACACCCAGAAACAACATATAGCACTTCATTCTTTCTTCATAATTTTCATAAATTCTACCCCTATTACCTGCAAATACTTTAAATTCATTAGATATATCTACGCTTGATGACCAAAAATGTAAAAATGCAATATCGCATAATCCATCCCCATATAATGACTCACCCCAATCAATTACCCCTGAAACCTTACCATTTTCAAAAAACACATTATCGTATCCCATGTCTGCATGTACCAATACTCTTTCCTCAGGTACGTATTCCAGCAACTTTTCTATTAGGGAGTATGCAGTATCCACTATACTTTTTTCTAAAAATGTAGTTTTTTCTAGCTCATCCCAGTTGGAATATATATCATCCTTTTTATGTAAAATATAGTCTTTCCATGTCTTAAAATTTGCATTTCCCTTCTCATCCCACCACCCATAATTTCCTAAAGAGAGTTTTATATTTTGAATTTGAAGAATTGTATTAAATAATGGCACCAAATATTGTCTATTCTCATCTTTTCCTGAATCGAGAGTATTGCCGTGTATCTTTTCAGAAATGCAGTATTTCAGATTATGATTATATGTACCTATGCTTACAATCTTGGGAATTAGAATTTGAGGACTATTATAATTTTCATATGCATACTTATCCTTTTTAAAACTGTAATCCTCACTATTTATGCGAACTACATACTGCTTATCCTTCAAGGCATAAGCAAATGCTTGGGACATTTCTCCTCCTTTTAGAAACTCCAATGAAGTAATACCGGGGTCAATTTTTTTTTGAAGAAATAAAAGAACTTCTGTTTCATCAATTTTTGTTTTAAGTGTCGACATGCAAAAAGTATATCAGATTAATGGGATTTGAGGAATTTTTCTATTTTTAAAAAATCCCTTTTTTTCCACTCAGCATTACTTCTAATTTGCTCCAACACTTGGGCAATAGTTCTATCCAACCCTTCTGTTTTTTTAGTTTTAAAGAACTTCTCCACCACTACTGCTTCTTTCTCGGATGTAAAACTGCCAAATGGTTTAATAAATCTAGTAAACAAATGTCCTCCGCTAAATTTTTTCTCAATACTTCCCCACTCTTTTTTAACTTTCTTCCATGCTAAATCACGCCCATAAGGGTTACTTGCAACAAATGCGATTACCTTGAAGGAGTCTTGAGCTTTTACGTCTGTTGTAAATGCAAAGTCTAATACTTTTTGCAATATTTGAGCATCCTTAAACGTACAAAGAGCACGCAGTAATCTATCTTTTTCCTCCTGAAAATCTTCTTTTTTGTATTTTTCTAAGAATAGTTTGTACTCTTTTTCCCCGCCATTTCTGGTGACTTGTGCATAAACCATACTGCGTAAGTCAGAGGAAATTTTTTTTGTTCCTTTTTGATCTAGCTTAAATAATTCCTTTGCATGTGATATTACTTTTTTGTCTCCATTATTTCCTAAGAATCCCAAAACCAAACTTCTCAAAAGTGTTCTAGAGTGATCTTCGTTTTTCTGTTTCTCCCACCCTACTTTTTCCCCAATTTCAGAAAATAAACTCAAACCAAATTTTTGAAAATCATCATAAGATTCGGTACCAAACAATAAATTTTTAATTTTAGATAACTCCTCAGCAATATCTGCCCACACTATATAACTTTCATCATGCATGTATGCGCGTGACAACTGCAACGCTAAATCAGTGGAAATAAGACCTGCTTCAGATAATACAAATGTGTCACGAATCACCCCAAACCTATCCTGCTCTGATAAATGCTTATCAAGATGTAAGATTGGAGTTCTTAATGTCTCCAACAATTCTTTTGAGTATTTAACACGTACAAAACTGGTTTCATTTTTGTTTAATTTTATCCATGAATTATTATTTACAACAAACTTTTGCTCTACTTTAGTTAACAGATGCGTGTCGATTGTTTTTTTATTGGATACAAAATCTAAAGGAACCTGCCACAATGTTACATCATTTGTTTTCTGGGAAAAAACACTAGCAAAAAACCGTTTTTGAGAAACAAATAACTTTCCATTTTTAAACTTAGCATCAAGCAAAGGGTATCCTGGTTTTCCGGTCCAATTTTTCATCATCTTTTCCACCGGTTTTTGGGATACTTTCTCAAGTGATTTCCACAAATCCTCTGTTCTTGCATTTGCGTAGGAATGCTTTTTTAAGTAAATACGAAGACCGTCTCTAAAGTTTTTATAGCCTAAATATTCTGCAAGCATTCTAATTACAGAGGCTCCCTTAGAATAAGACACTTCATCAAATATTTCTGAAATTTCAGCGGGGTGATTTACCTCAACTTCTATGGGATGTGTACTCTTTAACCCATCTAGATCAAGTGCGTGCGCATGATCCATATAGACAAATTGCGTCCAGATGTTCCATTCAGGAAACATTTCATTTACCGCAACATACTCCATATAAGATGCAAATCCTTCATTCAACCAAAGGTGTGTCCACCACTCCATGGTTACCAAATTTCCAAACCATTGATGAGCCAATTCATGGGCGATAACCAGTGCCACCCATTGCTTGTTATGTGTTGACGTTTCAAGGGGGTCAACCAAAAGTGCGGTTTCACGATACGTTACAGCTCCCCAATTTTCCATAGCGCCCGCTGCAAAATCCGGAATTGCAATAAGGTCTAATGTATTTAGTGGATATGGAATATTAAAATATTCTGAATAGAATTCAAGCGACTTTACAGCAACATCAAGAGCAAATTGCGCCTGCTTTTTCTTTCCTGGTGTAACATACACCCTCACCTGAACCTTATCCTTTGTAAATTTTTCTATATACTCAAAATGCCCAATCACAAATGCTAAAAGATATGTTGACATTTTGGGACTTTCTGAAAATTTAATAACTTTATAACCGTTCTTATGTTCAAGAACCTCTTCTTCAAGCGTGTTTGAAATTACTACCCTATCAGACGGAATTTTAAAAGACACATGAAAAATTGCTTTTTTTTCAGGTTCATCAAAGCATGGGAAAGCACGCCTGGCATCTGTTGACTCAAACTGCGTTACTCCCATATGATATTCTTTACCTGCGTGAACATAACGACTTCTGTAAAACCCACGCATTTTATCATTAATAAAACCTGCAAATGTAAGCAGCAGCTTCGCATTCCCTTTTTTTAAAATCGAGGTAAAAACAAGATCTACCTCCTCATCTTTTTCAAGGTAAGAAATTTTAGCTTTCAATCGGGATTTCCCTTGAACAATTTCTGCTTTAAAAATTTCTATTTCTGCGCTGTGAAGTTTTATAAGTCGTGTGGGTTTTTTCAAATCAAGCTGAATCTCTTCCTCACCCGTGAACGTAAAGTTATCTAAATCAGGCTCAAAATGAATTTTATAGGAAAGAGGTAAAATATGTGGACTGAGTCGAACGTTTGTTTTGCGGGCGTTTCTTGCAGGCATAATACGGGAAAGTATATAATACAATCTATCTAAGATCAACTTGAGAATGTTTGGGTAAGTGGCGGAATGGTATACGCGTTAGTCTCAAAAACTAATGGGGGCAACTCCATGTGGGTTCGAGTCCCACCTTACCCACTATTTATAAATTCCCCGAGCATATGGAGGCATGAGTTTTGCTATGCGCTTCATTATTTCCTCACCTGGATTACTAGAACCGCTTATTTCATTCCCCCGAAATGGAGTGCCTATATTTACAAAGCCAAATGGATTAGCGTATGGAACTCCCCACAGATTGGATAGTTCAGAAACTGCAATTTCTTTTAATCCTTTTTTTGTAAACTTTCTTGTGTCTGGGTCATAAATTTTATATCCTTTATCCATTGCGACTGGCAAAAAAACCATATCTTCCCCTGTTTTTAATTCTTTTACTAATAATTTTTTAAATCGTTCATCCATTTCTGTCATCCCATTAATTTCAGAGGTTGATCCATTTACGCGTCCAGAATGCATAGTTCCTTCAACGTGTACCATCATAGCAGTATTCTTCTCCCGAAAAGAGCTCATAAGCATTCTTACCGCTGCAAGATCAGAAGATAAATTTCTTTGTTTTCTATCATTTTCTGATACTACCTCTATTGGCTCAATATTATTCCTTTCAAAATTCTCTTTCACACCTAAAGTGTAAATGTCTTTCAAAAATGCACCCTGATCACCAGTTCCCATAGATTTTGCAACTACATAGTGTACATGCTCTACAAATTTTGGGAACTGATCTTGTACCTCTTTTGCAATTTGAGTTGCAGGAGATGCCTCTGCTTGACTTTGATGACTCATCACAATCCACAGATGGGCTCCTTCTCGTAATGGTTCTTCCAACTTTGCTATATTTTCTTCTCCATTCCAAAGAAATAACTCCCCAGACACACGCTCCATCATACCAGGGAAATACCTTCTGACAACCTTTTCCCTCGCAACTTGAGCTAATTTTCCAAAAGGCGTTCCGAGCTTAATCTTTTTACCGGCTGAAACTCCACGTTCAATTGAAACCATAAGCAAAGATTATACCACCATCTTAGGCGTTTTGTTTTTATGCTTGGAGCTTTCTGAAGATATAAGCTGAAGAAACTGAGATAACAGGTATCACAACTAAAAGTCCTATCCCAAATGCAAGAAGTCCTAAAATTGAAAGCGCTGCTGAAATAAGACCAAACAAGAAAAGGTTCATAAGGCTTCCTTTTGTGATGTTTCCACTTTTTTTTAAAGATTCTATAGCGCCCATATTTTTATCAACTATAAAATATGCATAAAATTGATACTTAATTGCAAAATAAACACCGGGCACTATCAGAAGAATAAGTCCCCCAACTACTATTGCAGCATATAAAATAGTTGCGATTATATATTTTATTGTTTTTGGATACTCAAGATATAAACTTCTCCAAGAATGAGTCTTTTTGTCCGCAAAATCAAGCATGATTTTTACAATTCCAAGTGCTAAAATTGCATTTAATACATACACCAAAAGCTGAGGAATAATACCCACATATGATGCTTTTTCATAAATACTTTCAACAATATTTCCAGAAATTGCAGAAATTACCCATACAACTATAAAAATCCCAAGTAAAAACTTCCAGTTTTTCTTAAAGGTATTGAGGCCAAAAAGAAGTGCTTCTTTTTTTTTGAATTTTGGAGTCATATTAAAATGGTAACCCTAAATCTATCGCAAGTCAATAACGTCATACAAATCAGGTCCGGTGGAAATAATATGGAACTGTTCAAAGTTATTGTTAGATTTTTTAATAGTTTTTGTTGTTTTTTCTAAAAACTCTTTTGCTTCTTTTGTTAATTTTTTATAATCCGTGACATTTTCATTTCCTGGAAAAAGTCTATCCACACACGTAATTGCAGCATGGGTACCGGAATTTCTCATATAAGACTTAGCCGCCATAGTATGGTTAAAGTCAGAGAGTTCACGTTTTCTTCCTGAAACTGATCCCCGCTCTTCTATTCCATACGCTTTTGCTTCTTTTTTACTCCATGATTTAAACATAGGATCTTTACCAACTCGAGAAACATACGATTTATAGATAACAACCACCCGATCAACTATCCGGGGGCCAATTCCAGTGTCTGCCGCAAACTGAGACGCAGTTGTATCCTGAGAGGTAACATAGGGATAGTAATTATAATCCAATAGAGATAGCCCATACCCCTGAACCCCTTCTATTAAAATGTCCTTTTTTTTCATGGATGCATCATGTACAACGTCTGCAACATCAACAAGATACTTTTTTAAAATTGGCTCATCTTCCACAAGCTTTGCACATCTCATCACCCGATCAACCCGAGCTGGACCAACCCCTGTCCCCACAGATCCAATCCTTTTAACCAGCTCTTCTTCTTGTTTTCTATGTTTTTTTTCAATAAGCGTACAACCCCGATCTATAAATATGCGCCCTTCCAAGTTATTCTCTTTTACTTCTTTTAAAAATATCTCTGGATCAATAAGGGTTCCTCGAGCTATGTAGAGTTTTGCTTTTGGATATACGAGTCCTGAAGGAACCTGAGTTACTTTAATGTGTGGAGTTACTGTATGACCTGCCTGAGGACCGCTTCCTGCCCTTACAATTATTTGAGGCTTATCATGAACCGCAAGATATCCAACTATCTTACCTTTTCCTTCATCTCCGTAAAATCCGCCAGCTATTATTGTGATCATTAAATAAGGTCAAACAAACAGTAAAAAGAGTAACAAAAATAAAAACTTCCTGTCAATGGGGAAATTATAAAGTTGGTGTTGGTGTAAAAGGAGATGTTATAAGGGGTGTAACCTGTAATCCCTGGTAGACAAAATTTCTCTCAAGCTGCTCTTGATCATCTGTAACCGTACTTTGCACACGAAGCTCAAACTTGATATTTCCGCTTGGCATGTTATAAATCGTAGGTGAATTTGAAGAAAACTCTGACCATATACCACCGTTTATTCTGTACGACCATACAACTGAACAATATGTTTTATTCTCATACTTAATAATAAAATTAACTGGATTTTCAGTTATAACAGCAGCCTCTTTTGGGCTAGATATAGAAATTGGTCCTATTTCTTTTTTGCAAATGTCTGAATTGGTAGGATTTAAAGATGGTGCAACAACAGTATTTCCACCTTCTTTAATGATAACTTCACGAATACCTTGTGTTGGAGTAGGATTCGTATCCTCCTTCTGAGCTTGTAAGTTATTAAGATTTACTAAAATGACAGTCAAAAGCACCGGAATAGAAAGAGTGGCTGTTATAAACTCTATATAGTGTTTTCTATCCGGAATTTTTCGTATTGAGCTAAAAAACTTATTAATCTTACGTTTCATGGTAAAGCTAATTCATATTGTAACAAAAATTGACGTATGAAACAAAGAAATATCTAAAATATAGGATATTAAAGCACTACCAGTGGACCTAACCAGAATCGAACTGGTGACTGTACAATGCGAATGTACCGGTATACCACTTACCTATAGGCCCGTAATTGATAAATTATAACAGCTCCTGAGGATATAAAATTATTAATTGTCTTAACCTAACCACTGCAGTTCAACAAACATCGCCTCTGATGCCTTACTCGTTGCTTCTTCATAAGTTGCTCCCGAGCCAATTATAATTTTTTTGCCCGTTGGAGTATTAACTTCCAATCGTACTTTAAAAGGATTATTAAACGTATGAGGAATTTGCACTAAACTTAAGCCATCCAATCCTAACTTTTTCACTTTTTCTCTAACAGCTGACATGTAATTATTACGCCTGCTTGAACCTTCTGTGGTCTTTTTATCAAGAATAGCCCTCTTTATTGGGGAAATTATTTTTTTACCTGTATTCAAATAGTCAGCGAGTGCTTGTAAGTCTTCTGTAGTGTATGGGTTTTCACCGGTTATTATTCCATGTAGAATTATTGCATTAACATAACTTTCTAAGTCATGCCCTGGAGTCACAAATCTAAAATGGGCGTCTTTATTCTGGAGAATATGACCAAATGATTCTAGGCCTACAAATCTTTTTCCAACACCAGTTTTTAACAATTGTAACAGTTTCTCAGCAGTATCGAGCGCTGGCTCTCTCCTCAGTTGCCTCCCCAAAGCTTGAATAACAAGCATATCTATACCATCCTCAGACTTAGGCCAGTTCTCATACAACACTACCTTGCCCTCTTGATCCAATTTAGCCGCAACTGATCTTTTTGCCAGATGTAAAAATTCTTCTTTTATGATTTCTCCAGCTGCTATACTTTGTCCTCTTGTTATGCTTTTTGCAAATGCATATAAAGAGTCAACCGCTCCATCTAGTTCTCTTTCCTCCTGTAAGCGCATTGCAATTTCTAAATAAGAAGTTGCAAGTGGATACAAATCTGAGCTCTCATCTTTTAGTATCTCTTCAATTTGCCCGTCGCGGATAACCGCTAAGAGATGACAATTTGTAAACCCCAATCTAAACCCTGTAGCCTGAAGCTCTCTGTCCAGGGTGGTTGTAATTGTCATAGTTTTTAAAGATTTACCTACTTCTTCAAATCGCTCAGTTTGACCCGAAGCAACATCTAAAACCGATAATGAAACTTCGTACCCATCGGGAACTTTTTCCACCCAGAAAGTAGATGAACTCCCTTTCATGGCATCTGGCCCGAAGGCAACACCATAGGCTTTCTCTCTCAGTCCTTCAACATCAGAAAGCATTCGGTAATACCTTTCTGTACTAAGTCGAGTTGTACCCTGAAGCGAATCTCTACCCGCACCACCTTGTTTTTCAATCTGATTAGACATAAACGTGCATTTTAATCATAATTGTATATATTGTCAACCTGTAGTAATCGAGGTCTTCAGTTCTGAAGCGGGGGTGTTTCTTCACGTACTCCTTCAATGTTATAAAATTTAATCCTATCCCCCCTAAATAACAGATCTTTCTCACCCACAGGACCATTTCTGTGTTTTGCCACATTAATAGATACAACTCTTTGAGACGTAAATTCTTCGTCTTTTGTGTATAAAAACATAACAACGTCTGCATCCTGCTCAATGGCTCCTGATTCCCGAAGATCTGCAAGCTGCGGCTTACGTTCTCCTCTGTGTTCTACCGCACGGGATAACTGAGAAACAGCTATAACAGGAATTTTTAACTCACGGGCTAGATTTTTTAAATTCTGAGACACATATGAAACTTCATTTACTCTATTTTCAAATCGTTTCCCTGGATTTACTAACTGTAAATAGTCAACGATTAAAAGCTTTAATCCAGTCTCAAGTTTTAATCGTCTAGCTTTTGTTCTAATTTCCGCAATTGAAATACCTGGTGTATCATCAATATAAATTGGCGCCTCAGCAAGCTCACCCATAGCCGTAGACAATTTTTCAAAATCATCCTCAGATAATTTTCCTGTTTTTAGTCTCCATGCGTCAATATCTGCCTGGCTAACAAGCAACCTATCAACAAGCTCTTCCTTGCTCATTTCAAGTGAAAAAATACCAACCGGAATATGTGAATTAACTGTTATATGTTGCGCTATATTCACAGTAAAAGCAGTTTTCCCTTGACCTGGACGGGCAGCAAGAACAATTAAATTGGACTGCTGCAAACCAGAAAGCAGGAAATCTAAATCAGTAAATCCTGTTTCAATGCCTCGAAGACTTCCTCCATTTTTATGCAAAGCATCAAGCCTATCAAAACTTTCAGCAAGCGCTCCTTTAATGTGAGAAAATCCTTGTTCAATTTGCTGTTGTGAAATTTTAAAAACCTCTTGCTCAAGGTTATCTAACACTGTTGTCGCCTCTTCATCTTCCCCAAATGCTTTATCAGTCATAGAACCACCCAAAGAAATTAAACTTCTTCGAATAAATTTCTCTCGGAGAATTTGAGTATAATGCTCAATATTTGCGGCTGATGGCACTGAACCTGCAAGGGAAGTTAAGTACCCTGCCCCACCCACCTTATCAAAAGATTTTCTTTTTTTTAATACATTTGTAAGCGTTACCAAATCAACTGGCTTTCTGTCTTCATAAAGCACTTTCATAGCTTCAAAAATTTCTTTATTCGCTGGACTATAGAAATATTCAGGGTTAATCAGCTCAGCACCAAGCGATGCTGCATCATGATCTATTAAAAGTGCACCTAAAACAGCCAATTCTGCATCATCATCATGAGGAGGAACTCTATTATTCATATAATTCGTTTACCTTATTAAATCTTTTCAAACTTTTGCAAATATATATTGCAATTACGTAAGAAATTTGTAGTTATCATTGCAGTAAAAATGTTTTTCCTTGGACTTCTGAGGATTTTTTTAGATTTATTTTTGCAGTTTTTTCTGAGTTTTCAGATGTAACCGTTGCAAGAGTTAAATCCCCATATAATATAACAGTTTTAGCACTCACAGAAGCTAGTACCTCATCTGAGAATGCATCAGTAACATGAATGATAACGGCATCAAAGTCTTCATCATCTGGAAGAAGGTTCGCAACAACTGAATCCGCGAATGCTATCTTCATACTTTCAGTCACCGTATAAAAAGCACGTCCTTTTTGACTTTTACCAGTAACGCTTATTCCTCCTGCTTCATAATCTCCAGGACCTGAGATAACAAGTCTTACCCCCTCAACCTTATCAATCATGAGGCTATCAAGTGGTATTGTTGCGATAACAATTTCTGCATCTACTTTTCCAGCTGGATCAAAAACAACAGAAGCATTTTTGCCTTTAATTTTTATTGAATCAGAGCTCACAAGTGAAATTTCCATATTTAAAATGTATTCCATAGTACCACAGTTTCCAGTTTCTTGACAAGGGCACGTTTCTGGGACCCTTGTCTTATTTTTAGGGACCCTTGTCTTATTGACAAGGGAATGTTTTTAGGGACCCTTGTCTTATTGACAAGGGAATGTTTTTATCCTATGATTGTTTTCCGATCTGATCTTTTTATAACTTCTGCCAATCTCTTATCATGAAAGAAAGAATTGTAATCATCTTTATTGCCGTAACAATTGGTCTTATTCTTACTACATTTGGGTTTTTTCTGTATGAGTCTACAAAACCAGTAAAAAAAGAGTCCCCAAAACCCACAACAACTCAAAAAGACGTAACATCACATGATGAAATTCTTCTCAACGTAGATGAGCCAGTAGATGAAGCTGTTAAAACAAAAAGAACTATCACGGTGAAGGGCAAAACTAACCCATCTAATACACTTATCATCTCAACAAATCAAGAAGATACAGTGGCTACCCCTACCTCATCAGGCTCTTTTACAACAACTATTTCTATTGACACTGGGATAAATAAAGTTATCATTAAGGCAATAACTGAAGATGGAGCTGAAAAAACTGTTACAAAAACTGTTTCATTTTCTCCTGACGATTTTTAAATGTATGAAAAAAACATTTTTTATTATTATAAGTTTACTTTTTACAGTCTTGCTTACGCACACTGCCTATGCGCAAACATCTACCCCAAAACCAACCACCTCTGCATCACCAAGCGTAGATGAAAGTCAAGTTGAGCGCATAAAAGACATAGTTGCAAGTAGAGTTGCAGAACTTAATTTAGTTGAGAAAAAAGGAGTTTTAGGAAAAGTTATCTCAACAACAAGCACACAAATAACATTGGAGGATATAAATGGTGATAAAAGAATCATTGAAATTGATGAACTTACAAAATTTAAAGATCCTAAAAATGATGATTATGGAATTTCAGACGTAAAATCAAACGATTCAATTGGCGTTATTGGCCTGCTAAACAAGGCAGCAGATAGAATATTAGCTCGATTTGTAAATACGGTTACGTCTATTCCTGAATATTTTGACGGGGTGGTTACGGAAACAAACGCAAAAAACTTTCAACTCACAGCTGTTGATGCTGATGGAAAGAAAAAAATTATAGATATTGTAACCAGCACAAAAACCTCGTCTTACACAAAAGAAGACGGACTTATAAAATCAGGGTTCAGCAAAATAAAAGAAGGGCAAAGAATTTACGCGGCTGGATTTATGGATAGTAAAGTCGATAACCAGCTCAATGCCACAAGGGTAATCCACTTTTTAGACTTAATACCATCTGAGCAAATGCTTTTGCATGCACAAACAACTCCACCCGTGAAAGAAACTCCAGCACCTACACAGATTCCTTAGCATTCTCCCGTCTGATATCAAACTTTATACAAGAAATACTCTTAAGCAGTCTGGAGTTTACTCATGAAGTTATATTTTTCGAAGAACTATGCTTATTTTCCTCTTATTCTTATCCTCTACATCTTTCACTATGTAACCCATTTTCTCAATTTTATTTCTTAAATGATCAGATTGGATATATTTCTTGCTTCTTCTTAAAATATCTCTGTCCTCAGCCATCTTTAAAACATTTCCAGGAATTTTTTTTCTTAAAGTTGAATTTTCAAACATTTCTAATCCAAGAATCGTATCCATTTCTTTTACGGTTGCTGCTTTTACATCATCAGGTATTTTTGTAGAACGAAGTAATTCCCAAAAAACAGATAATGCTTTTGGCATATTCAAATCATAATACAAGGCATCTAAGAATTCTCCCAGATAGTCTGGATCCGCATCTTTGTGAATAATGTCAAACTCACCCACCATGTCATATATTTTTTCCAGTGCAACCTGCGCGGATTCCAAAGCTTCCCACGTAAAATTCATTTCAGAACGGTAATGTGCTTGAAATGTGAGATATCTAAAAGCAAGCGGATGAAAACCACGATTCACAAGATCTGAAACGGTATAAATATTTCCCAAGGATTTACTCATTTTCTCCTCATCTACTCTGAGAAAATCATGATGAATCCAAAATCTCACAAACTCTACACCTGTTGCACATTCTGATTGTGCAATTTCATTTGTGTGATGCACAGATATATGATCTACTCCACCCGTATGAACATCTATGGTCGGACCTAAATATCGCATAGCCATAGCGCTACATTCTATATGCCAACCTGGAAAACCCTCACCCCACGGACTATCCCAATGCAACACGTGATTTGCAAATCTTCCAACAGTAAAAAACCACAGGGCAAAATCTGCTGGATTTTTCTTATCAGAATCTACAACAACATCTCCTCTTGCACCGGTTTTCTTATCTTCCAGGTTTTGACCTGAAAGTTTTGTATATTCTTTAAACTTTGAAACATCAAAATAAATTGCTTGTTTTGTCTGATAGGTGAAACCTTTTTCAACCAGCGCCTCAATAAGAGCAATCTGATCTTCAATATGTTCTGTTGCACGTGCTATGACAGTTGGAGTTTTTACGTTTACTTTTTCAATAGATTTGAGAAAATCTTCTTCAAAAAATTTTGCCACTTCTAGAACTGTTTTCCCGTGCTTTTTAGCACCTTTTTCCATTTTATCTTCTCCAGCATCTGAGTCCGAACTAAGATGACCTACGTCAGTCACATTCATAACATGGTTAACTTCCCAACCATTTGCTTCAAATGTGCGGCGTAAAATATCATCTCCTATGTACTTTCTCATATGCCCTATATGCGCGTAATCATATACCGTAGGACCACAAGCATACATCTTAACGGTTTTGCCATCCATCGGCTCAAACTCATCAATAGAACGGGTTAACGTATTGTAAAGTTTCATAGCCTCAATTGTACCAGAAAACAAGAAAAATCAGAAGGAGATATATTTACTTTCTATTTGCTTTACGAAGTCGAGGTGCAATACCACTAAATAATTCAAAGGCACGATTGGTATGAGGTTGTAAACTTGCATCACTACCATCAACTCTACCTGATACAAGATGTGAAGGATTTCCAAACCTATCAGTATAGTGCAACACTTTTACATCTATTTCTACGCCTCTGACAATCCCTTTTACTCTTTCCATGGGAGATTTTTCTCCAGGAAACGCTTCATATTCAGGTGTTAGTTCATACGCAGCACTCTGCCAGACTCGGGATTTTGCCTCGGTTAAGTTTGCCATATGAAGATTATATACCTATATCAAGGTTTTTTAAAGTATTATTTTAGAAGCTCTTTTATTGCGGCTTGAAGTTGGTTGTCTACTCCATCAACAGTTTTTTTCTCATCAAATTTTACTTCAATATCAGGCACGAGTCCTTTTTTATGCACCCATGCACCATTTGGTGTAATCCATTTTGCAATTGAAACATGCACAGAAGACGCGCCATTTTCAAATTCAATTGCTTGCTGAATGGTTCCTTTCCCAAAAGAAGTCTCACCTAACAGCTTTGCTCTTTTATGATCCCGAAGCGCTCCTGCAACAATTTCTGATGCAGACGCAGAACCTTTATTAATTAGCACTATGACAGGAACTTCAGTTAATACTCCATTTCTTGAAACATTCATGTCTTCTTTATTCTCATTACCATCAACTTGAGAAACAATCGTTCCACTTTTTACAAACTCAGACCCTATAAATACTGCATCCTGTAAATACCCTCCAGGATTATTTCGTAAATCTAATACTAAACCTTGAAAATTCTTCTTTGCTAAAATCTGTGGATAGAGTTCATTTATTGCTTTTACCCATTCATCATTTGTCTTATCTCCAAACTGAGAAAGCCTAATGTATGCAACCGTATTCCCTGATCCGTTCTTTTGCTCTTTACAAGAATCCGCGGTGCAACTAAAGTCTTTCAGCCAATGAGTAACACTGTTTAATACTATTGTATCCCGAGTTATAGAAACATCTACAGGTTTTTCTGCATCAACGTGTAGAATAGAAAGCTTTACTGAAGATCCCCTTGGTCCACGAATCTTCTCAACCGCCTCAGCAAGTGTCCACCCTGCTGTATCCTCATCATTCACTTTTAAAATCAAATCTCCTGCTTTTATCCCTGCTTTTTTTGCAGGAGAGTCATCAAGCGGAGAAATGATAGAAACACGTTTTTCTTCTGATAACCCAAGCTCTGCACCTATGCCTGAGAATTCACCAGCAAGCTGAGTTTTAAATGCATCATTTTCTTTTGGTGGAAAAAATGAAGTAAATGGATCATCAAGACTTTGCAACATTCCAGATATTGCACCGTACAGTACTTTTCTTGAATCAATTTTAGATTTATCAAAGTATTCATTGTTAACGGTATCTAAAACTTGATAAAAAAGCTGCATGTCTAGATTTTGTGAATGGGGAGCTTCTTTATTTTCAACTGAAACAATTGGAGTAAACCCTTTCCAGGAAGCTGAAATCTTATGTGTACCTGAAATATATCCTACACCACCGGCAATAAAAACAAGAAGTAAAAGATGAAAAATTGAAACGGAAAATTTTTTTCGCATGAGTATATATTTTCCCTGAAAGTCAGCTAAAAATCAAGAACAATAACTAGAAACGAGGAAATAGGCACGAGCTTACTAGGTCTGTTTAATTTATTTTTTAATTCTTACTATTTACTAGCTCCTAATTTCTAATACCTAGTCTTTACTCAGGTCTTGAAATAAATGGAAGAAGTGCCAAGAATCGAGCATTTTTAATAGCAAGTGTTAATTTTTTCTGATGTTTTTGACACACGCCTGTTTTTCCTGCAGATAAAATTTTTCCACGTTCTGATAAAAATTTATGCAAAAATTCTACCTCTAAAAAGTCAGGCTTTTTGTCTTCTTTACAAAAAACACAGTTTTTTGGAACTTCCCGTTTTACTATTTGTTTTCTTTGATTACTTTTTGGCATATGTATTTAATTTTAAATTTAAAATTGATTAAAAGGGTATATCATCAGGGTTAATATCTTCTGATGGCGTACCTTGTTCAGTTTTAGCTTCTACTTTTTCAGATGGCTTTGGCGCTTCTTCGTGCTGTTCTACTGATGCATGCTCCTCTTCTTGCTCTGCACCGCGCTTACTGTCTAAAATAATCATATCTTCTATAACTATTTCAGTCGTATTTCTTGCCTGTCCATCCTGCCCTGTCCAACTTCTATTTGCGATTCTTCCTTCAACAAAAACCTTTCTTCCTTTCACTAATAATTGCGAGCAAAGTTCAGCTAGTTTATTCCATGCAACAATTTTATGAAATTCCGCATCTTCTTTTTTCTCACCATTATCAGTTGTCCACGTTCTATTTGTAGCAAGACCAAACGTACAAACTGCAGTTCCTTGCGGTGTATAACGCAATTCAGGATCTCTCGTTAAATTCCCAATCAGTTGTACTCTATTCAAACTTCTAGCCATGTTTTAATTGTTAACCAATTTAAAATTTTATTTGGTTCTCACCGTTAAATGTCTTAAAATTCCATCTGCAATAAGCATTCTTTTTTCAAAATCCGACGCAATTGATTCTGCCTCTAAATTCATTACCACAAAATCACCCTTTTTTTCACGCTTTATGGTATACATAAGCTTTTTCTCTCCAAGCTCTTCTGTTTTTGCAGATTTTCCGCCAGAAAGTTTTTCAACTGTCTCTAAAAGCTTTGCTTTTTTATCTTTTGTAAGATCACTTTGTAAAATAAGTACTACTCTATATGAACGCATATCATGGTATGATACCAAATTTGAGCCTGCCAAACAAGAGGAAGTTACGGTGTAGGTTCAGGGGTCTTTAAAAGTGTAGCTGTAAGATTCATTACTTCACCACTTCTTAAAACTTCAAGCTGTATTTTATCTCCAGTTTTTTTCTTTGAAATTGCTGCCGCCAGTCCTCCATTCTCAGAATCTAAAGCCTTTCCATCTATTTTTGTAATAACATCACCGCTTTTAATTCCCGCAATCGCAGCAGCTGAATCTTTCACAACTTCCTGTACATACGCCCCCTCAGATATATTATTAAACTCTGCTTGGTCTTTTGATACCATCACATAAGAAACACCCAAATATGGTCTGTTAAACTGCCCTGTTTCATTAAAATTTTGAAGACTCTCTTTTACAATATTTATTGGAATTGCAAATCCAATGTTCTGACCTCCCCTTGCAACCGCAGTATTTATTCCAATAACCTGTCCTGCGGAATTTAACAGAGGACCACCGGAATTCCCAGGACTAATCGCAGCATCTGTTTGAATAACATCTTCTAGTCTTTCTGCAAAACCCTGAAATGCACTTCCTGCAGTAATTCCACGACCAAGACCAGACACAACACCTGTTGTCACCGTGTTAGTAAATTCACCAAGTGCTGTTCCAATGGCAATAACAAATTGCCCAACCTGTAATTGTGAGGAATCGCCAAGCTCAATTTCTTTAAATCCACCCTGTGGAGCCTTCTCTGTTTTTACAATTGCAAAGTCGTTTAATGGATCCCTATAAATATTTACAACTTTATATTTTTTTCCATCGCTATCAATAACAACATATTTTTCAAAAGCATCAGAAACAACATGCTTATTGGTTGCAATAAGTCCCTCTTTTGAAAGCACAAATCCTGAACCTATAAATTGCTCTGTTTGCTTATTTTCTTCTTTTTGGGTGGGAAGTGGTTCATTAAAAAAAATTGAAAAGGGATCAGATTCTAGATCAGAACTTGCATTTGGATCAACTTCAACTCCAATAGTTACCACTGAAGGACCCGTGTTTTTAACCACATCAACCACTAAATTTTCTTCTTTTAAGATTTTTACCGTTTCTTTGCTCTGGGGGATAGGCGATGTTTTAAATTTTTGCTCTAGATACGGAACTGCATTTTGCCATAAAAATGCAAAAGCAATAAGAAGAAAAAGAAGGATGAGAAGCTTACGCATAGTAATCGAGGTCTAGTGTAGTACGAGAAGGAAAAAATGTCAAATACTTCGCAAACTGTAAGAATTTTTAACATGCTTGATACCAAGCTGCAAATATTAGATACTATATACATGGCGGATACAAGCAATGTATTGGGCGGTGTTATTGAAACATTTAAAGAAGAAGGTAAAAAGGTAGCAAAAGAAGTAGCGACTGAAATTGTAAAAACTCCTGTTAATATTTTAGAAGGACTTGCCCCGGTTAACCCTCAAGAGGTTCAGGCAAAATCTATGGAATTTAAACAAGAAAAACAAGCAAATGGGACCAACAATCTGGACAAATGATGAAAAATTAGGAGTGAGTTGGGATCTCAGATCCAAACAGCGCCAAAACAAAAAGAAGATAGAAGAATTTTTCAAGGGGCAGAAACTGCAGAACGAGGTATGATAAATACAAATGCCAACATGAATTCAGGGGGACAACAGCTTTCCGCAAGCATGACTCCCAAGAAAAAACCAGAACCACTGGTGGTTCAGCAGAAAAGGAATAATAAACTGCACGGCGCAGGCTAATGCATCTTGCGAACCTAAAGCTGCACGGCGCAGGCTAAGAACCACTCGCTTCGCTCGGAACCTTCCTTTTTCTTATAAACTCGAAAAAGTAGTGTATCTTGCGAACCTAAAGCTGCACGGCGAAGGACAACTACCCAAATTAGCCTCGTATATCAAAATATGGTATAATTATAGGATATGATTCAGCCTGAATTTAAACATTCTATGCCAAGAGTCCCTGAAAAAAAACAGGTAACAATACCTGACCTAAAACCAGGAGCAGAACATATCACTACTGGTGTATCATTTGAAGAAGCAAGAGAACTTGCGTATGCGGCTTCTGAATATCTTCAAATCCCTATAATTGAAAGGCTACAAAGAGAAAACTGCCCTCTTTTGCTCGCATGGGTTGTTGAGGGAAAAGGAAGTAATGCAACAAATAGATCATTATTTGCAACTGATAAACCAACATCTTCTCCAAAATTTTTTCAAGACAAAACAAGACTATGCGCAGAAATCACAGTTCCAGGATCTTATCTGCTTCAAATCCCTACTACAAACGCCATCAAACCAAGTTCTCAAATTATACTTCTCAGACTTGTACGAAGCGTTAAATAATTTGGTAAAATACTCTTATACCTATTGATATTTTATCGTTACAAAAAATTAAGAATTCTTTTTTACAGGAATTAAAAGATGCGGATTCAGGCAAAAAAACAAGCCTTCCGTATATTTTAAATACAATTCCCAAAACTCCAATTGTTCAAGAAGGTGAAACTTTTCAGGTTGCAGTTATTGGTGGCACACACTGCACATTTTCTATCTGCAAAAAGCAAAACAATTCATGCGTTATATTATCATCAGAAAATTTAAAAGTTCCTGATCTTAAAACTGACCAAGATTTTTTTCGTTTTCTAGAATCAAATATTTCTGATTCTTGCAGCTTACTTGCTTGTAATTTTGCATTCCCACTTATTCCTGAATTTAATTCTGGAATACTGGACGGAAAACTTCTGAGGGGAACAAAAGGTCATACTCTCACTGGACTTTGCGGAAAATTAGTTGGGAAAGAAACAGAGAAATACTTTTTAAAAAAAAGAGGTCAGAAACTAAAAGCAACATTTGCAAATGACACAATTTGTCTTCTTCTCTCAGGACTTGAAAAAGCATCTTCTCAAAAACTTGGCGCTGGCATCGTTGGTTCCGGAATGAATTTTGCTTTTTTTAAAGATCAATCCACAGCAATAAATCTAGAATCAGCTGATTTTAATAAATTCCCTTCATCAAAAACAGGTATAGAAATAGATACAGAATCAGCAAATCCTGGTCACTCTATTTATGAAAAAGAAGTTTCTGGCGTATATCTTTTTAAACACTACAATAAGGAAATTGAAATACAAAACACGTCACAATCCCCTATCTCAAAAACGTCAGAGCTGGATACGCTTGCAAAAAATGGAGATGAAATCGCTAGAATGCTTTTGCAAAGATCTGCACATTTAATCGCATGTCAAATAGCAGCAATTATGGACTTTAGAGAAAAAGATATGATCTTTGCCATGGAAGGAAGCGTTTTCTGGAAAGGATTTAATTATAGGAAAACAGTTGAAGAAACATGTAAAAAGCTCACAAAGTATCATCCAGAATTTATTCAAATTCAAAATAGCAATATAATTGGTGCAGCCCACTTAGTCATCTAATCTTTTTTCTGATACAATAGAATCATATGAATATTGAACCTAAAACATTAAAAGGTTTCAGAGATCTGCCTGCCGGCAGGCAGGTTTTTAGCCAGAAAGGAAACATATGTCAGTAGAACCCCGAACGCTTAAAGGCTTTCGAGACTTTTTACCATCTGAGGCACGAAAAAGAAATTATGTTATAAATTCTTTAAAAAAGGTATTTGAATCTTTTGGCTTTGAACCGCTTGAAACACCAGTCCTTGAGTATGAAGAGATATTACTGGGCAAATACGGTGATGAGGGAGATAAGCTCATGTACCGATTTATAGATAATGGTGAAAGGCGCGTTGCCATGCGGTATGACCAAACAGTACCGCTTGCCAGGGTCGTTGCACAGTATGCAAACGAACTTCCACTTCCCTTTAAACGGTACCAGGTTTCAAATGTATACCGGGCTGAAAACACACAAAGAGGAAGATTCAGAGAATTTACCCAGTGTGACATAGATATTGTAGGTGTTAACTCAAGCATTTCCGATGGAGAAATTCTTCAGGTTGTAATTCGCAGTCTTGAGATTCTCGGAATCAAAAATTTTAAAATTCTAGTAAATGACCGAGCCATATTTGAGGATATTCCAAAAGAAGCAATAATTATTATTGATAAATTAAAAAAAATTGGAGAAGAAGGTGTAAAGCAAGAGCTTCAAGAAAAAGGACTTGATATAAATTTGTTGGATACAGTAAGAATGGCAAAGCCTACTGAAAGAATTACGCAAGTACAAAATGCGATAAATGACGAACGAATTGTTTTTGAACCAACACTTGCCCGAGGATTAGACTACTACACGGGTATCATAATCGAGGCTGAAATAGAGGGTTATACTGCTGGGTCAGTTGGTGGCGGAGGCAGATACGATAATCTCATTGGTATGTTTTCCAAAAATCCCATTCCTGCCGTTGGATTTGCATTTGGGTTTGACAGACTTTTGGAAGCTCTAGACAGCATGAATCTATTCAAAATGGATCCATCTATAACAAAAGTTCTTGTGAGTATTTTTTCAAAAGAGCTACAAAAAAAATCACTTGAAACAGTAACACTGCTTAGAAAAAAAGGTATAAATGCGGAAATGTATCTTGAGGCAGCCCCCATGGAGAAACAATTAAAATACGCCATAAAAAAGCAGATCCCATACCTTCTAGTAATTGGCCCAGAAGAAGTTGAAAAAGATCTGGTAACTTTAAAAGCGCTTGATACAAGACAACAACAAACACTCACACTTTTAGATGCATGTAACATAATTGCATAGTTTGTTAAAACCCTTGTATGATAGGTGTATGGTTAAAAAAAACCTTCACCTGGCAATACTTGCAGTAATTGCCGCAAATATTATCTGGGGTGCTACTCCACCTATTTTTAAATGGGCACTTGAAGAAATTAACCCGTTTACCCTTGCTTTTTTTAGATTTTTCCTTGCAACAATAGTTTTTCTCCCATTTCTCAAAGGTCATAGCTTAAAAGTGAGCTCAAAGGATTGGCCGCTGCTTTTTGTCATGGCATTTTTTGGAATCTTCCTACATATTTCATTTTTCTTTTTAGGCCTTGAAATTTCTTCCAGTATAAACGCTCCAATTATCGCATCCGCCGCACCCATCTTTATTATTTTAGGCGGAATATTATTTCTGAAAGAACACCCCGGGGTAAAAAAAATTGCTGGTGGAATACTGGGGCTTCTTGGCGTAATTGTCATTGTTATTCTTCCAGCGTTAGGGCAAGAGTTTGATGGGTCAGTTTTAGGAAATTTGTTTTTTATCATTGCAACGCTTGGTATGGTTGCTCAAGCATTTGCGCTTAAAAAGCTTTCAAAAAAATACGATCCCATTCCGCTGGTATTTTGGTCATTCTTACTTGCAACCATCATGTTTTTCCCAACCTTTATAAATGAAGCACTCAATGGAGGCGTAACACCATCAAACCTAGGTTTGCAAGCAATCAGTGGAATAATTTTTGGAGGTGTTTTTGCATCAGCAATTGGATATTTTTGTTTTTATTATGGAATAAAATATCTCCTTACTTCAGAAGTTGCCCTTTTTACCTATATAGATCCCGTGGTTACTATTCTTATTGCAATTCCCC
>CAZQSX010000011.1:28645-30007 GCA_964596415.1 uncultured Gammaproteobacteria bacterium
CCCCTACTTGGAGAGATTCCTACTCCAACATATTTCATTGGTTCAGTTTTAGTATTTTTAGGAATTTACATAGCTGAAGGAAGAATTCACTACCACCCCATCCACCTGCTTGCGAAAAGAAGGTAAACGCAGTTGTTAATAAAAATAGAAATGCTAGACTTTCTCTATGAACATAGTTGTACAAGAAGACGGATTTGGTTGCAGCGTTGCATGCGTAGAAAGATGTAAAAAATATCCATTTGGACACTACCTTTTAAAAACTGAAAAAGGCTGGATGAATCCGTGGATCAATCGTCCGTACGAACCAAGAAGTGCGGGAGTCAACAAGCGACTTCCGGGAAAGCCTGTATACGCAATCCAGGCTTGTAAACAACCTTCAGATCAGGTATAATAATGCTCTATGCAAGCACAAATACATCCAACTTATAACGTTGCTGCAAACGTAACCTGCTCATGTGGGAACCAATTTACTGTGGGTTCAACAAGAGAACAAATGCACGTAGAGCTTTGTGATAAATGTCATCCTTTCTACACGGGAACTCAAAAATTTGTTGATACAGCATCCAGAATCCAAAAATTCCAAGGAAAAGTGGCTGCTAAAAAAATTGTGGTTAAAAAAGAAAAAGAAGCAAAGGAAGATACTGGTCCAAAAACCCTCAAAGAAATGCTCCAGGCTCTCAAAAAGCACTAAATACTTCACGATTCCGAGCCTTCCATTTTTACGCATCAAAAATGGTACACTAAACCTATGGATTCAATAGAACAACACATTATAGAACTTGATAAGAAAATTGCAGAAGCAAAAATCCTCACAACTGACCCAGATATGGGATCGCTTGCCCAGGAAGAAATTCTAAAACTTGAAGCTGAAAAAAACGCACTTCTTCAGGCAATCAACGCAACACAGTCTTATGAAGCTAACCCAAGCGCGAATGCTGGCTCTGATTTGGATCACAGAAACGCCATCTTAGAAATAAAAGGTGCAGCTGGTGGAGATGAATCTAAAATTTTTGCAAATGAACTGTTACGCATGTATGAACGTTACGCTCAAATAGCAGGATTTAGAACTGAGCTTTTAGATGAATTTACCGTTAAAATTACTGGAAGAAATGCGTTTGGCATGTTTAAATATGAAGCTGGAGTTCACCGTGTTCAAAGAGTCCCAGAAACAGAAAAAAGAGGTCGCGTTCATACATCTACTGTTGTTGTTTCACTTATGCCTGAACTAGAAGACGTAGATTTACACGTAAATCCAGATGATATTGAATTTGAAGCATATCGCGCTGGTGGACATGGAGGTCAAAACGTAAATAAGGTTTCAACTGCAGTCAGACTTAAACATAAACCCACTGGAATTGTAGT
>CAZQSX010000011.1:30017-35334 GCA_964596415.1 uncultured Gammaproteobacteria bacterium
GTTACATGTCAAGATGAACGTCAACAGCATCAAAACCGGGAAAATGCCATGAAAGTCTTACGTGCAAAGCTTTGGGAAATGGAACTTGAAAAACGAGCGGAAATGGTAGCAGAGTTAAAATCAACCCAGGTTGGAAAAGGTATGCGCGCTGAAAAAATACGCACCTATAACTTCCCCCAGGACCGCGTCACCGACCATAGACTACAAGAATCATTTCATAATTTGCCAAGCTTAATGGATGGAAACATAGGAGAAATTATAAAAAAACTAAAAGCTAGTGAAGAAAAAGAAGTACCAGATTCTTTACTGGAAAAAGTTCAGTGAATTAATCTCCCAGAACTTCCGGTAGCCAATTTTTATTTCCCTTCCACATCTTCTCATACGGCACTTCGTTAAAATTGAACCATTTAAATTCTTTTAAAGTTTTATCAATAATTTGGGGTTTTACATTCGGAGTACGAATCAAAAAGGTATGTAAATTTACATTTTCTTCTTCAATTATTATTCTTTTCTCAACCTCATTAAAATCTATATCTACGTTTATTTCTTCTTTTGTCTCTCTTATTAATGCGTTAAGCGGTGATTCATTTTTTTCTATAAAACCGCCAATTCCAGTCCATTTTAAACCACCCTCGTACATTATAAGAAAAAGCAACACTTTATTTTGGTGCACAAAAAATCCAACAACACCTTCTCTCTTATTCATTTTTCAAAATCTCAATAATTTCAGACAACTCAAGCTTAGAACCGCGCATGTTTGGGGTTTTAGAAGATCCATTTAAAAGCATTCGTTTACTGACGTGCAAAAACCATGTTGCCTCTGGATCTTTTTCCTTAACCACGTCATAAACAGGAGTCAAATCAACATCAACATTCTCATAGGTATCTGCTCTTAGCTCTAAACTCTTAGCTCTTTTCTTTGGTCTTGCTTTAATCCTCACTCCCCCATTTAATGGATCTTTTCTTACCGCAATAACATATCCCATCATTTGCGTAAGCTTTAACACCTCATCATTTATGGTTTCTATACCAATTGCTTTTCCCCATTTTGTTTCAAATTCTATGCCCTTTTCCTTTATCTCTTCTTCTGCCCAAATCCTATGCTCAAATCCATATAACGCCGTATCTAACATGTCAAATCCATACCGAAGACATGTTTGATCATCTTTGGGATACATAACTTTTATCCCTGCAAGAAGGGATACTAGGGAAAATTCATAGACATCTGCTGTTGGATCTGGGTAAAAAACTTCTTGAAAATGATCATCATCTACCACGTACTCTATCATGCGCTTTAGAGCATCAGCTTTGTGTAAATTTTTCTTAAGTTCTTCAGATTCTTTTAAAACGTGGTCGAGCGTTAACTTTGCAGCGCAAGTATTATCATCTGAAGTCTGGTGATGATCTAACGGTCCAAGCCCTGTATCCACATGGATCACCTCGCGACCATCTAGGTGCTCTATAACATCTTCTGTTGCCCTGTCAGTATTAATTCTACTCCCTGCGGGCACTGTTGCGACTTCTGCGTCTTGCCAGCCTGGTAAAAATCGCTTAATAAGCCAACTAGATGATACAGCGTCTAAATCAGGTGCATTGTGTGTAACTATTATCTTATGCATAAAAATAAAAAACCACCCCATCGAGTTTATCCTAAATTGCGATTTGCGACTCGCGAAGCTTCCCCTTATTATACACGATTCTTTATGATTCTTGATTCATTATTCATAATTCATATATGATGTATATATGCCAAAACCCACAATTACAGACCAACATTTGCAAAAGTATGAAGAAATTATGAAAACAGGCACGCTTAATTCTGAAACGCCGGCTCCCTTTCCCGTAACATCTAAAAATTCATCTGAAGATTTCTCGCAAAAAAATAGAGTCTTTCAGCTTTTATCAAATCTCCCCAAACCAAAAGGTGTTGGCGGAAAAATGTTTATCTTTAATGGAAAGAAGAAAATAATTATGGAAGGCGGAGAGAAAGAGGTTGAAAAAGCAAAAACTGTTGATGCAAAAGAAATGAAAAAACCACAAAAAGATGATGAAAAAAAAGATATAAAAACACCAGAACCACCAAAACCAATTAAGGCTCAGGAAGATACAAAGGAAGAAAAAAAACTTGAGAAAAAAATTGAAGAAAAAAAAGAACCGCTTAATGAACACAAAAAAAGAATCAGTTATTCATCAAAAAAACTTGTAATAGGAGGAGGAATCTTGGTTGCTATATGGACGCTTTTATGGGCTTACTTCCTAGGCTTTTTAGCCTGATTGGTCTGTAGTTTGTTTATAACCTCACCTACCGCAAGAAGGCTTGTTTCATCTGAATCTCGTTTTTTCCACTCAACTTTTCCTTCCGCCTGCCCTGAGCTTGCCGAACGGGTTTTTGCAGAAATAACGAGTCTTACTGGAATTCCCAGAAGATCTGCATCTGCAAACTTTTGCCCTGCAGATTCTTCCCTGTCATCCCACAATACTTCAACTCCTGCATCTTCAAGCTTTTTATACATCTCTTCTCCTTGATTTATGACTTCTGATTCTTGATTCCCAAGCGTTATAAGATGAACCCGATATGGCGCTACTTCTTCCGGCCACATTAACCCTTTTTCATCATGAAATACTTCCGCAAGTACACCAACCATTCGCGTTAGTCCAATTCCATAACTTCCTAAATACGCAAACTTTTTAGATCCACTTGCATCAGTGAATGAGACGTTCATTTTCTCACTATATGAAGTGCCAAATCTGAAGATATTTCCTACCTCAATTGCTTTTGCTTTTTGAAGTGGTCCATGACCCAAATCGCACTGTTTTCCCTCTTGCACCGCACTTACTTCCACATTTGCAGCATAATCTCCACCCGGACAATAAATAATCTCATCCTCCCCTGCCTCATTAATTACCTGAAATTCATGCGTAACGTTATCAGTAAATACACCTCCGCCTGCTTCTGTCACAATTACATCAAGCCCCATTCGTTGAAACGCTTTCAAGTAGGCAACTTTTATTTGATCATAGTAGGAGTCCAAATCTTCTTTCGAGGTGTGTGCGCTATATAAATCCTTCATAAGAAATTCACGTCCCCGTAAAATTCCAGATTTTGCCCGTAATTCATTTCTAAATTTGGTTGAAAAATGATACAGCTTAATAGGAAAATCTTTATAAGAACTTATGTGTTTCCTGATAACGTCTAAAAAAATCTCTTCATGGGTAAAAGATAATGCAAATTCTTTTTCATTTTTTTCAAACTGATACATAACTTCATTTGCGCTCTCCCATCTTCCTGTTTCATTCCAAATAGATTTAGGGTGTAAAAGCGGCATAAGCATTTCTTGTGCACCAGTGGCATCCATTTCTTCCTTTATAATCTTTTCAATTTTTTGCTCAACAAGCCTTCCGAGTGGTAAAAGTGTATAGGATCCAGCCATTAACTTATCAATAAATCCACCCCTGAGAAGAAGTTTTGCGTTTACTGCAATTTCATCAGACGGAACATTTTTGATGGTTTTTGGAAAAAGTTGTGAATAAAGCATATTGCTAGTATAACCTTGTAATCCATTATTATCAATATGTTTGAAGGTCTTATATTTTCCAATAAGCTATGTCATAGCAAAACAACAAATACTTATAATTGGTGATAATTTGAAAGAGTTGATAGAGAAAAAGGTGCAAAACAGGCAATCACATCTGTAAAGACTTAGCCACCATTTGAGAAATAGAAATCTCTTCAAGTTTGGGAAATTGCTTTTTCTCCGGAACATAAATTGAATCCGTCACAAAAACCTTCTCAGCAAGGGATTCTTGAAGTAACTGCGGCGCTTCATCTGAGAAAACCGGATGGGTGGCAAATACAAAAAACTTTTCTCCCCCGTTTTCTTTTAATACATGTATTGCATTATTAATGGTATGTCCTGATGAAATCATATCATCCAGTATGATGCAGTTTTTTGTAACCTCTCCATGAACTTTTGCAACTGTCACATCTCCAGTCACTAAATCCCTATTTTTTTCAACCTGAACCGTTGGAATATTTCCAAGCATTTCAGAAAGCATATCAATTCTTCTAATCCCACCCATATCAGGCGAAACTATTGACGCAGATGTTAAATCAATATCCAACTCTTGGATTTTATTAGCAAATAACGGAATCGCAGAAAGATCTGTTACAGGAATATGAAATAACTGCGGAATTTTCACTGAATGAAAATCAAGCCCAATAAACCCAGTTGCACCACATGTTTCAATAAGTCTAATAACTACTTCTAAAGATCTCGCCTCACCAGTTCTAAAAACATGATCTTGTCTCTGGTACCCCAGATATGGAACTACCGCAGTTGCAGAATTTGCACCTCCTCTTACTACCGCATCCAAAATAAAGAATAATTCCATGAAATGCGCCTCAACTGGCGGTGATGTAGGATTTACCACCACCACATCCTCCCCAACCACTTCTTCTTCCAGCTTTATACGTCTTTCACCATCTGGAAATATATGCATTTCAATGGGGGAAAAGTGCGTCCCTAATTCCTTTGCTATTTTTTCTGCAAGTGGTTTATTTGCTGATCCTGAAAAAACCTTCATGTATTTATATTACAGAAGTACGACTTTATGAACAAGAGGAATTACTTAAAGTATAAGATCACGGCTGATAGATTCACCCGTCTCAATTCTTCGAATTGCTTCTGCTAAAAGTGGGGCAACGGAAACTACACTCACTTTTTTATTTTTCTTCATTTCGGAACGTAATGGAACCGAATCAGTTATTATTACCTCATCTACAGCATCATCTGTAAATTTTTCAACTGCTGCTCCTGAAAAAAGTCCATGCGTTGCACAAATAATAATCTTTTTTGCTCCTTCTTTTTTTAAAAACTTTGCAGCATGAACCACTGTCCCGCCAGTATCAATCATGTCATCTACTAATAACACATCTTTTCCTTTTACGTCTCCTATCATTGCTGATGCATCTGAAATATTATTTACTTTTACATCTCGCTCTTTATACACAAGCGCAATATCATCTATCCCTAATAACTTTGCGTAACCAGTAGCACGCGTCATACCACCTTTATCAGGCGCCGCAACAACAAGATTTTTAAGCTTTCTCTTTTTAATTTCTGGAATAAGCGCATAACTTCCATATAAATTATCCCACGGCGATTTTATAAATCCTTGCTGCTGCTCTGAATGAATATCTAACGTTACTACTCTATTCACCCCAGCGTTTTCCAGAATATTCTCAATAACATAAGATGAAATATGAACTCTTGGCATTTATTTTCTATCCAGCCTGGAATATCCATAGTATGGAATG
>CAZQSX010000012.1:0-13460 GCA_964596415.1 uncultured Gammaproteobacteria bacterium
GCTGTCAGCAGTTCTAATAATACTGTTACTCATACCAGTGCTTGTTACCGTAGAATCAGCTTCATAAGGAATAATATTTCCTGCGTTTCTAGCACGTACTCTAACCGGAATATCCGTAAGGTACGTAATAAGCATGGTTTCAGTACCGGGCGTGCCTGTTGTACCTGTTGTTTCATACGTATCAATCATAGGTACATACCACGTATCTTGTGGTGATGTGGTTGTGGCAACAGGAAGAACGTTAAGTCTTATGTCATCCGCAGTTGTTTGACCTGTGATTGCGGGTGAAATAGTAACGGTATTATTATCAGTAATAACTGTTATATAGGAAACTGCATTTCCGCGGGTAACATTTACTACTAAATCACCTACTTTAGATGAGGCAAATGCTCCAGCTTCTACAATTGTTGTAGTATTTGTTCCGCTATCTGCGGAAGCAATTGTTGAGCTAGCCAGAGTAAATGTAGAAGATGCCCATGATGTGAATCTTATCCTATACTCTGTGCTTGCGGAAGTGTCAACAAGCCTAATAACACCGCCTGCTGATCTTCCTGGTTCATCAACGGTAATAGAAGAACCCATAACAGCGGTGGTAGCAAGCGCTGATTGAACAGTCCCATTGTATCTGTTTTTAATGATTGTTCCGCCGGCGCCTGACAATCTGAATACGCCAACTTTATCACCTTCACGGGTGTTTCCAACAGAGATAGTAACTTTTGTTGGAGCTTCAACAACGGTACCTTCATCTGTTTTAAGCTGGAAATTATTTGCTTCCGCGGTTAAATAATCTGTTAGTACAATTCCTGTAGCCACAAAGAATGTTCCTCCGGCAAACGTTCCAAAGGGGGCAGCACCAACTGGGGTTACCGCAGATGCTTCAGAATCTATTTCAACCGTTCCACCCGTGGTTCCGTCAGTGAGGGTGTGTGAAGTTGCGTGTGTTGCAAAAGTGCCTCTGGTTTCTCTGAGCATGATTATTTTATCCGTGGTGTTGTGATTTACTACAATTCCTGTTGCACCGCTTGTTTCTTGAGTGACCGTATTTCCATCCGCTATGGTACCAGTTACAGAACCAGTATATTTGAGGCGATATTCTGTTCCCAAATAAAACTGTCCTTCAATTGTTTCAGCACCGGCATCAATATCTCCGGTATTCCCGCGTCTTGCGATATATTTTGTATACTCATAAACATCTGCGAGCGCGTTTTGGTTACAATCAATGGTAATAGAATAATTCTCAGGAGTTCCGTTTTCATCAATATCTTCAGTTCCTCCAGCAGATAAGCCACCGAATGTAATAGTTGGCGGGCTACCCAGTGCTGCCGGTCCTGCATTAGAAGAGCTTCCGTTAATATCTCCTGTTTTTCCGGCGGTTGCGGTAAAGGCTTCATTATTAGAAAGATCTGTTATAGGATCTCCTATTAAATAATAGTCAAATGTTCCTGTGGCGTCTCCCGCACCTGTTACAGCAGTTACAATTGCTCGCGGCGTACCGCTTACTGATACAACGTCTCCTACGGTTAGCGTGCTACCATTTCCGCCGTCAAAAGCAATTGTCTTATATCCTGTTTGGTTATCTAAATCATTTCCTGTTTGAAGCGGAATAGGGTTTCTTCCTCCGGCTGTTAAGTCTACGGTGTAGTATGAATATGTTTTACTATATTGTCTGGCGAATACTTTAATATATCCTTCATCAGTTTCTGTTCCAAGCTCTTTAACATTGACTAAGATATCAACATGTCCGTCTCCCCACCAGTCAGTACTGGCTTTATATGCGGTTAGATTTGCTGAGTTTTGCTGGATATATAAATGAGTATTTGATTCTATGGTACCGATTGAGTAGATGTTAGCCCAAAGTGACTCTCCCCCTGATACAGCTGCTGCTGATTGAGTTGCAGAGCCTATTCCTCCAATATATCCTTGGTCAAGTATTGGATTTGTAGAATATGCCCCCGTAACGATTGCTCTTATATAGTAAAGATTTTGTGATCCGTTTAGAGATGAAGCAGCCCAGTCAGTTGGAACAGTAAACGTGAGCACTTTTCCATCCCCAGCTGCTGCGGTAAACCCGGTAGTTCCATCTGAAACGCCAGATAATGCTGCCCATGAAGAGCCATTCCAATATTGCCAGGTTACCGTTCCTCCAATTCCTGCTGTTCCGTTTGCATAGTCAAATATAACTTTTTTAAATTTTTGTGAATAGCCTATTGCTACATAATCAGATGTATCCTCAGTTGCAGGAAATACGGTCCAGTTTGCATTTGTTGCGTCATTTGCGCCTGACGATTGATCAACAAAAACAGTACTGTCTACCTGCCAAACTTGGCTGATTGTATCATTTGATATGGCGATTGTGCCTGAAGTTGAGTCCCAGTCATTGGCTGCTGCAAAAGTGGCAGGTCTAATCCATGCATATTTCGTAGATCCTGTGGTGTTGAAATCTAAAAGCGTTCCGCTATCTAAACCAGTGGCGTTTGTAATAGTTCTGCCAATATCTGTGGTGTCAAAATCAGTACCGCCCACGGTATATTCTATTTTTACAATTCCTACATTTGTTCCAGTAGCCCTGTCCCAAGAAGCCGTTTTTAAAGCTCCTCCTGTTAAATATTCAACAGACGTTCTATCAATAAACCAAGGATCCTTATCTCCTGCATCAATAATTCCAATGGTGTACTCAGTAGGGGTCTGGGCGCTCATTGGAACACCGTCATCCATTTGAGCCAGTTCATCAAAATGATTCTGAAGAGCAGAGTAAAGTGCGTTTACTGTGTCAGTAGTGGTCGGTGAAACAGAGGTATCGCGCCAAATACGTTTTTGACGATTTTCAGCCTCGTAATTTATTACCCATCTACCGGACAGTATTGTGTCGGACATATATTAGTTATGAATACAAGAAGAGTTTTTAAATATAGAAAACACGAAAAGTCGCAAAAAACTCTATTCTTATATTACTAGTAAAGCGTATTAGCTTGTCAATAGGCAATATGATTTTAGCTTTGTCACCTTTCAGGTGTCAGTATAGCTAAAAAAAAGTAAAAATTGATCAGGGATTAGTAGGCATGGCAAGGTGGTAGGCATGGCAAGGTGTAACCTTGCCAAGAAATTATTAGACGGTAGGTTTTGGTTTTGTGTCTACCCTAGGCATGGCAAGGTGTAACCTTGCCAAACCTTGCCAAGAAATTTATGGTTATTGCTTTATAGCTTATTAAGTTAGGGATCCGCCTTTTAAAAATTGTCTGCTTTTTTTATCTACCTTCCAATTATTAATAAGCAGATATTTAGTTTTTGAAAGCGCCTCAATTGGAATTTCATATTCCATAAATTCTGGCTCATCAAATACATTTTGTAGATATGAATAAAAGGTGTTTAAGCTATAAATTTTATCAGACCCGTGCGGATTGTGATAAATTTTCTTTTTTTTAAAATCAATTTTAAAATCTTTTGAAATCATAATTTTACCTCGCCGTTAGGCGGGTTATGTACTGTTAATGGTATCTGGTTGCTGTCCTACATAGACGGTCACACCTGCTGAGTTTACAGTGGCTTGCGTTTCCAGTGGCACATATTTAGGTGCTGCGCTAGACTTTCGAACTCGTATGGTGATGCCAAAGTCAGCGACATAAGCAACGCCTGTTATTGTGACAGTGGAACTCGCGGCAGTTCCAGAGCCAAGAAGTGAAAGGTCTGATGTTCTATACACATAATATCGGCTTCCTGATACCACGTTTGTTAAAATGATATCTACAGTTGTCCCCGGATAGTCTCCGGGTCCTACTGTATTAGTATAAATTTCAAGACCATCAACATATGAGTTAAACGATGGGAAGAGAGCAAACTGAGTATTCGTTACTACATTGGTTGCACGAGTTTGATCATCAGATGCGCGTCTTACAAGTTCTGCAGGTAGGAATGTACCACTAACGCTTGATAGAATAATTGCTCCAGTAGTAGTGGTTAGTTGGTGTACTTCATCAACGACTGCTGTGGCACCGGAAGATGTTCCTTCAATTGTCTCTCCAACGACAAAAGCATTTGTTTGTGTAGAAAACATCATCCCGGGGCGGGCAGTTAGCTTAAATTTAATAAAGAACCCTGTGGTCGTTGAAACTGACTCAGACGCAAGATTTGCAGGTGTTGCTGCTTGGTACCCTCCATATCCTGATCATGTATCTATGTCATATTAGAGATGTACTGAAAAAGCCTCATCAAGACTTGAGGTGTGACCAATATCAAAACTGCTACATTTGTGAAGTAGATCCCTAAATCCTGAAACAGTATAAATTCTATGAGGCCATGTAATTTCAATCGAGTCTCCGGCAGTTCTTAGATATAATCTTCCTGTGTTAGAAAAGGTTGGTTGTCCTGCAAGTATTGTATAAGGAGGAGTATCGGCAACGCTTGCATTAAAACGAAGCGAAAGTGCTCCCGTTGTAGGAGATGTAAATAATTCATGAAACATGGTGTCATAAACTGCAGTAAATGAGATACCGACTCCATCAACGGCGGAGCCGAGTGCATATGTAGTAGCCGTGGTAATGGCATCTGCATTTCCACCGGACACTCCTTTCATAATTACTCCCAAGGCTGAATCTGTTGCCGAGACATAATACGGGATATCATAGTGATTAAAAGTGAAATTTGATAAAGTTACGCCTGACGCATTGTTCAAAAGAGTAAGAGGGGACCAGGAAGAAATATAATTTCTCCAATTTAAGATACTAAAGTCATCAAAGACATTATTGTTAGACTGAGCAGTGGCGCTTATTACTTTTGCGGTATTGAGTGAATAATTAAAGTCAGCGGTAAAGTCTTGGAAATTATTGTCTGATGATCCAACAAGTGTAAGTAATGCTCCTGAAATACCACCATAGCCAACTTGTGAAAAGGTAGAGAATCTATTATTTGATGAGTTTGTAAGGCTAATGGGCGCATGGGATCCCGGCTGTACAATATATCCGACGCGGTTATAGTCAGTGGGAGTAAATCCTGAAGTGGTGCTAAGATAAATTTCTGAAAAGTGAGAGTTTGCGGGAGCAGTTGGGACAGTAAGCTCTATTCCTTGATTTGTATCATTTCCTCCCAGCGACCTGCTCCAAGCCGCAGCAAGGGTTAGTTCATTGGCAACCATAGCAAGTACGGATCCGGTGATAAATCCGGTTGAAATAGGCCCTTCTGCTACCAGAGGTTGTGCTGGAGTGATAGTAAGTACAGTTGCTGCAACGGTTGAGAGCACATACTGACCATCATTACTGGTTGTCCCTGAAACGATTATTGAATCCCCGGCCACAAATCCGTCTGTAGAAAATGATCCTGAGGATGCGGTTATGGTATGAACTGTACCGCTTGATGCAAAAGTTAGCGTTCTTCCACCACTACCTGCTGCCTTTTTAACAGTGGTGTTTGTGATGGGTTGGAGTACGGATGATCCGGGAACTAAATTGGCAGTTGCTATAAAGACGTATGCACCTTCTTTGTTGAGCTGAATTGTAAAAGTGTGAGAAGTGCCAGTTGCCGTAAAAGCGGTTGAAATTCTCTGCCAAACGCCAGTTGCGGTAAATGCTTGAGTGGTGGGAGAGGTGGTATTTATGGATATTTCCCCAGCAACTGTTTGGTAATAGACATTCGGATCCATCATTACATAAACTGAAAAATTATAAGATTGACCTGACTCAAGATCTGTTACGGTTTGGACTACTCTTGCTGAGGGTCCTGTTGAAAGCATTCTATCAGCAACACCGGTAATAGATGCTGCCGCAGCATAGGGAATTTGAGTTGGTGCAACTCTTTGATCCGCAACTACCGTTGCATTCGTTTTCACCCATGCGGCGTTACTAAAATCATCAGCATATGTAAGGAAATTAAATGCTGCTGCGTTGGGACCAGCGCAATATACTTCTATTTCAGCGCTTTCACTGCCATACATAAATGTTATCGTTTGTCCTGAGAAAGTTGCCAGAAATGCGGTATCTACAGTTATGGAAGTTGCCGAGTCCACTGACACTACTTTTGTAGGCCATGCAATACCGGGACCATAAATATACATGCCTGCTGCGGCTCCTTTACTTAGAGTTTGTCCTGAAAAAGTAGAAGCATTAGCAACGCTTAGAGTAATCTGCCAGGGGGTGTCTACGGAAACAATTGTTGCGGAGGCTCCAACCCCTCCTCCTGAGATTTGCATACCAGGGCAAACGTTGGCAGCCAGGAAATTGGTGGTGGAGCCAATTGGCAGCCTGACTTTAGTTGAGCCTATAGTGCCCTCACAATTTATAACCGTTCCAAGTCCTGTATTAAAACTTCCGGAAGGAATAGTAAGAGTGGTTCCAGCTGCTGTACCGGCTGCATTAGTAATACCTGAGTTTGCCGCTTCATATTTTTGTAGACGGTAATAGTACGTTGTGCTGTTGCTTGGTACTTGTCCGTCTAAAGTACCGGTTGATATAGGACCTTCATTGACTAAATTTGTGTGATTGGTGGCAAGCGTTAAAACAGTTGCCGTAACAGTTGCAATCATATACGTACCGTTATTTGATGTAGTTCCCGCAACAACAACATTCATTCCTATCACAAATCCGTCTGTTACAAATGATCCTGATGAAGCGGTAATTGTACGTCCTGCCGCTGCAAATGTTAGCGTTCGGCCACCTGCACCGACAACTTGGGCTACATAACCGTTTGGATATGTAACTACGGTGCTTGTTGGTGAATAAAACAGCCGAGAAGAAGAGTTTCTGGTAAAGCCCGGAGAAGTACCGCGGAAAATGGTATATGCGACGGTGGCAGAAGTCGGTTCTCGTCTGACCCAAGTTAAAGTAATTGTGCGGGTTGCGGTATTAATAGCAGATAAAGACTGTGGGTGATATTTATAGCCTAAATAAGGGGTAGCTGAATAGACGCGGCTTTCTGCATAGATTGATCTATTTGACCAGTCTGAAAATGTTCTTACTTTTAAGTAGTATTTTGTATCATCCAATAAGTGAGCGCCTGCAATTGGATCATTTCCAATGCGTGCTCCGGTTGCAAAGATTTTATAACCGTTAAACATGTCTTCTGAATATTTAATACTAGTAATAGTGTTTCCAATTGATGTACCTAAGAACAATGGAGCCAAGCTGTATGACTCTAAGCCTGTAATGGTATTTGTATTAAACTGCGGAGAAAGGCTGAGTGCTGTTTGGAAGTTTCTGACGCTTGTTAGAGCATAAAACCTAATATTCGTCCAGGTTGAATTTTCTGTGTATTGAACTGAAAGCGCATAGTTTGGTGCAGAAACAGAGCCTGCTCCAGTTGACAACACCAGGGGATAAGGCAGACCTACTGCCACATTTAGATCCGTTACATTTGCACCGTTAATATATGTCCAGATATTTGTGTTATAGGCGACTCCAAATCTGGTGTCACGGGTAAACCATCCGTTTGCAGCAAGCGTTGCCGAAAGCTGATAGTATCTTCTCACTGGTTCAAGGGCAAACCCGACACTACTGATAGTTACGGCATAACACTCATTGATGAGGGGGACTAAACTAAACCCAACATTAGTAAGGGAAAGAATTTCAGCCTGATTAAAATAATTATACGATTCATCAAATAAGCATATACTTGCCGAGACAGATCCTCCCACAAATCCCGCAGCAGCTGAAGTACCCATATTTGATCCGATTATTCTTGATGCAGTTTGAATATTTGCAGGAGTTTGATTGGTAAACATGATATTTGGGCACCGCACTTTTGCACCAGTTGGGACTTTGTTGCCATTATTTCCATCTCCAAACTCAATTGTATTGGTGAGTTGAGATTGGTATGGATTAAAACACGTGAGTGAAACGTCCATGGGTGTACCAGTCTGAAGTGTCCAGTTGGCTCCGGAATCAGTAGAGGTCATGGCTGCGCTTCGTAAGTTTGAAGAATTTGAAACAGCTACGAGCGTGGTCCCGTTTGCACATATTGCCCACCAGTTATTTGCATTTGCAGCGGCCATTGTAGTGTTGGTCACCGCAGTGCTTCCGTTAGGTGTTCTGGAGGTGTTTACAGAGTTGGTGGTAGAAACGATTACGAAATTTGTTCCATCCCAGGCTACGCCGCGGCTGGTGGTGTTAGCCAGAACTGCACCAGTTGTCCAAGAAGTGGCATCAGTTGAATACATAGAGACGGTACTTGAGCCTGAGCAGGCAAAAAACCTAGTCCCGTTCCAGGCTATGCTTAGGTAGTTAGCTGATGTCATGAGACCTCCGTTGGTCCATGTACCAGTTCCGTCCGCGTCCCAGTTGGAAACGGTAGTGCTGGAGACGGCAACGTATCTATTCGCTGCTCCGGCTCCATATGTGACTGAACGCCATATAGCAGATGACATTGTAGAAGCTGACCATGTAATTCCGTCGGCAGAGTACGCTCCGATAGTGGTAGCAGCATCAGCTGATGTGCTCCCAACAGCAACAAAGCTTGTGCCGTTTGTGGCGACAGAGTTCCAGCTTTGGATGGCAGGCATGGCCCGTTGTGTCCAGGTGATTCCATCAGCAGACGTAGCACAATAGCCTGTTCCATACACTCCATGGGCTGCGACTGCTACAAAAAGTGCGCTTGTTGCGCCGTACGTAATAGATGTCCAATCAGCTATAAAGGGGAGTGTTCTTTTTGTCCAGGTTGCACCATCTGTTGATGTGGCTGCTACATTTGAATATCCCTTTGAAACTGCGACGTAGGTGCTATTTCCATATGCTACGCCTGACCAATCAGGAGAGACTGCGGTAGTAGTATTTGCATTAAGCTCTATCTGAGTAGAGGACACTACGCGGTTTACTACGGTATTCGCAGGGATTCCTGGGCCAAAAACTGATGCTCCTGGATAAAGGCCAGTTGAGGAGGTAACAGTTAATAATTTTTGCGCAAGGCTTCCTAATGTGCCATTGATAACTGTTGGTCCGTACGGGCTAGAAGCTGCTTGTTGGATAAAAAACTTACCCCTTTCTGTTTTGCCAACTGAGCTAAGACCATTTACAAGTGTAGGCGTAGCATCACCGTACGCACCAGTTGCATTGAGCCAAACTTCATATACACCGGAGCCTGAGGCTGTTTCTACCCATAGGCTAGATATATAGTCTGTAAATGGGGCAGTCATAGTTTGACCTGACGTTCCATCACCGGTTCCAAGCTCAATCCAATTACCCGTAATTTCAACGTCTCCAATACCTGATCCAGGCGTAATAGATGAAGCGGTGGTACCAGTTACGCGTCCTAGTGTAAATCTTATACCTGTTGATGTTGAGGTATTTGTAATAAGAAGTTTTCCATTTGTCAGCGTGATCTGATTCCAGAATTTTTTTTGATCTGTATTAACAGTTACGGTTGCGTTATTAGTAATGACTAAGGTGTCATTGCTGTTCCAGGTGGTCGGTGTATAGCACATGCATGCAACAGTTTGGGAAAGGGTAGTAATTGCTTGCCAGTTAATACCGTCATATGAGAATGCACCTCCGGATGTTGATCCTGATGCGATTGTTGTAAATACGTTGTTGCCAAAAGCTACCGCCACCCAAGATCTGGAGTTAGGGAGTGTAGCTGCTGTCCAGGTAATTCCATCAGCTGAGTATGCAGCTGAGGTTGATGGACCTGTTGCAACAGCGACAAATGTACCATTTCCGTATGTTACTGAAGTCCAGCTAGCGGCAGATGGCATGGTAGTATTATTCCAAGTAACGCCTCCATCAGTAGAATACGCACCGCTTGCATTACCTGATGCAACAGCGACAAATGTACCCTCGCCATAAGTAATAGATGTCCAGTTGCGCGTTCCCGGAAGGGCTCCTCCTGCGCTCCATGATGTTCCGTTTGTTGAATAATTTGAATTAGTGCTGTTATAAGAAAGCGTTACAAAGCGGTCATTTCCAAAAGTCATTGCTCTCCAGTCACCTGATGTTGTAAGGGCTCCTGTTGAAGTCCAGACAGCACCATCGTCTGAGTATGCTCCGGCAGTAGATCCGCCTCCTGCTACCGCCACAAATTTTGATAAGCCAAATGCGACAGCATACCAGCTGGCAGTTGCCGGAAGAGTGCGAAGCGTCCAAGTTGTCGTGGCTCCTGCAGGTGATGATGCAGCAATAGTGCCCGATGTGGAACTAACAGCAACTACTATGTTATTTCCATAACAAATTGATTGCCAGTTGGAAGACTGAACTATGGTTCCTGTGACCCATGTTATGTAACCTGTTGCATTTGATTGATATGTTGCAGAGCCGGTCTGCAAAGATACAAAACAAGGTGTACCGCCAGACATTGCAAATACATCATCTGCGTTAATACTTCTATCAACTGTAATAGTTGCCATTTAGATGAATTCCTCCGAAGATAAATACAAGTACATACTACATCTAATTTACCAGTTTTTTATATACATTTTCAACACATTAAAAATGGGGATTTAATTTAAGAGTTTTTTTGTACTTTTATCTATTTGAAAGGGTAACACTTCTTCATTTAAACTTGGATCAATTTTATATGCAATTTTCATATGTTTAACTGCTAATATAGGCTTTTTTAAATCGCTGAAAACTGATGCAAGCGCATAATGAAGGTGTCCGAGATTTGGATTAATTTTTATAGCCTTAAGAAGCGTTTTTTTGGCATCCGTGAGTCTTCCTGCAGTTTTATAGGTAAGTGCCAGGTTTCCTAGTACATGTGCATTGTCAGGAGATATAAGAAGCACAGATTTATAGTATATTTCTGCTTGTCTTAGTTGATTACCTTGTGTTAAAAGTGATGCTATTTCTTGTCTGATTTCAGAATTGGTTGGGTCAAGAAGTAACACTTTTTCATACGCTTTTATCGCGTGTTTTATTTTTCCAGCAGAAACATATGACTGGGCAAGTCCTATATATGCGTTTGTGTGGGATGGGTAAATTTTTGTAACAGTATTAAAATATTTGATTGATTCTTTATACATTTGTAAATTTTGAAATAAGAGCGCTAGGTCATATGCAGCATCAGAATACGTAGGATCTATCTCGAGCGCCTTTTTATATGAAAGAATTGCCTCATCATATTTTCCAAGTTGCGAAAACGATGCGCCCATACAAGCATAAATAGAAGGATTTCTTGGGGTAAGTTTTGCTGCTTCCACATAGTGCTCTATGCTATTTTGGAATAAACCAGAGGTATACAACTTTTTTGCTTCAGTCAGAATTTTATACGCTTTATCTCTATTATTCATTTCATTCAAGAAATATTGTTTTATTTTTTTGTTGAATGTTTTTTTCTAAGACAAACGATTGGTAAACATTCATATTTGAAAATTGAGAGAGAATATCATCTTTTTCACAAAATCCATTTTCAAGTCCCAAATACTCTAAATAAGAAGAGAATGGAAACCGTTGGAGATTTGTGACAAGCCCGATACGTAATGGTTCTGAATGAATATAGGAGGAAACTGAAGTAATAAGTTGTTGGTCAAGCGCAGGAGATGATTTAAATGATCCCGAGAAAAGAGGACCTGATCTATTGTTTTTTGCATTAAAACTTTTCGTATAGCTGTTTGAAAGTTTAGAAAGAAAAATGCTGATGCCATTATGGGATAGTTGCTTGAGAACCACATGAAAATGATTTGGAAGAATAGAATAGGCAATGATAGATATAAGTTTTTCTTGAGGATTTTTATTTGAGTATATTTCTCTTCCTCTGAAGGAAAACCTGGATGGTTGGTCTTTAAATCTGTAGTAATCTATGAGTGAAACAAAAAGATCTATATCTTTTTGTTCAGTAAAGACGATTTTTTTATCTACGCCAAAATTTGCTATATGATAATAGACATTAGTTCTAAAAATCCGTTTGGAAGAGCTCATACCTTTAAGGTACCATGCTGAAAAATTCGTGTCAATAAACTAATAGCTTTTAAAAAAATAAGCAGTATGATATTGTATAAATATGTATAATCACATTTTGTATTTTTTTTATTGGGTATTTAATTCATTTATTATTTATCTTATGAGTGAAGTGTTTAATATTAAAAGTATAATGCTCGGAAGTAGTAGATTAAATAGTGTTGAATCAGCGATATATTCTGGATTTTGTTTAACATTTTTAGTTTGGATGTGGTGGGATTTTGCAATTGCTAAAAAATTTGACTTACGCAAGGAGCGGATTAATGGATTATTTTTTCTTTTTGTTAACTTCACTTCATTATGGGTCATTTCAAAGTTTTCAGGTTTTACGGGTCTATACATTGATAGTTATCTTTGGATTTTTATGTTAAGTGTGCTTACAACCACTATTCAACGAATGGTTTGGAAAGTTATCGTTGGGAGATAATTAATTTTTCCCTTTGTGTGCAATTGCAGGCATAGCAATTGATTTATAGTCTTCACGCATTGAAGAGTCCAGCATAAACGCTTTTTCTATATGCTCCATTGCCTTTTGCATCATGCCTATTTCATAATAGATAATTCCCGTTGTGTATTGGATGCTTGAAAGATGCGGATTGAGCGATATGGCAAGCTTAAGACATGCAAGTGCATCTTGCATTTTTCCTTGCATTTTTAAGCAAAGTGCTACATTTTGCCATACAAATGGATTGAACTTTTGGTGTTTTGCTGCAGCTCTAAAGAGCATTTCAGCTTGTTCATATCTTTTTCGTTTCATCTCAAGCTTTGCTGTTTCAGTAATAAAATCAATGTTTTCTGGTAACATGTGCATAATTTGCTTATACATAATGAAGGATTTTTCTGTTTCACCTAAAAGTGAGAGCGTTTGTGCAAGTCCTACTACCGCAAGTACATTTTTTTTATCAATACGCATGGCTTGGTTGAAATAGTATGCTGCGTGTTTTAGTAAATTTTCGCCTTTGAGAAGTACTGCTAAGTTATAGGTAGCATCATAATAGTCTGCTTTTCTGTTTATTGCGCTTTGATACGCAAGAAGAGCTTCTTGTGCGTTGCCTAGCTGATGATATGCAACGCCGAGATTATTATGCGCAAATATATTATTGGGTTCATTTTTCAAAAATTTCTTATAGTAAATGATTGCTTGGTGATACTTTTCTTTTTGAAGATATACATTTCCCTTTAGAAGAAAACTGTTAGGTTCCAAAACTGTCATATATTAAGCGTACCAAAAATACTTTAAAAAGCAAAGAGCAAGAGCGCATATTGCAGTATGGATGATTTTGTGATTAGAATAAGATATGACTAAGAAAGTTCAAGTAGTAGTTGAAATAAACAGACCAGTTAATGAAGTTTTTTCATATATTGTGAACCTTCAGCATATGCCATACTACACAGACATAATTGAAGTAAATCGTATGTCAGGTAACGGGGAGGTTGGTACTATCTATGAGATAGTAACGCGTTCAACTTTTTCAAAAATAAAAAAGCAAATTGAGATAAGTAAAAAATCTGCTCATATGCAGTTTGCATATATTGATAAATCGCTCAATTATGAAAATGAGACAGGATATATGTTTGAGGAGCTTTCTTCTG
>CAZQSX010000012.1:13470-28923 GCA_964596415.1 uncultured Gammaproteobacteria bacterium
TCTTCTGGAGGGGTGAAAGTAACCGCGTATAAAAGTGCAAATGTTGGTGGATTATATTCTCTTTTAACACTGAATATTGGACATGAAAGAAGTGTTCAAAAAGAACTTTACAAATCACTGCAAACATTAAAAAAAATATTTGAAGCGTAATTTATAGTTTAAATTCTGATCTGCTTGAGCTTGAATGAGATGAATCTGAAGAGTCATTAGGAATTCCAAGTTTATTCACTTTATCACCCATACCGAGAAATAAATAGATAAGAGAAGTAAAGATAAGTATTATTCCTGCCATTGATAATGAAATAGACCATTCTACCGGAATAGCACCTGCATTTGTAGCAACATCCTGGAGTGCATACAATTGGTATAGAGCAGATATGACAAAAAGAATGATTGCTTTTGTGTGTTTTTTCATGCCAAAAAGGGCAAGTGTTATGATGGGTGCAATAACAAGTGCTATTGCCTTTACAAGCATGGAAACGGTTGTAAAAGGATAGAGCATAAACGTATCAGGTGTTAAAAAATGATACGGGGTTGGTAAATCCATAGTGAGTGGATTAACGACTGAATCAAGCACGTAGGCAAAAATAACAAGACCAATGACAACAACAAACCAGTGTTCAAGCTTCATATACCAATTATATCGTTTTTAGTCAATTTTTCAACATATCTATTTAATTAGCCACTTCTCAATCCTGCCCAACATTTTCTTGGCAAGGTTACACCTTGCCAAGGGTAGCTAGAAGATATTGTGATAGTAATCATAAGATAAAGCTGCTCGGTTGGTCCAGTTTGTGGAAAAATTAGAGCTTCCTTTTATGTATCTGTATGTTCCGTCTGAGTTTTCCTTAAGTATGTACCATGCACCACCTGAATCAAGAAACCCATAATACGCTGGTGAAGAATCATCAACCTCTGAAATTTTATATTTGTCCGTAGGGTGCTCAACTGCTGGGTCAATTTTTGTACCCGTAGTATCTTTTAGGGAAACTGTTCCAGGTCCAGGAACGCTTCCAAAAAACGCTCCATGAGCACGACCTGAGAATATAGATAGAATAAAGAGTGAAAGTCCCGCTGATCCAACCAGTTTAATAAACATTCTTCTATCTATATCAACCTTCCCTTTTATAGGGGTCGTGATTTGTTTTTCCTGGATTTTTTTGGGATGCTTTTCTTTTTGTGTGGGTTCAAACACTTCTAAAGGTAAAACTAGAGCACTCTTATTTCTTGGAATGATTTTATCAAGGAAAAAGATTAAGAGTGGAAAGAACAAAATAGCTGATATCAGTTCAGCCACATTTCTTGCTCCAATAAAGCCTGCAACGGTCATAATACTTAAGAGGAAAAAATTGTAGTAGATAATAAGTTTTCTCATGAGTTATATATATAAAAAATGTTAATAAGTGAAATGAATACAAGAACTGCAAATATTACAAAGTATAAGAGTAAATTTTCATAGTGCCTTTTTTCATCATATTTTTGTTTCCAGCCTGAGAATAATGAAAAAAGTAAGTAGAGTGGGACGGGAAGAAATAAAATCTGAAATGAGACATTCTGCTCTTTATTTATCAGAAACCCTGCAACTGAGAGAAGAATAGATATAACAAGACAATATAATAGGAATATTTTTTTCATCAAATTTTTGGAAGTATTACTACAACTCAAGTATGTATTCTTTTTCAACCCAGCCTTCTTTAAAATCAGGAAGTGTTACCAAATACCATAGACCATCTTTTTTAGTAAAGTTATATATCTGACTTGAATATAGAGTTCCATTGATTTTGGAATTTGGGTTTTTATCATCATACGCTTTCGTTTCTTTTAATATTTTTAATACTCCTGAATTTGTTGATGTAGAATCTGCACGTTCAAGTACTTCATTGATTCGTTCTTTTGTTACCTCAGGTTTTTCATCAATAGCGCCTTCAGACATAGTGTCATATATTTTTTCTAACTTTTGATCTAGGTTTTTACTATCTTTTTCAATTGAATTTATTTTACCTAGTATGAGTAAAAGCTCTTCTTCTTTTGGATTTTTCGTATTGAGTGCGTTGACAATTGGGGAATAGCGTTCATATGCAAATGCATAGATGAGAATACTAAAAGTTGCAACAACAATAGAAATCATAACAGTCATACTAAAGCTAAAAAGTTGTTTTTTTAAAGCATCTATGTTTTGGCTTCCAGGTCCTGCAAGTTCTGAAATTTTACTTGGCCAGATTACTCCAAGCCAGAAATGAATAACAATGGGAAGGAATAGTACTAATGGCACTAAGCTTTCAGGTCTTGGAAGGAATAAAACAATCCATATAAAAAGAACGCTTGAAATAATGAGGCTATAATAGAAAAGAAATTTACGGTACATCATATATGAAATATATTATTAATGTTATGGAAATATTTAGCTGAAGTCAACACGAGTTCTTGTGGGGTTATTAAAGAGATTGTGCTGGAGGAGGGATTTGCACCCCCGTAGCCCCGCCATGGCGGGACGCGTGGTCTACAGCTTTACAAGCTTTTTAAGTGCGTTTCCGCCTTTATATTTCTTCAGTTGGATTTCTCTTTTTAGCGCATTTGTTTTGTGTTCAAAGCACTCAGAATAAATAATTTTAAATGGAGTTCTGGCTTTTGTAGCTTTGTTTGCTCCTCGGTTATGACTTTCTAGGCGTTTTTTTATATCCTGTGTGTATCCAATATAATAGCCCTTGTCTTTCAGGCTTTGTAAAACATATACATAATGCATACAAAAAAGTGGAGCTGTGCTGGAGGAGGGATTTGCACCCCCGTAGCCCAAACGGGCGCGTGGTCTACAGCCACGAGCAATTGACTACTCTGCCACTCCAGCAAGTTTATGACGCTGAGTGGAAGAGTGCGTAGCATCCTGCCACTCCAGCAAGTTTACTTATTATACTAGATTTGAGCCCTCGATGGGAATCGGACCCATGACCTTGTTCTTACCAAGAACACGCTCTACCACTGAGCCACGAGGGCGAACTGCTCTCTGGCGAAGAGGCAACCTTTGGTTACCACTGAGCCACGAGGGCATTGAACTTTCAGGCAAAAGGCTATAATTTTTAGTTGCCATTGAGCCGCGGACAGACTTATTGCCTCGATAAATATTCGAGGATGTGTGAATTTATATTTTATCAATATGACGCTTAAAAAACCAGCCTCGATAATGATTGTAATTTAGCTTCTAGTTCTGTATAATATGCTCTATGGCAAAGAAAAAAACAGGTGCAGTTTTAACGTTAGGACTCGTGTGTACGGTTTGTAAATCTCGTAACTACATAACGTCCAGAAATAAATTAAACACGCCTGATAAGTTAAAACTTAAAAAGTTCTGCAGACAATGTAAGAAAGTTCAAGAGCATAAGGAAGTTGAAAAATTGAAGTAATTTTCAACATTCCTTGCGATTCTCGCTCATTTTATTCGCTCCGGTTCTAAAAGAAGTAGAAAAACTCAAATAGTTAGAAAATCCTCTTTACGCTTTTTGGATTCTATGTTTTAGAATTAATTCTTTGAAGTTTTAGATAGATTTTGAAGAAATATAAGACCAAAAAGTGCTCCTGAAATTCCTAAGAGTACCCCCCCAATTACATCAGTAGCCCAATGTTCACCTAATGAGATTCTTGAGTAGAGCATTGCCAAAGTTACCCCTATAATGCACGCGTACATAAGGTATTTAAAGAGCTGTTGAAGCCGTGATTTATAGATGGCAAAACCCCCAATTATTGCTAGAAACACAATTCTTAAAGAATGCCCAGAAGGGTATGATGCATCAGTAAATACGTGAAGTCCCGGAAAGTCTGAATAGTGAGAGCGTAAAAACATACGTGGAGGACCAGGTTGTTCCAGTGTATTTTTCCCAATTAACTCAATAACGTGTGAAAATCCAAACACACCAATAACTGCAACGCTTGCTACAAATTTTTGTTTTAATGTGATTTTTGGAAAAAGGAAGATAATAATAAGTAAGGCAGGAAACGCATATTCAAATCTTCCAATTACAGAAAGAAATGAAAATGGCTCATCTAGCCTTAAGGGTGTGTTATTTTGAAGTCTGACCGTTGTGTCAAAATCAAAATTTTCAAGCGTATTTGTTCTTACCCAAAAGGTAAAAAGGAAAAAAAGTACTAAAAAAATAAAACCAGTTAGAAGAAATGGGAGAGTTTGTTTAAGTCTTTTTTTAAGCGTGTGATTTTTTTCAGACATAGCATTTATCGTATCAAAATTAAACATATCGAGCAACAAATTTACTTCTGTGATGCGGTGTTATTCCGGATGTTTTAATAATGTCTCTGTGGAATTTGGTGCCGTAGCCCTTGTGTTTTTCAAATCCGTATTCTGGAAACTTGACAGAAAGTCCTTCCATGTAAGTATCTCGGTGGACTTTTGCAATAATTGATGCAAGCGCAATGCTTATAGAAATTTGATCTCCGTGAATAATATTTTTTTGACAAGACTCAGGAACTTCTGGAATTGGGAAACAGTCAGTAAGGAAGAAAATGTCATTATTTTTAGCTCGGTTTTTTAATTTTTTTGCTATGTTTAAAAATGCCATTTTATTAACAATTCCTATGCCTAGCTCATTTATTTGCTCAACAGAGATAGACTCTACTACTGAAGCTAATATGTATTTTTGAGCACTTTTTATGATCTCTTTACGTGTGGCACTTTTTATCAGTTTTGAGTCATTAATTCCAAGGGATAAAAGAGCTGAAATAGTTGCATAGTCAGAATGGTTAATTGGTTTAAGAATTATGCCCGCGGCAGTAAGCGGTCCTGCAAATGCACCGCGGCCAACTTCATCAATTCCACAAACCATTTTTTGCTTTTTCCAAAAATGTGACTCATGTTGGAGAGTGGGAGATTTCATTTCAATAGTCTATCATAATTTGCCCAAGTGCCTCATGCATGAGATAATAAGCCGTTATGGAAAAGAATATGTACATTTTTATTTTAGGAAGAAATCCGGTTTTATCAGTTTCTGAGATACGCTCAGTTTTTGAAAAAAATAACTGGGAGTATGAGGTGATTCTTGAATCAAGAGAGGTATTAATAGTTGCATCAGAAAAAGTAGATGTTGAGATATTTGAGAAAAAACTTGGTGGAACAGTAAAAATTGGAAAAGTTGAAAAAATATCAACCATGGTTGGCCTTGAACAGGATCTTGATATAGACTTTTTTCTTGAAAAAATATTATCTTCATGGGATGGAAAAATTCAGTTTGGAATAAGCGTATATGATGGTGGAGAAAAAAATATAACTGAGGAATTAGCAGGAATGATTATCCCATTTTCAAAAGGGATAAAAGCGCTTCTTGAGCAAAAACAAAGATCAGTAAGGTTTGCGTTTTCAAGGGAAAGAACATTATCATCTGTGGTAGTTTCAAAAAATAAACTTATTCAAAATGGGGCAGAATTACTTCTTATACCATCTGTTGATAAGGTGTATATTGGCAAAACGCTTTTTGTGCAAGAGTTTGAACAGTTTAGTAGGCGTGATTATGGACGACCAGCAAGGGACATGAAAAGTGGTATCATGCCGCCAAAATTGGCGCGCATGATGATTAACATTGCGAAAGTAGATGAGGGTGGGGTATTACTTGATCCATTTTGCGGGAGCGGAACCATGATTCAGGAAGCGCTTCAGCTAGGGTTTACCACTATCATTGGGTCTGATATTTCGGAAAAAGCAATCGCTGATACACAAGAAAATCTAAATTGGCTAGAAAAAATTGTAGGGTTAGATATTTCCGGAGTTGAGTTGAAAAAGGAAGATGTTGGAGATATTGGAAGAAATGTACTGCCTGAATCAATTTCAGCAATCGTAACTGAGCCGTATTTAGGGCCTACACTTCATAATCAAATGTATCCTGAAAAATTACAGTACATTTTAAAAGAATTATCCTCCCTTTATTTAAAAGCATTTTCAGAGTTTCAAAAAGTATTAACACCAGGAGGAGTTGTTGTAATGATTCTGCCTGCATTTTCGCAAAGAAACGGTCTTGTCTTTATGCCTATCATAGAGGAGGTAGAACGACTAGGTTTTAAGAGTGAGCAAATAGGGGACACAAAGCGAGGCACTGTTGTGTATGGAAATAAATATGATTTTGTTTTACGTGAGATCATAAAAATGAGAAAAGTGTAGCACGCATATTTCTTAAAACATATTGATATATCAAGAAAAAGAGGAGTATAATCCAGAAATGGAAAAAGACAGATTTTTTTTGGATAATCCATCAACTATTGATCATGCCCAAGTTTTAGCGCGAGAGTATAGAAATTCTGGCTCATCAAGATCTCCGTTAGGGTATTTATCATTTCAAATGTTATCTGCGGCACGGGACAGAATTTTAGACGTTGAAGCTGAAGCTGAGATAGAATTTTCAAATAGAAATGATATTTACATGGAAGATGTTGTGTATAGTCGTTCGTTAGGAAAAGCTGCTGCAGTATTTTTTGCCGCTACAACAATTCACCTTGAAGAAGCGGTTCAGACAGGCACATTTAACTATAAAGCAGTTCTTGGATTGGTAGATGCTGGATTCACAGGGACGCTGATGAGATCTTATAAACTGAAGGGAGATGATTTAGGAGTTGAGCAGTTATCATCTGCAAAACTTGAGAATTTAAAAGAGCTTTATAGGCAAGATCCAACTTTTACAACTGCATTTCAGAAATTTGAATGTCTTCCTGAGAGTATTAAAAGTATACTAAACACAAAGTATGGGAGAGAAATGAATTTAAAAAATAACATGAGAGCGATTTCTGAGGACTGGAAACCGCTTGCCACAGTATTTTTGCGTCAGTTTAAAGATTATGCGTTTCCAGAGGGTGTTACCTCTGATTCTTATCCTTTAATTGAGTTAACAGGAAATGCAAACGTTAAGCCTACAAGGCGCGATCTTGAAGTTTTAGGGTTGGCACCTCATGAAGTTGAGCTTGCTATTGGTGCTGGGTTTAGCAAGGAAGAAATAGAGAATTTAATTAATACCTCAAAGCGGGTGAACCCAGGTAAAAATCCAAATTCTTGATAGCAGAAGAACAAGATGTTATGATAAGTGTGAATTTATCTTTGGAAAAAGACAAGGAATTTATGAACTTATCTCTGGAAAGAGACAAGGAATTTATGAACTTATGCTTGGTACATTAACACTCTTTTTAGTGCCGGTTTTGGCAATCGGAGCCGCGCTGTATCTTTATCAGCACACCGGAAAACGTGAATTTTTACGGTTTGATCTGGTTCAGTTTGTCTACGCGTTTGTACTCACTCCTATTGTATATGTATGGATGAAAAGCTTTTTGTTTGTTTTTTTGGTAAAAGAGCTTAATTTATCACTTACTGTTACAGAAATATTTTTAGCAGACACGATATTTACCGTAATTTTCTTATTTTTCTATGCGTTTTTAGTAATTCATAGTTTAACAAAAAGCTTTGAATTAAAGCGGTCGCATGATCCTCTCTATGATTTATTTCAGCATTCTGAATTTTTTCATATGCTAACTTCACACGTGGCTATTTACATAGGACTTGTTGTATTAATAAGTATTTTATCAACCGTTAACATATTCATTCCGCTTGATTTTGTGCATAATATGATTGCGTTTTATGCGTGTTTAGGATTTGGATTTTTAGTGGGACTATTTGTTTATGTAGGAATTTTACTAACTGATGATGATTTTGAGATTCAGCATCCGAGATTTGAAATGTTTATAGAGCTTTTGTATGCCTCATTTTTTATATATCACATATCTCTTTTCTTTTATTTTCGGCCCGCGTTTAACATGACAGAAGTTGTGTTTTGGTTTGTGTTTATGATTCTTTTTGGTTTTATTATTTCTTCATATGTTTTAGAAAGGTCTGAGAAGTTTGTGAAGTTTATGAAAAAATTTCACTACAAGGAGCCACGGTTTACTGTTAAAATTGGAAAAAAGAAAAAAGCTTAATTTTCCTTTGTTAATATAAGCGGAATTGGTGCGTCTGTTATTTTTTGTTTCTTTTGGTTGAGAAGTTCAATGGCATCTTCGTTTACCACCTGATAGTATTGTTTAAATTCTGGGTTGTCAGAAGGAGTTAGCTCTATAACTACCGCATTTGGATCATTTGAATCAGAAACATATTTCCAAGTTCCTGACGTGCTGTTAATAACATCTTTTCCAATATATGTATCTGTTTCTGAATATGAATGGGGAGATTTATCATCACTACTTAAGTTAAAGGTGATGCTTGTTTTAAGTCCTTCACAGTCAGCACAAGGAAGAGTACCCGTAAATGTGCCCAGATCTTGAGTTGAAGCGATTTTTGAGACTGAATTATTACTTGAAGAGTTGATAATCAGAGTAATTGTTAGAACTGCCAAAAGACCTACAAAGAGTCCAATAAAGCGCATGAACCAGTTTTTTTTCTGCTTGGGTTTTCTATTAGTTATTTTTCTTTTTATTTTTTTCTTCACGGGCATATACATAGCGTATATTTTTTGCCAGGGATTGTCAAGAAATATTATTGCCTAACAACAAATGCTTGGCAAAACGTTACAGGTGACATTTGTTCTATGAGAAAATCTGAAAACTTTAAATGCGATATGTATGATCGAATCGGTACGTTTTTGCAGATTTTATCTTGATAAATCTTGTATGTTTCTCCGCTGTCTTTTAGTTGGGCAAGTGAAATACTTGGGTCTTTAAATTTGAATTCACAATAACTGTCTACAATACTTGTTGCATTTTTTGGTAGTGTGTCTTTTTCTTCAGGGCATTCCCGGATTGTTATGTTTGTGTCTTGATCTTGTGTATTTGCATAAAACATATATTTTTGCAAAATGTTTGTTTTATTGGGAGTGTAGATAATTACTGGACTGTTATTTGCTGCAAGCGTTACATATTTGGCAAGTGTACGCAATTTAAAATCAAAATAGCCCTGAAGCGGTGTTTGGAAAAAGTAAATTTGAAAGAAGTTTAATAAAAACAACACATATACCAAGAAAAAAATGATATAGGTAAATTTTGATTTGAATTTTGCAAGCATGATCCATGCGCCATATGCCATTACCATAAGAAGCAATGGATACATAAGAATTAAATGAAATGAGAAATTATCTATTTTTGCGGTATGAAAAAGTTGGGGAAAAGTAGAAATTACAATAAGAATACCAAGAAAAATTGCCTCTCGTTTCTGTTTTTTTAAAAGAAACCAAATTCCCGCAATAAAAAATACAGCGTCAATTGCATAGAATAATCCATGTCTTCCAACAGTAAAAAACATATCCCCTTGGAAAAATAAATAATCTAGTGAAAATGTTTTATAAAATTTTTCAGCAAGAATTCTTATGAAAAGAACAGGTTTATTTTCGAAAAATTGCGTGATTGGGTTTTCTATACTTGTTTTTCTAATGGTATCAACTTGACTGGCAAGTTCAGATGAGGTGGGGAGAAGAATATCTCCAGCTCTTTGGTTTCCATTTCCGGAAAAAAGAAAATACGTAAAAAATAATACGAGAAGAAGACAAGAAGAAGCAATTATCAGAAATTCTTTTTTATACATTTTTTTCTGAATATACAGATATGAATAGGAAAGGATCGAAAAAATAAACGGTATGAAAATAAGTTTAGTCCCTATATAAGAGTAAAACGCGGCAAAAAGAAGCGGAATAGAAAAATAAAGCTTCCAGGATTTGAAATAAAATAAAACAACAAATGCTGCTAAAAAGAAAAAGACTGCAAATGGGTTTTCATATGTTGTTCTTCCAACATAAATACTCCACGGGTTGATTGCTAAAAAGAAAGCAGAAATAACGCCAACTTGTGAATTGAATAGTTTTTTTGCAATAAGAAACAGAAGCGGAATAGAAAGAGTAGAAAGAAGTGCTGGTAAAATTCTTGCTGTAAGTAAAGAAAACGGAAGCGGTCCCACAATTGGTGCTTGAAGAACATATAGAAGTTCAGCTTGGGATGGACCTGGTGGATATTGAAACCATAAAATAGATATCGGGTTCCAGCTTCCGGTAATATCTGATCCAGAGAGCCAGATTGCTTTTGCGGTTAATATATAGTTCAGTTCATCTCCACCTATTGCGTTAGGGATTCTATCTAAAAACAAAAATCGCCATATTCCACCGAAAAGAGTAATAAAAAAAACAAGTGGAACGGGTTTGGTGAGCGTTTGCATCAGTAGTTGTAGTATACAGATGAAAAGGAATTGTTAGCAAGAGCGCTCATTTGTCTTGCGGGTGTAACTTTTCCCAGATTTTATTAGCCTCCTCAGTTCCTTTCACGGTGAGTTTAAACTCAGGAGGGAGATGTTTAAATCGATTATGACTTTCTAGTAACCCTTTTTTATTAAGTTTTTCAATAATTCCTATGCAGTCAACTTGTGACAGGAATGGATCCCCAAAATTCTTTCTTGCACAATTGAGTTCTAGGTAAAACTCTTGTGCTTTCCAGCCAGTATTTAAGTGGAAGTGATCAAGAGTTTCTGCTGTTATTATTGCTGTTTCAAACAATCTTCTTTGCGCATTTTCACGTTTATGTCTTTTTTCCGCAATTGAGTGTATTATTCGCTCGAGCATAAAAGTATTATAGGTAGTTTTAGACTTACGTCAAGAAGATCTTGTACGCTTTATGAAATATATATTATTTTTTGTGCAGAATTGAATCAATAATCACGGCAGGTGTTGCATCTTGACCATTAAACTGAGCTTTTGTTGCAGCTATGGTTAATTCAAAAAGAGTTTCAGAATGAAATCTTGGTGCTTGCGGATGAAGAGGAAAAGGTTCAGGTTGAAGCACGTTTGGTAATCTATGTCTGCCAAGACCTAATGCGCTTTGGGGAGATTTGTCTTTTTCGTTTACAATGTTTCTAAATGTAGATACACAAGAAACTCTGTCTTCTTCTTTGGTTATTCCAAGAACTTGGTCAACTTCAGGGTCGAAGGAACTAGCGGCAGCCATAATTACATGTTCAATTTGTACACTTGGCGAGCTGTATTCAACTGCAATTGCTCTTGCTGAGTCTAGGAGTTGTTGTGAGGAGGGAGGAAGAGATTCAAACATGTGAGATATAGACTCAGGATTACTCATGAGATCTTTATACAATATTCTTAAAAAAATGACAAGAGCATGTTATGAAATCTGAATAATTTAAGCAAGTATTCACGCTTTTTATCAAAAGATCTGAATAAATAGATTTGTTTGCTGTGAATTTTAGTCTTACAACTTGATGAAGGGTATTGTGTCTGTCTTTATAAAATACTCCGTTTGGATTTAAAAAAATCTTCCAAGTTCTAGTGTTTCAGCGCATACCTTTGCAAGCGTATCAAGAGTAGAGGATAACCTTGCTTGCTTTTCTAGGGCTTTAGCGTAAGAGGGTTGAAATGTATTATGTAGCTAGTCAAATTTCAAGGAGGTTATAAATTGCATAAATTCATCAATATCTTTTTGGTTATTGTATGAATTTTGAGCTAAAAATATCATTCCATTCTTCTTAATTAAAAAGAATCTAAGTTTCCCCCCGTAAACACGTGGGCTTTCTATCATCACGATATCATAATCTTGCCCCTCATGGTTCGGGAGTTTTTTGTATGGCATAGGATCTGTGGAAAGACTCCAACCGCCTGGATTGATTTTTTTAGATGTTGCTTCATCCAGATTTTCCCCTACCTTCAAGGAAAAAATTTTATCAAGCGTCTCAGAATCAAAATACGTATCCGTAAAGGGAGGTTCTAAAACCTGAATAGTAAAGGGTACTGCTCCAAAATAGGCATGATCATAAGTATCAAATCCTACAAAATTAGTAGTAGCAAGCGGTTGTTCATTTTGACTTTTTGCATAAACTTCAACATCTTTTGAATCTATTTTTTCACCTTCAGAATTTGAAGAACCGTAGATTTTTATAGTTGAGGGGAACTCAATGGAATATTTATATTTTGAGTTTGTGTACATTTTACTTTTCCCATCAGGTGACTTAACTACTTCTATTGGATCAGAGTACTTAGAAATATTTGACGAATTTCTATTTGCTTGTGAGAAAAAGTAAAAAAATATAAGAATTGAAATGACAATAATAGCAAAAATAATTTTATGAAATGGCAATTTGGTTTTCTTCTTCGACTTTGGCATATTTCATTATTAGATAAAAGTAAGATGAATGTCAAATCTTTATACCTTTGATGACATCAATATTATTTTGGGAAAATATGAATATTTCAAAGCAGTTTTTGGGTATTTGTGAGGGAATTATTGCAGAGGAACCTGATTACCCTATTTGATCTTCTACTTCATGGGGTGTAACTGGTTTTATGAACTGAATTAAATATACAAGACCCCAGGCTATTAGGGCATAGACAACCCCTGTTATGGCAGTTGCCCATTCTAAAACAGAAGTCCCACTTACCATGCTTGCGACAATGCCTTGAAAAGGAGTGACCATAAGCTCTGTCACGCTATAAATCAAATGAACAAAACCGCTTGCGGGATTCGCGCCTATCACTTTAAATATCACTCTAAAAATAAGCAGCACCTCAATAAATATAAGGATGTACCATATCACTTGGTAGGATCTGAATATCTTTTTCTTTTTATCATAAACTTTCTGGGGATGTTCAGTCTTGACAGTTTGTTGAGGCTCAAAGAGTTGAGTTGTTGTTACTTTTTCAGTTACTTCACGATTCATAAGTTTATTTCTCCTATCCTTTTAAAAGAAAGGCTACAAGTCCAATTATTATGGTAATTACTAAAATACTTGGAAGACCTGAAATGGCAAGGATACCAATTACAGACAATATCCAAAGAATTAGAATAACTGATGCAATTTCCCTAAATGGACTTGTCAAAATACTTATAGCCCAACCTATTACAGCCAGGGTGAGAATATTCCAAAGCGTTATAGGATAACCATTGATGGCAAAAAGAGTAATATCCGGGATATTAAAGCCTGAAATTGGAGCGTAACCTAGTAGCCAGAGAATAATGAGGATAATAACAATTAGAAGTATCATTACTATCAGTATACGCCTTTCATTTATTAATTGTACGAGCAAAATCTTTTACCTATCCTGGCACTGAGTCTGTCCTGAGTAAGCCGAAGGATAACGTTGTTGGAACCTGCTGTTATAATTTTCATATGGTATGCCTATTTAGTATAATATGTGTATATGGAGGATAGGAGAAATGTAAGCGAAGGTCAAGCGACCGGCAAGCCGCGATGGGCTCTAGATTTGGGAGAGGCATTCAGAATTTATGCAAATGTTCAAGATGATTACACAACGAAGATAGGGAGCTCAACTTACGACGGTGAGCTAAATATAAATCAAGCAAGCAAGCTCTGGTCTAATTTTTCAACCTGCATATCAACACTTCGTACCTCTTTGCCAAACGAAATATATGTAGGCGAAAGGAAGCCTGCAGCACCTATTCATTTAAATTTTGCAGGAGGAGGAAATTATGCCACAGGTTTCAACGGAGCCCATTTTGTGTACTACTTTTTACCAAAAGACAATAAAGTCTTGGAGATAGAAAAAAGCGCAAAGGTAGATCCTTCATACATTCCAGAATCCTCAGAATATCAAGGAATAAGCAGAATTGTTTTCCCAACTAAAAAAGGTTTGCCGTACGGTGTGCGGGTTTATAAAAGACGATTGAGCCCATCTGAGCAAAAACAAGCGTTTAAGGGTATGGGAGAATCCTTAAAAGGGTCGGATAAAGAGGATGTTTTACAAGGATATGTAGATAATGCAGAGGAAATCATTCAAAAATTTGAAGAAGAGAAGAGGCGCGAGGAAGAGTTTTTTGCCCAACAGAAAAAAATGAGGATTTTAAATATTCTTAGAATATTTAAGCAGGACTCTCAGATAGCAGGAAGGCTACCACATCTTATTTCTTCGTACATAAACATAGGGGGAAGTAATGTGTCAGAAATGCACGTAGTTCTAGATACAGAGAAAGAAGAAATTTTTAGGGCACCTATGATTACGGAGGAAAAGAAAACATTTTTGAGAGGAAAGAGGGTAGTAAAGCGGTTGGATTTAACAAGGCAAGAGCCGTCTCAAGTTTTGGATTGGCATGCAGTTGATGTCTCTGAGTTGCTCTATCTTCTTCCACATGGAAAGGGAAGAGAGTATGTGGATGCATCCTATAGAAAGATAAATCGTGCGTCACTTCGTTCCTAAAGACTAATTTGCAGGGTTTAAGCGACCACGTTGGAAGCTACTCTTTTAATTGAGGGGAGGCATGTTCTATGTGATACTTAAGTGCAGAGCCATAGTACACATTATCAATCACTGCGATAATCGGATTTTCTGAAAGTGGTTTTCCAATCTCCTTTTCTACATCAGCCGCGTAGGCAAGTAGCGCCTCTGGATTTTCTGGCGCCCTGAACACTCTTCCAATAGTTGCATGTACAATGTCTTGATAGTTAATTGGCATAAGTAATCCAGAACTTTTCATGGTTCGTTCTATAATCCTTCTTGCTTTGTGTATTGCTCCAGTGTCTATCCCAAACTCACCAATACACAAATAAGTATCGCGTCCTGCAGTAACTGCAGTATCAAAGGCAAAATCAAGCCCTTTTAAAACTCGTGCAAGCACCGCAAGTCTTGAATTTTCTTCAAGATCTTCAATGAGTTTATTTTTTTCTTCCGGTGTTATGCCGTCTTGGAATTTAGCAACCTCAAAGGTTACATGCGGAGCAAGCTCTCCATCATAAGGATAAAACTGTTCAATACCGTGGCGGGATGAGATGTCTTTTAGAGGTTCTACCGTTCTTTCAATAATCTCTCTTTGGGTTGGAAGAGAAAGTTCCAATTTAAACTCAAACTCTCCGCCCATTCTCTCTTTTGTATATCCCTGAAATGGTTCCACGTGTCCGGAAGCATATGTGGCTTTTCCGCGCTCACTATTTGCATTTAATTTTGCCTGAAATGCTTCTGTTAGGGTTTCTCTCTGACGTGGATTTTTAATTGGATATCTTCTTTCACCCATAAAAAGATTATATCAAAGCAGCAGGATATATCACAGCAGGGGCGCAGAGATTCGAACGCTGAAAAGCAGTTTAGGAGACTGCTGTGATACCATTTCACTACACCCCTTCGAGTACTCAGGGTAAACCCTTTTTCTTATCCTCCTCAGGGTAAACCCTTTTTCTTATCCTCCTCAGGGTAAACCCTTTTTCTTTACTGCTCAGGGTAAGCCCCAAGATTAAGGATGAAGGTGTTGTAATTATAGGTGATTGTGAGCCTGAAGACAACAGTTTCAGCGCAGGTTCTAAATTTAATCCGAGAAGTTGATGCTTGCGAGTATTGTTACAAGTTGAAGTTGGGTTTTAGCATGAAGTTGTTGTGCGTAGTTATCTGTGATTTTATTATATTCCTGATCAGGCATATGAAGTATAGTTTTAATTTGAGCTGGCTTATATCCTTGTCCCAGAAGCTGTAAAACCCGCAGGTGTCCTTCTGG
>CAZQSX010000012.1:28933-34250 GCA_964596415.1 uncultured Gammaproteobacteria bacterium
TAGTGATGGTGGTTTAATTGGGAATAGTCCTTCACGGGTTGCGGTTGCAAGAAGAACCCGCATGACGTCAAAAGTTGGATCAATTCCGAATGTAGTTTTTGCTTTTAATTTTAATTCATTAAATACTTTTTCAGCTCTATCGCGGCTACCAAGTTGAGTTTTTATGCTCATTTCTTTTTCCCCAAGAGCAAGTGAGTAAAGAATATTTTTTTCTAAGTCTGTTAACGTATCTGCTATGCGATTTTTTTCTTCCGTAAGACGTGTCTGTGTTTCAGGGACTACTGGAGGGTGAGTATTATTTTGAGAACCATAGCGCCTGGGACCGGGTTCCTGAACAACTGGTACAGCTTTCGTTGTAGGATTTTTAAATTGCCAAGGTGTGTTGCCTGATGAAAATGCTACATTCGCATCTATAAATGCGCCAGGAGGAAGGGTATGTATTTTACCAGTTTCTAAAGCTCTTGTTCTTTTTAAGAGTTCAGATTTATGTACAAATGTTTTTCTGATTCGTTCTGCCATGTGAGAGGCGATTGTAATACAAAAACATTAAATCTGCAAATGAAACGTTGTGTTTTTGATCCATAAAGCCTATAATACGTATTCTATGAGTCACGAATTAATTGATTGTAATACGCATGAGATTGTTGGTGGGTTTGCCATCTCTGATGACACCGTAAAGCCAGCTGTTCGTATCCTTACATCACCTTGGGATGCAAAAAACGTTTTACCGACCAAGCTTTTTACGTCTGGTACTATAAAGTCAGATTTTCAAACGAATCCTTGGTCAAGTTTACATCTTACCAACAGGGAGGTAACAGGAGCTGTCGTAAGAACTCAAGCATCGTCTGATATAAATAAAGAGCTATTCAATCACCCGTTTACTCCTCATGTTGCTGTATTTGAAACATATCCAGCTTCTGAAGGAGAAAAAGCACATTGGCATCTTAAAATATCTCCCTTCATGGATAAAAAAACACAGCAGGAAATCAGTGCATTCTTAAATCAATTTGACCCAAATGTTAGAAACTCTATCGGAAGAGATATCGCTGATAATTTGCCCGTTTGTCAAGTTGGAGATGGAGAGATGCTTTCTTACAGAGCTGAATCTGTTGAAATTGAAGTGGATGATGAGATAAGCGTCTTAAGATATGGGCTTGAGCCAGTTTTAGGTTGGGAAACCGAGTGCGAGTTGAATCCTATGCGAGATGACCCATTTTCAGGTTATGATACATATGAAGCAAGCATAGGGATTACAGACATTTTTTTTCTGTTAAGTGATTTGCCAGTTCCAGACTGGGAGGTTTTATATGGAGTGAGAATTAATAATACAGGAAAAGATATATATCAAGCCCTTGAAGAGTTGCGTCAGGATAAGGGTGGATTTACTGTTTCTGAGGTGTATAGGTATATTAAGCCGTACATTAAAATTAGCAGAAAGGAAGAAGGAGGAGTAGAATAAATTTATGAAAGTAGGCACAGTTGCACTTATTGGTCGCCCAAATGTTGGGAAGAGCACGCTCGTAAATAACCTGGTGGGGCAAAAAGTGGCAATAACGTCTCCTATGCCTCAAACCACACAATTTCCACTGTACGCGGTGTATGAGGATTCCCGTGGGCAAATTATCTTTGTTGACACACCCGGAATTTTTGCCAGGGCTAAACTTGCTCGTGGAAAAACCGCTAATATGGAGGCTGAACAAGCGCTTACCCATGGAATTGACGTTGCGCTTTACATAGTTGATAAATCCCGTGAGCGCGGAGTTGAAGAAAATAGAGTGCTTGGTATGGTTAGAAAACTATCAGTTCCAAAAATTATGGTATATAACAAGTCTGATATTAGAACTCCTGATTTTACGGCTCAGTACCGTTTTATGGAGGAAGAATTTGACGCAGTGACTCATGTATCCGCGTTGAAGAACCTGCATTTATCAGGGCTTTTGGATATAATTTTTGAACATTTATCAGAAGGAGAAAAATCAGTTGATCGGGAAAGTATGCCAATTGCGGCACTGAATATGGATTCTAATTTATACATAGAAGAAGCTATTCGGGAAAAAGCATTTCTAAAACTGAGAAAAGAATTACCGTATAAAATTAGAGTTGTGGTAGATGAGGTAAGAAGAAGAAATGACGCTCCGCTTTATATCAAAGCAAAAATTTTGGTTCCAGATGCGCGGTATAAGCGGATGGTTATCGGCGCAGGAGGTAGAATGATAAAGGAAATTGGTTTAATGTCTCGGAAGGAATTTGAAGTAGCCACAGGAAATAAGGTATATCTAGAATTAACCGTTGAAGAGGAGAAGTAATTCCCTTTGCAGTCCTCGCTCGTTTTACTCGCAAAGCAACGTATTATTTATCTACTTGCCTTTTTTTCATGGCTAATTGAGGTTCCACCTCAATTAGCTTCAGATTTTAGGGAAGAAAGACATGATGATTTTTCCCTCTTGATTTATTTTCCTGATTCCTTTAGATTAGATAGTTATATGCAAGATGATAATAATACCTCAGATGAAATTCAGGTAAATGTAACAGAGGGACCTATGGGAGATGTTGATGAAGTAGTGGAAGATGCTCAACAAGTTACATCATCTGAAAATCAGGCTTCAGTATCACTTTCACTTGAAAACTTAATCCGCGGGCATCTTTCTACCATTGAACGTTTGAAAAAAGAAATTGGAGAACACACAGACACATTAAATAATGTACTAGCAAATGACCCCACCTACGCGCAACATGAAGAAGAAGCAAAAAAAGCAATTAAACAAAAAACTGCAACAAAAGCTGAAGTTATGAAGCGCCCAGATGTGATGCAGGTAAATAGTAAAATTAAGGCGGCCAGGGAAGACATAAAAGAACAAGCTCAAACGCTTTCAGAACTTTTAGCAGAATATGCCAGATCCACCGGACTTGATTCTATAGAAACAGAAGATGGAAAGATAAAAAAGATAGTTTTAACTGCGAAACTCGTTAGCTAGATATGAGTAACGAGCTAACTAGCAACGAGAATTTTCCTCTATTTTCCCTCGTCCACTCGTATCTAGTATCTCGTCACTAAAATTGGTATACTTTTTCTATGGGGCTTCAGGAAGTATTCTATGTTTTGGGCATTTTCTATATGGGAATGGGAATTGTGCTTTTAATAGCGCTTGTTTTTGCTGTTTTTTATATCAAGAAAAGAATAGATACGATCCAGCATTCTATGGAAGAAAAGCTTGATGTTATTGCGGAGGCGGCAAAACATCCAGGAGAAGCAGCGGTTGGGATTGGCGCATCTTTGGCCGAAGCAGCGATTGAGAAAATAAAAGACGCACTAGAGAACAAGAAAAAAACTAAATAAGCTTTTTTCTTGCGACACTCGCTAAAGCTTCGTTTCTAAGAGAAAAAAACTAGTTTTAGATACGAATTTAGCGTTCTTTACTTCCTCTGTGAGGTGTTTCCCGTTCACCTTTTGGAATAATAAGGTCTTCATTTCTTGGCAATTTAGAAATTACAGATATAATGCCATTTCTAATTCCATTTCTCGCAAGTGATCTTATGTAAAGCGTAACTTCGCTTCCTTTTCCGCGTCGCTTCATGGTACGGATTATAGTGTGACGCTTTCAGAATGTCAAAATTTTTTTATTACATTACCGTGCTTGTCTTTGAAAGAGTTAAGGGGCGTAGCTCGGAGCTTAACGGTATAGTCGTTTTAGTAAGTGGATCATAATAATAAGATTTGACATACGTTTTAAAATGGGTGTACCATAATAAACATGCGAAGAAATGTGATTGCAGCAATAGCTGTTGCAGTTTTAATACTAGGACTTGTTGGAGGAGTATATTTATCCAGAAAAAGTTATGTTCCCGTACTTTCAGAATTATCCACGCAAATAGAACAGAAAAATGAAGAGATAAGAAAATTAAGAGAGCAGGAAAAAATGATGCAAAAAGAAGAAATGCCTACCGTATATGTAATTACGAAGGGAAAAGTATATCCAGTGGGAAGTGATAGTGCGGTGCTTCAAGAAGTTGAGTTAAAAACGGGTGAAGTATTACGGGTAAATGGGATACTGGTGAGAAATGATGGAACGATTGTTCGACTTTTGACTGGTGATGTGGTTTCAACTGATGGAACCATAAAGCTATCCACGCAATCCGCGAAATAATCTCCTAATTATAGTTTTTAATTTTTAATTTAAAATGAATTTGAAACATTGAATTTTTAATGTTTTAGGTTTGATTTAAAATTTTAAATTTCGAATTTTAAATTGTATAGTGTTGGATCCCGGTGGTAAATAATAAACGCATGTTTTGCGCGAGGTGAGTACCTCTAAATCTTACTACCACCGGGCAGTGTTTTGCTGTTCTTGTTCAGAACTGCATCACACCCCAACTGGGCTGGTTCTACGGTTGCGGAAGAGGCTCAGGCTTCGGAACGAAGACGCTGTGGACACTAAAGTATGCCCATCGCTCCGGAGGTTGCGCGTCTTTGTACAGATTCCAATCGTTGTACTCACGAAGGACATACAGTCTCAGCCCTAGTCTCCGGTGAGAGTGGACTGCTATCAGGATTTGACCCCTTCGTGAGGGTGGTATGTTGAACCACGGTGTCGGATCATCAGCCCCGCTGACCAAAAGCATTTGGCTTTTGATTCGCAGGAAATCTGGGGTTTGCCGCCCGTCTTCGTCGTACTCGTTGATGACCTGAAGGGTCGTTGTCATGGTGTCGGCTCCGTGAGCTCCCTGAGGTCACCCCAGAGGGCTTCCTCAAGCTTACGAGCTTCATGGAGTTCGTGTAGAGCTGTTTCGTGGGCGATGGTCGCGTCCAGGTCTCCGTTCAGGCGTTCATGGGTGCGACTCGCAGCTGCAATCGCGTTCACGACACTCTGTCGCGCATCGGCTAGTTCTTGAAGCATCATTTTTGCTTCTTGTCCGGTTATTGATCTCACGATTCCTCCAGTGACCTTGTATTACTCGGTTTAGTTCTGTTCGAGATCCTAGTAAGGGATTCCGAACCCGGTGATCGAGATTACCCCGATTGTTATGGCCCATATGATTAGGCCGACTATGATCGAAAGCGTGTTTTTCACTTTTACCTCCCGGCGGGTTGAAAGGTGATCGTATGGATGAATCGGTTGGTCCTCTCCCTGAGGGATGCTAACCGATCTGACGTGGGTCTAAAACTCTCTATAAATGATGAGCTTGTTGCTCCGTTCCGAACACTCCTTGCAAAGCAAGGGGTTCAGGATAGTAGGGACGCACCAGTTGGTGCATCCGTGATTGGCGCACGGTCGTGCGCCTGGTCGACTACCTTCAAGTATTCTGTCCACGACGATTC
>CAZQSX010000013.1:0-28901 GCA_964596415.1 uncultured Gammaproteobacteria bacterium
TAAAAAAGAAGAATTTGCAAAGAAGCTTGAGGCAGATCTAGTAAAGCGGTTTGATGGTAGAAATGAACCTGTTACGAGTGTTTCATATTACAAAAAAACTATTGAGAAGATCGCAGAGGATATATTATACAAAGAAGGCCGTTCACCTCTTGTTGTGCCGGTAATTATAGAAGTTTAAGTAAAGTTCCATGAAGAATAAGATAGATGAGAGCATATTTAAAGATAGGTCGATTGTGGTTTATTTATCCTATGCTCCTGCTGGATTTGGTCATTTGCGTGTTGCTGATGCTTTGTACCACGGTCTTCCAGAGTATGTTACCCCAATACTTTTAGGCACTGATGATACATCTGTTACGTTTATCCACAGGATTATGAGTGTGCACCCTATTTTACGATGGATATTTGTGTGGTTTCAAAGCGGAATTAGAGAAAAAATATTTACTCTTTTGTATAGGAGATATTTACATGGAACTTCTAAAGATTTGGAAAAACAATTGATAGAAACGGTTATGCAACGCATAGATCCTGTTTCAACGATTGTGATTGTTGCAACTCATTTTGGGATTGCGCATCAAGTTTCTGTGATTAAAGAACGCGTAGAAAAAAAACTAAACATTAAAATAATTCTTGCGGTGCAGGTTACTGATGATAGCCCACAACTTATTTGGTATGTACATCATGCAGATTTAATTTTTGTTCCATCTGAAAAGACCGCAGAAGTCTTGAGAAAATACGATAAACGGACTTCCGAAAAGAAACCAAAAGTAATTGTAATACCTTATCCGGTAAGTCCTTATTTGGCAGAAAATTTGTCATCTGTTGATTTTGTAAAACGTGAGAATCAACTAAATCCGGCAAGCGATTCAGCAATACATATGATTATCCCGCTATCAGGTGCTGCTGTTGGAACCCATGAATTTGAGCTTTTCATGCTCGAGCTTAAAAAGGTGAATAGTAGATTTTCATTTCAGGTGGTTGTAAAAACAGCTCCATATACGCAGTTATTCCGTGACTTTTTAAAACGACATGCATCATTTATTACAGAATTTACTTCAAGTAATGATAAAGAGATAGTTAATTTATACGAAAAAGTGTACATAGATGAGCTTATATCTCTTGAGGTTACAAAACCTTCAGAACAGGCATTTAAGGCCCTTTATGATACAAAGCAACGAGGTGGCTCTATTTTGTTGTTTACAGAACCAGTTGGAAGACAGGAGTTTGATAATTTAGACTTTTTAAGACGTCATCAGCTTATTCCTTCATTTACAGAAAGGGCAGCTTTATGGGAGTTATCAACTCAGAAAATTCCTCATGATGACCCAATGTTCCGAGGGCTTATTGCAGCTGGTAAAAAATGGCGAGGAGTAGAGCTTCCAAAAAACTACAAAAAACAAGTACAGTTTATTACCTGGTGTCATGAAAGTGGCTTATTTTTACAAATGGTTAAACATACAAAGCCAAAACAAGAACCCCCTCATTATGACAAGGAAATATCTCCTGATGGGGTAGAAGATTTTTGGGAAAATGTAGCACGGTATGTAGCACGACACGTGAAAGATAACCCTCATGATTAATATCCCATAGTCTTGACATTGTCGTTTTTCTGTGCTACATTGGTATAGTGTTTGAAATGAGAAGGTTGAACCTAGTATACTAAGATATGTCAAAAAAAAGAAAATATAGCAGAAGAAAATCCAAAGGTTTACCAAAGGTACAACTGAAAAAAAATACAGTTTATACTCTTTTTACCCTCGCACTTTTTGTAGCAGCTGCCATACTTTTATTTTCATTCACTCAAAACGGGAATACACTGTCTGAAATTAATAGGTATTTAATTGGATATTTTGGAATTTTCGCGCTTCTTATACCTGTAAATTTGATTTTTTTTGCACTCCTTTTTTCTAGAATCCGTATTGGAATGGCAAAGCCAAATGTTTCAGTTGGTTTTTTTGTTCTAACGCTTTGTTTGCTTGCGTTAACAAAATCTGGTGCGGTAGGTGATGAGTTGTTTCTTCAGCTTGCAATGCTTTTAGGATCTGGACTTTCATATCTTATATTTACCGCAGGAGTAATAGTTGGCTTTATTGTATTTTTAAATCTTTCATTGCCTCAGGCTTTTGCAGTTGGACAAACTATTTTTTCAGGGATAGGTTCGTTTTTTGCAGACAAAATAATTCCACTTTTAAAAACAAAAAAAGAACGTCAGTTGCATGATATGAAAGCAATTACTATAAAAGGTTTAAAGGATCAATCAGCGCCTACGCCTTCTCCTGTTCCTTTGACAAAATCTGAAGGGAAGAAAGATGAGCGTGTATCTGATGAGCTGATTTTAAATAAGCCAATGGAATTAGGAGTTTGGGAATATCCACCACTTTCTCTTCTTTCAGATCATAACAGTAAGGCAGAGCGTGGGGATATTAAAAAAACTGCAGGTGTAATTGAGCGTACATTGCAAAGTTTTGGAGTTCAATCCAAAGTGGTTGAGATAAATGTAGGACCATCAGTTACTCAATATGCTATAGATATAGCACTTGGCACAAAGCTTTCTAAGATTACAGGGCTTGCAAATGATTTAGCGCTTGCTACTGAGGCGCCAACTGGTCAAGTAAGAATTGAGGCGCCAATTCCAGGTCGTAATTTAGTAGGTATAGAGATTCCAAATCAATCACTTGAACTGGTGGGTCTTAAAGCTATTCTTTCATCTGAAAAAATGCAGAAAGCAAAATCAAAGCTTACCGTGCCACTTGGGCTTGATGTTTCAGGAAGTCCAGTTATTGCTGATATTTCAAAAATGCCACACGTTTTAGTTGCTGGAACTACAGGTTCTGGAAAATCAGTGCTTATTAATGCTTGGGTAGCATCACTTCTTTTTAGAGCTTCGCCTTCCGAGGTTAAATTCATCATGATTGATCCAAAGCGGGTAGAGTTAACAGGTTACAATAATATTCCCCATCTTTTGGTGCCAGTTGTTGTTGAGGCTGCGCAATCTGTTTCAGCTTTAAAATGGGCGTTAAAAGAAATGGATAGAAGATATATAAAATTTGCTGAAAGTGGAGTAAAAAATATTGATTCCTATAATGAGCTTGCAGGTTTTCAGGCGATTCCATATATAGTTATTTTTATTGACGAGCTTGCAGATCTTATGGCACTTGCGCCAGTTGAGGTTGAGGATTCAATTGCCAGGCTTGCTCAGATGGCAAGAGCTACTGGAATTCATTTGATTCTTGCAACTCAGCGCCCTTCCGTAGATGTTTTAACAGGTCTTATTAAGGCAAATATTCCGACTCGTCTTTCATTTTCAGTTTCTTCTATGATTGATTCAAAGGTTATTATAGATACTCCTGGTGCTGAAAAATTACTTGGAAAAGGCGACATGTTGTATGTTCCCCCGGATCAAGCAAAGCCAACTCGTATTCAGGGAGCGTTTGTTTCAGAGCAGGACGTAAAAAGACTCACTAACTTTATAAAATCTCGTGGAATTCCAGTTGAATACACTACCGAAGTAATAGAGCAGCAGGTTAATTTGAAGGGAAGAGGTAGCTCAGGTGGTATCCCAGCAGCTGGAGATGCAGGCGGAGATGGAAGAGACGAATTTTTTGAACAAGCGGTAAGAATTGTATGTCAATATGATAGGGCATCTTCATCACTGCTTCAAAGAAAACTTCAGGTTGGATTTAACAGAGCTGCAAGAATTCTTGATCAGCTAGAAGAAGCTGGGGTCGTTGGTCCGGGAGATGGCTCCAAGCCTCGGGAAGTTCTTGTAACTGATCCAGACACATTTTTAGCAAATACAGGTAGTAGCGTTGAATAGTCTCCATGTATGCGAAAAATTTCAGAGATATTAAAAGAAGCAAGGCTTAAGAAAAACATTCATTTGGATGAGGTGGAGCGTGAAACAAAAATTAAAAAACAATTTTTGGAATATTTAGAACGAGGCGAATTTGCAAAACTTCCATCAGGGTCATACGCCTTAGGATTTGTAAAAAATTACGCAACTTATCTTGGTTTTTCCGCAACTACTGCAGCTGCTCTTTTCAGGCGTGAAAATGAATCATCACGCGTTGATATTCTCCCAACGTATAAAAAAAAGTCACAAACTCCTGCTAGAAAATTTTTTCTTCGTTCGCCACGTGGGTTATTTGTGATGTTAATCTTTTCGGTTGTGGCTATGTATTTGGCGTTTCAATTTAGCTTCATATTTTTTGGACCAAAGCTTACTATTTCTTCTCCAAAACAAGGGCAGGTGGTTGAGTCAAACGTGGTTGAAGTGTCTGGTGAGACTGATCCATATGCAACTGTTACCGTAAATGGGGAAGATGTATATGTTGATTTATCAGGGAAATTTAGAAAAACGTTATATGTTTATTCTGGATCCTCTGAAATTGTGGTTTTGTCTAAGAGTCGATATGGAAAAGAGACAAAAGAAACTGTTCAGATTAAAGTGGAGTAATACATAATTTGATTTAGTTTGACTCCCTTGATTCTGGAATTTTCACGTGGTACTCTAAATTACTTATGATAGATCCTGTCCAAGCTGTATTATTATTCGTTATCCTTCTTTTATCCGTTTTATTCGTGATTCTAGGCGTACAAGTTTTTCTAATTTTAAAAGACTTAAGAGTAACCGTTCAGAAAACAAATAAAATTCTTGATGATGTAGAGGAGATTACTGAAAATATTTCAGAGCCTGTTAATTTTATAAGAAGCGTGTTTGTTTCATCTAACATCCTCTCAATTATTAGTAAACTTTTTAATATTGGAAAGGAGAAGAGTAAGAATGGATGAGAAAAAACATCATGGAAGATTTACTGAAGGATTCTTCTGGGGTGCAGTTATAGGAGGTGCTGCTGCATATATCCTTTCTCATAAAAAAGGAAGGGATTTTGTAAAAGAATTATTTCAAGATGGTATAGATTTTTTGGAAGAAAAAGCTGAAAAAGTAACTATTGATGAAATGTTAGAAGAGCAGGATATGATGGGGGAATCCGTTGAAGAACCGATTGTTGAAGCGCATATAAAAGATTATGAAAAGCTAGAGCCTGAGGGAAAAGAGGAAGCTATAAAACCACAACCTCAAAAAAAAAGATTTTTTAAAAAAACACAAAAGTCAAAGTGACTAGGCTTTCCCATTTGATAATCTTATTATTTCCAAGTAAAATACTACCGACATGTCAAAAAACGTAGTAGTTATAGGTGGTGGAACAGGGGTCTATACTGTTCTGACAGGACTTAAAAAATATCCATATAATCTTTCAGCCGTAGTATCTATGGCTGATGATGGAGGTTCAACAGGAGTTCTTCGTGAAGAATTTGGAACACTTCCCCCGGGTGATATACGCCGAGCTCTCGTTGCTCTTTCCGCAACAGATAATGAGACAGTTGCAAAACTTTTTAACTACAGATTTAAAGGAAAAGGAACGCTTTCAGGTCATTCAATGGGAAATTTACTTTTAACAGCGCTTGAAAAAATAACAGGTAGTTTTGAGGGTGCAGTCCAAGAAGCAGTAAAGATTTTAAACGTGGAAGGAAAAGTTATTCCAGTAACTTTAAAAGATACGTATTTATATGCGCAGCTTGAAAATGGCGAGATTATAAAAGGTGAAACAAATATTGACGTGCCAAAACATGATGGTAGTAAAAGAATTACGAAACTTTTTTTAAAACCAGAGGTATCAGCAAATCCAGATGCAGTTTCTGCAATTCTTGCGGCTGATTATATAATTTTAGGACCAGGGGACTTATATACTTCAATTCTTCCAAATCTTATTACGAAAGATATCGTGAAAGCTCTTAATAAAACAAAGGCGAAAGTAATATATGTAGTAAATATTATGACAAAATTTGGAGAAACATATAATTTTAGAGCATCAGATTTTGTGCGCGTTTTGCAGGATCATCTGGGTAGTACTATTATTGATTATTGTGTTGTAAATACAGAAAAACCAACCGGTGAGATTCTTAAGCGTTATGAAGAAGATCACGAAGAGCCTGTGCAGTTTGACGAAGAATATTTTAACAATAACAAAATAAAAGTTATTAGCGGTGAATATCTGAGGAAGGGAAGATATTTACGTCATAATCCTGCAAAACTTGCAAAAGACTTAGTGGGAATTATTGGAAAATAAACTTATGGGAGCAGGAGCAGAAAGAATTTCAAATGCCGTGAACAGGGTACTCTTTGGTCCAAAGATTGAAGGTGTTATAGAAGATATTGCAGTTGATCCTAAAGCTTCTGTTACGCATATTTTAGTTGACACGTCTGGTGGATTAAGGCACATTATACATCCAAATACAGAAATTGGAATATCTCTTAGAGACGGTTCTGTCTCTGTGCATGATTTTACGAAGACAAGAATAGGGGATTCTTTTTTGGGACGCGTGAGAGGAAAAGGAGTGGTTTTTTTCCCTTGGAGTAAAGTTACCAGAGACCCATTTAGAAAAACAGCTGCATAGCTATGACAGACAGTGAGAAAATACTTCATATTACAAAAAAACTAAAAGAGCTTTTTCCAGACCCGCATACTCCGCTGAACTGGGGAAATTCATGGGAGCTATATGTGGCAGTAGCGCTTTCTGCACAACAAACTGATGTAGGAGTAAATAAGGTTACCGATGCACTTTTTAAAAAATATAAAACCCTTGATGATTATAGAAACGTTTCACTTGAAGATTTTGAGAAAGATGTCCATTCGATTAACTTCTACAAAGGAAAAGCAAAGGCAATTAAAAAAGCTGCAGATATTGTTTTTGAGAAATATAGCGGTAATCTGCCCCAATCAATGGATGAATTGTTAACACTTCCTTTCATTGGGAGAAAAACCGCAAATGTAATCTTGCAAGAAGCATTTGGAAAGTCAGAAGGAATTGTGGTTGATACGCATGTTAAGCGGTTATCGAATCTGTTTGGACTTTCAAAAAATTCTGAGCCTGTAAAAATTGAAAAAGACCTCATGGAGATAGTTCCACAAAAAGATTGGCGAGAATTTGGACTAGGACTCACGCATTATGGTCGTGAATATTGCAAGGCAAATTGTAAGCATATTGATTGCCCCCTGAGAGTTTTTATTGCAAAATAGTATTTCATTTGGTACGATTGCCCTCATGGGAATTTCAGGAAAACTTATAAAGTCCGCCGAATCTGTTCCAAGCGTAAAACCTTCTGATACACTCTCACTTGCACTTTCAAAGGTTTTTAGCAGTCATGAACCTGTTTTTGTTGTAAATAAGGGGAAATTGGAAGGTATAATTACTCCTTCTTATTGTTTGTTTAAAAAGCGTTTTCCACTTACAACCAAAGCGGGTCATGCACTTATTCACCCTCCTAAGCTTCATCAAGATATTGATCTTGGAGTTTTTGCAAAACACATGCTTTCCCTTGATACGTATACACTTCCAATAACTGGAGAATATGGTGATATAGTAGGTGTGGTAAAAGCTGTAGACATCTTAAAGCACTTGAAAGACGAAGCGGAAATTTTGGAATCAGTTATTGCAGATGACGTTCTTACCGGGAGCATGCATGATAAGATTCGTGATGTTTACTCACGATTAAAAAAAGATAAAACGTCAAGAATAGTTATAGTTGATGAGAAAAATAGAACTATTGGAATTGTTACCAGAAGGGATATACAAGAGGCATTTATGGCAACCCCTATAAAAGGGAAATCTGGAAGAACTAAAAACAATAGAACATATCTTATTGAAGATAAAGATTTAAAGAAGTTTGATTTTACCCTTGGTGAATTTATGAAAACACGGGTAAATACAGCACTTATGGCTGATCATATGTCATTTATTCTTGAAAAAATGATTTCTGGAAAAACAAATAGCGTTGTTTTAGTAGATAAAAATGAAAAACCGAAAAAAATAGTTTCTATTAAAAACTTTTTGGATGTTTTATCAAAAATAAAACCTGTAAAGAAAATTAATTTTTCACTTACTGATCATCATAAAGTACTATTAAAAGAGGAGAAAGTAAAAATACATGAGCTTACTGATTTGTTTTCTGAGAAAATTGGAAGATCAAAACCAGTTCGATTATTGGAGGGTGAAGTTTCAGCATATTTTAATAAAAAAGGGAAAGTAACTGGGTTTGAATATCACTTTCATGTTTATTTTATGGATGGAAAACGAGTGAGTGCAAAAGTAGAAGATAAAGTATTATGGAATGCAGTTAAAAAATCTATGGAAAAAGTGCAACACCAACTGAAACGAGTTCGATAATACATATCATATCTCGTGCTTTTTCCAGCCTCGGATCTGTGATACAATTTGATCCATAATGACAGCGAAGCAAATCCTTGATCACTACATAAAGTTCTTTGAAAACAGAGGACATGTAAGAATAGAAAACTCATCACTTGTTCCGTTAAATGATCCAACTACGCTTTTTACGTCTTCTGGTATGCAGCCTTTAGTTCCCTATTTGCTTGGCGAACCTCACCCTGCGGGAAAACGGTTGGTAAATGCGCAAAATTCTTTCAGGGCTCAGGACATTGATGAAATAGGAGATAACCGGCATACTACATTTTTTAGAATGCTTGGGAATTGGAGTCTAGGTGATTATTTTAAAAAAGAACAAATCCCATGGTTTTTTGAATTTCTAACAGTTGAGTTAAAGCTTGACCCGAGTAAATTATATGTAACGGTTTTTGAGGGAGATAAGGATATTCCAGAAGATACAGAAGCAATTGAGATTTGGAAGGAAGAATTTAAAAAAGTTGGAATGGATGCAGAAGTAGGGGATAGGATTTTTAAGTATGGTGCGAAAAAGAATTGGTGGAGTAGAGCTGGAGCTGCTGATAACATGCCTCCAGGGGAACCAGGAGGGCCAGATACTGAAGTCTTTTATGATCTTGACATAGAACATGACATAAAATTTGGAGCAGTATGTCATGTGAATTGCGACTGTGGAAAATATGTTGAAATTGGAAATTCAGTTTTCATGCAATACATAAAGACGAAGGATGGTTTTTCTGAGTTGCCGCAGAGAAATGTGGATTTTGGCGGAGGTCTTGAGCGATTAGTTCTAGTAACTGAAGGAAAAACAGATATTTTTGAAACCTCACTTTTTGTTCCAATTATAAAATCTCTAGAAGGGTTAACAGGTAAAAAATATGAAGATCAAAAAAAGGAAATGAGAATAATCGCAGATCACTTAACTGCCGCGGTATTTATAATTTCTAACAATGTTACACCTTCAAATAAAGAACAAGGGTATATTTTGCGAAGGTTGGTGCGCCGCGCGATTGATAACTTACATGTATTAGCTGCCCAAGATCCAGAAAAAATAATCGAAGCAATTGTTGCTTCCTACAAAGACACCGATCCAGTTCTTGAGCAGAAATATGAAGTTATTAAAAATACCATTCTGGAAGAGGTAAGTGTATACAAGAAAGCACTTACCGGTGGGGCCCGAATGATTGAGAAAGAGCTTGCAATTGGTGTGAAAGTTGGAGATGAGCTTATGGGGAGCAAAGAAATTTCTGCAGATCTTGCTTTTAAAGCAATTACCTCATTTGGCCTTGGGCCATCGCAGTTGATTTCCCTTGGCTATACTTTTGATGAGCAGGCACTTGCCGAGCAAATAAAAAAGCATCAAGATTTGTCCCGAGCAGGTTCAAAGCAGAAATTTGCAGGAGGTTTGGCTGATCATTCTGAGAAGACAATTATGGGGCATACTGCAACCCACCTTATGCATCAAGCTCTTCGAGATATGTTTGGAGTGCAGCTGCATCAATCAGGGAGTAATATTACAGCAGAAAGAGTAAGATTTGATTTTAACTTTGACAGGAAGTTAACCGCAGATGAGTTAAAACAACTTGAAGAAATGGTTAACCAAAAAATACAAGATAATTTGCCTGTTCATTTTGAGATGATTGATACAGAGAAAGCAAAAAAAATGGGTGCAATTGGGTTGTTTTCCAATACGTATGCCAAAACTTCAAAGATATACTTTATTGGCGGTTCTAACCCTTACCTTGATTCTGTTTCAAAAGGAGAGGAAGATCAGGGTAGGCCTTATTCTATTGAATTTTGTGGTGGTCCGCATGTAAATTTTACAGGTGAGGTAAAAAAGTTTACAATAATAAAGCAAGAATCCTTAGGGAAAGGATTTCAGCGAATTTATTCAAAGGTTGGATAATTCTTGCTTTGCCTTTTTCGCAGGCTCAAAAGATATAAGCAAGAATCCTTAGGGAAAGGATTTCAGCGAATTTATTCAAGGGTTGGGTGAGGCAATTTTTAATTTTAAACTTCAAATTTTTATTGAATTTATGAAATTGATTTAGAATTTTAAATTTCAAATTTTAAATTGTTATGAATCTGCCCTTTTTACAAAAAAAAGAATCTGTAAAAGAGTACTTTTTAGTTCTTCTTTTTACGACTGGAAAAATAGCTGCTTTACTGTTTGAAAAATCAGGTGAAAAGCTTTCAGTTTTGGCAAAAAAAGAAGAAATTATATCAACTCCTCTAGATACGCTTGAGTCTAATAAATTGATTGAAGCGTCTGATATTGTTATTTCAGATGCTGAATCAACGCTTCCTGAAGGATCCCATTTGGAAAAAACTATTTTTTCAGTTCCTCAAAGATGGGTGATAGATGGAAAAATAAAAAAAGAACATCTTGTATCTTTAAAACGTGTTTGTGAGTCTTTAGAGTTAACTCCGGTAGGATTTATTGTTTCCATTGAGGCGTTGTCTTCACATTTACATAAAATTGAAGGTGTTCCCGTAACTGCAATATTTATTGAACTTGGGGAAAAACATGTGACAGTATCAATTGTTAAAAACGGTAGTTTAGTGTTTGTTGAGGAAAAAATTATCCAAGAAGACGCTGTTAAGACTGCTGAGGAGATCTTGCTGATACAAACAGAAACAGAGGTTTTACCAGCAAAAATTATTTTACTCAACTATGATAAGGCAAAAGCTATTCAGCAGGAATTTTTAACATATTCTTGGAATAAGAAGCTTCCATTTTTGCACATTCCTCAGGTTTCTGTTCTTGATCCAAATATTGAGTCTGAGGCAGTTATTAGTGGCGTTGCAGGGCAAATGGGTTTTGAAAAAGTAGAAGGAGTAGAATTATCAAATCCAGCAAAGACAGTTATTCAAAATGAGAAGAAAGAAGAAATTGAAGGCGTTTCCGGGAAAGAGGGGCAGGTTAATGAAGTAGTAACGCCTGAGCAGGAAGTTATAGATTCAAAAGAAAGTTTCTTGGAAGATTTAGAATTTAATGGAGAAGATGTTGGCTTTTATAAAGATACTGATGTGAGAAGAAAATCAGTATCTGAGCCTTTGCAAGAATCAAATGTAGAACCGGTTATTAATGATAGAAGGGATGAGCAGCTTGAGTCTGGTCATGACACAGAAACAGCTATTCCTATGACTGTTATGGCAAGTGGATTTATGTCAAAAATAAAACTTTTTAAGGTACCAAGATTTGGTATAGGTATTTCTGGTAATAAATTTTATCTCTATCCAATAATAGCGGTTATTCTCTTAGTGGTGCTTGGTGTTTTATATTATTTTATGTTTGAAAAAGCTACGGTAACGTTGTATTTGAATAAAAATGTTATCACAAAAGATATGCCTATAACTTTCTCAACTGACTCATCCTCATCTGTAGAAAAAGGAGTTTTACGTCTTGAAACACGCGAAATAACGATAGAAGGTGAAGAGTCAAAGAAAGCAACAGGGTCAAAAAAAACGGGAGAAAAAGCAAAAGGCGAGGTAACTATTTATAATAAGACAGAAAATAAAAAGGTGTTTCCAAAAGGGTCGGTGCTTGTTGGTCCAAACAATTTAACCTTTACATTAACTGAAGAAGTCTCAGTTGCTTCTACAAGTTCTTTTTCTACTTCTTTTAGTAATGCAAAAGGAAAAGTAGAATCTTTTGAATTTGGCAAAGAGTACAATCTTCCTTCAAGTACAAATTTCTCATTTGAGAATACGTCAACGTCTGATGTTTTTGCAAAAAATGACTCAGCGTTTAGTGGTGGTACCAGTAAGGAGATCACTGTTGTCTCAAAAGAAGATTTAAGTTTGCTTGAAAGTAGTTTAGTTTCAAAGTTGACCAAAGATGCAGTTTCAAAAGCTGCTTCAGAAAAAGATACTGATGAAGATATTTTAGACAATCCATTAAGTTTTTCTTTTGATTCTAAGACGTATTCTAAAAAAGAAGGAGATGAGGCATCAGATGTAAAACTCACTGGCTCAATAGTTTTTGATATGGGTGTTTATAAAAAGTCTGATCTATTATCTTTTGCAAAAGAAGCAACAAAAGAAAAGGCTGGAAACGGAGAATTTTCACAGAAGGAGTCTCAGGTTTCCGTGAAAGATATTTCAGATGAGGATGGGGTAATAAGTGCAACATTTGTCTTTTCCTCAGTGTATCTTCCAAAAATTGAAACAAGTGATTTAGGCGGAAAGATTGCCGGTAAGAATTCAGATAAAACATATGAAATTCTTGAAGTAGATGGAATTCAGGATATCAAGGTAGACTTTACAAGAAGCATTCCGTTTCTGCCAAAAATTCTTCCTTTTAATAAAAACAATATCACAATAGAACTTCAAGCAAAATAATGAATGCGTATAGCTTTTCGAAACAAAACGGAACGTCTCATAAAAAAGTAATTAAAAAAAGTATCGGTATATTAATTATTCTTTCTGGGCTTTTTCTGGTTGGTTATTTTTTCTTTCCTGTCATTTCATATCAGGTTTTTTATGCAAATAGCATGCGGGAGATTGAGGTGCCAGTGCCAAAAAGAACGCTTGCTGTTAGCAATTCAATTTCTGGGCTTTTTGCACAAGGATTTTCACAGATTACTACAGATTTTACAGATGCAAGAAATTGGTACCCTCAAATTCATGGTGCTAACAAGGATGCTTCTGTTAAGTCATACTCACTTTCAATACCGAACCTAAAAATAGAGAATGCTGAGGTTTCAACCACAGATTATGATTTAGAAAAACACCTCATTCAATACGCAGGAACTTCAACTCCTGGAGAGAGGGGAACTTCTGTAATTTTTGGGCACTCTACTCTTCCTCAATTTTTTAAGCCAGATAATTATAAAACAATATTTGGAACATTACACACTATTAAGGAAGGCGATAAAATATTTGCAGAAGTGAAAGGAAAAAAATATACATATACGGTTTTTTCAAAAATTATAACTACTCCAGAAGACACAGATATGTTTGTGCAATCATTTGATACTTCTTATATTACAATTGTAACGTGTACTCCTCCGGGTACAGTTTGGAAGCGTCTTGTTGTGAAGGCAAGGCTTGACGCTTCAGGTGATAGGTCAGCTTATTTACAAAAACAACGTATTGCCAAAACATATGGAACCAACTAAAACACCGTCCACACCTATTCAAAATACCCAAAGCATCTCTAGTTTTGCAGAAGATTCATTTAAGGATCCAAGAAACAGTTTTGGGGGGAAACTGCAAAGATTTTGGCAAGCTTTTAGGTATTATGCGATGCAAATTTGGCCTTATTTCAGGCAATTGATTAATTTTCTTGTTTATCAGACAATAAAAGTGTTAAAAGCAATTGTAAAAATTGGACTAACGCAGACAGGAATCATCAAAGACTAATTTTCACTTTAAAATTTTTAATTTTAAATTTTTAAATTCATTTCAAATTGTAAATTGTAAATTTCAAATTAATCTTATGGATGAAAAAAATTTAGCGCTTCTTGCTATACAAAAAAAACTGGTCGGTAAAGAACTTTCATATAAAGAGATTTATGCTGTCATGGATCAGATTGCTCAAGATAAATTAGGTGACGTTTTAACAACATATTTTGCGGCATCAGGGTATTCAAAAGGATTCTCTGATGAGGAATTATATTATCTTACAAAAGCTATGGTTGAAACGGGAGAGAAGCTTGAATTTAAAGGGATCATTGCAGATAAGCACTCAATTGGGGGAACGCCTGGAACCAGAGCAACGATGATTGTAGTGCCTATAATTGCTGCGGCAGGATTTAAGATTCCAAAAAGTTCATCTCGGGCAATAACAACTCCTGCAGGAACCGCTGATTGCATGGAGGTTTTAGCAAAAGTAACGTTTACAAAATCACAAATTGAAAAAATAGTTGCAAAGACAAATGGATGTATTGTTTGGGGGGGAAGTTTTAAAATAGCACCAGCAGATGATGTATTAATTGATGTTGAAGAACCTCTAGCATTTGAAAGTTTTGATAAAGTTTTAGTTTCAGTTATGGCAAAAAAAATTGCATTTGGTGCGTCTCATGTTGTTATTGACCTTCCGTATGGAAAAACAGTAAAAGTTCATAGCAGAGAGGACTGTGAAATACTTGAAAGAAAGTTTTTGTATTTAGCTAAAAAATTCGGGATTAAACTTACCTCATTTATTCATAAAGTTGATGAGCCAGCTGCTTCCGGAATAGGTCCAGTACTTGAGGCAAAAGATGCGTTAAAAGTTTTAGAACAAGATGCAAAAAGATCAATAGACTTGGAGGAGCGAGCGATAGATTTATGTGAGTTATTATTAGATCTTTGCTTGGAAGGTAAAAAGCCACCTGAGCCTTATAAAAATACAAAAGAATGGGCATATGATTTATTACGATCTGGCTTAGCTCATGAAAAAATGAAAGATATCATTGCTGCGCAAGGTGGAGACCCTTTTATAGAGTCAAAAGATTTGCATCCCGCAAAACATCGTGGGTATATTAAGGCGGAAAAAACCGGAGTTATAACATTAGTTCATAATAAAAATATTTCAATTATTGCAAAACTTCTTGGCGCACCAGAAAAAAAAGATGCTGGAATGCTGCTTAAAAAACGATTAGGGGATAAAGTGCAAAAAGATGAAGAATTGGCAATTTTATTTGCGGATTCACCATATGACATTAAAGAGGCAAAAGATTCCCTCTCCCTCTTCCCGCTTTTTGAAATAGAGTAAATGTTATTTATGATAGAATAATTCAGTGAAAAAAATCATTTCTGCGCTTTTATTCCTTGTTTTCATCCTCGGTTTTATTTTTTGGTGGGTGAATGGGTCTGCGTCAAAAAACCCTAACGATGCAAGTGAGAAGATGTTTGTGGTGGAAAGGGGTAGCGGTCTTTCTCAGATCGCACTCGATTTGAGAAATCAAGGTATTATTAAAAACAAAACAGTTTTCCAGCTTACTGCGCGGATCCAAGGTGTTGATAAAAAAATCAGGGCTGGGGATTATAAACTGTCTCCATCTATGAATGTCTCACAAATTCTAAAGATCATGTCTGAAGCCCCCCTTGAGGTATGGATAACGATTCCTGAAGGATTTAGGGCAGAAGAGATTGCAGATACATTGCAAGCAAATCTGCCTTCTTATAATGAATCTTGGCGGGCAAAACTTGTTGAAAAAGAAGGATATCTTTTCCCTGATACTTACTTAATTCCTAGAGACGCAACCATAGAAACAGTGTTGTCAGTATTTGAAAATAATTTTAATAAAAAAATTGAAGAAGCTGGGCTTTCCGGAAGATCTGATCTTGATCAGATTGTTGTAATAGCATCACTTATAGAACGGGAAGCATTTGGGTCAGATGAGATGCCAACAATTTCTTCAGTTATTGCAAATAGATTGCGCCAGGGTATGGCTTTGGATATAGACGCAACGCTTCAGTATGCAAAAGGAAAAGTGGGAGATAAATGGTGGACAGTGCCAACGGCAGCTGATAAAAATATTAACTCACCCTACAATACGTATAAAAATCCTGGTCTTCCACCAGGGCCAATAGGAAATCCTGGAATTGAAGCAATAAAAGCAGCAGCAAATCCGAAATCAACTTCATATTTTTTCTATTTACATGACAGTGAGGGAAATGTTTACTTTGCAAGAACCCTCGAAGAGCACAATATAAACGTGAATAGGTATCTCCGATAAATTCTTACAATTAAATCTAATATAAGTAATAGAATAGGTTTACGATGAAAAGAATATACACTGCAGAAGATAATGCTCAGTGGCAAATAGAGGGTTTTGACAGAAAAATACAAAGAATACAGATTTCTGATAGCTTACTGGAAGAGGCTCGGCAGGCAAAAGTTCGAGTTCAAGAAGATATGAAAATGAGGGGTTGGCGTACAGAAATCTCTATTCCTATTGCAAACTCTGCTATAGCAGCTTATAACGGAGGGCGGGTTAGAAATAATCCAAGAGATAAATCTCAGTCTGAATATTTTGTTTTTATATCTGATGTATTGGGTGATGGGGAGGTTAGCGCGCGTGTTTCGGAAGGGACAGAGATGGGCGCAATGCATTTAAGCGATTGCCATGAAGATGTAACAAGTGAAGGAGCGGCTTTTTTCGGAGATAATTTTTTAAGCCATGTCTTGGAAGGGAAAAAAAAGCTTGATCGTATTATTATTGAAGAGGATCAAGCAAGCTTTAATGCTGTTCTTGAAAAATACAAAATTAGAAGAGAACGCGAAGGAACTACCACAAGCAAAGAACGCATATAATTTTTCCTATTGATCCATCCTCATTTTGCCGTTCGCCTTTTCAGTACTATTCGTACACGGCTCAAGGAGCAATTTGAGGAGGATCTGACAACTTCTAAATTGGTGCTTGACAATATTTAATATAGGTTGTATAAATACATAACGCGATCCTACAGAAATAGGGGTAAGGATTTACCTCCTGTTTTTTTTGCGTTTAAAAAAAGGCGCTTCTGATTTCATTCCAAATGGCTAAACAAACAATTAAACAATCGGCAGGAAAAAAAGACATTAAAAGAAGTTATTGGGGAAAATTATATAGAAACCTCCCGGAGCTTGATCTTATTTCCATACAAAAAAAATCTTATCACTGGTTTATATCAGAAGGAATTAAAGAGGTTATTTCAGAAATCTCCCCCATTGAAGATTTTACCGGTAAAAATTGGGAGCTTGTTTTAGGAGAATTTAAATTAGGTGATCCTAAAATTACAGAGGAAATTGCAATCTACAAAGGACTCACTTATTTCTCACCACTTGTTGTTGAAGCTACATTAACAAATAAAAAATCAGGAAAAAGAGTTAAGCAGGATGTTTTTTTGGGAGAAGTTCCTAAGATGACAGAGCGCGGAACATTTATCGTAAACGGAATTGAACGTGTTATTGTTAATCAAATCGTAAGATCCCCAGGAGTATTTTTCACCGCAGCAGAAGATCCAATTACCGGAAAAACACTTTACACCGCAGAGCTTCGTCCAGTTCATGGTTCATGGCTTGAATTCTCAACAACCAGAAATGATACTGTCGTTGTAAGAATTGATAGAAGAAAGAAGTTTTTAGCTACTGTATTTTTGAAATCTTTAGGGCTTGATGGTACAGACGCAATTTATGACAAATTTAAAGGGGTAGAAGAAGCAGAACAATACATTAAAAACACACTTGAGAAAGATGAAACAAAGGGTGAAACAGATGCATTAATTGAAATCTTTAAAAAGATGAATCCTGGAGAGCCTGTTGTTATTGATACAATTCGTCAAAATTTCCGTGATTTATTCTTTGATAGAAGACGCTATGACCTTTCAAAGGTGGGTCGTTACAAGATTAATAAAAAACTTGCAAATCTTACAAATTTCCAAAATTCTGAGGTAAATACGCTTACCTTAGATGATATTGTTGGAATAATTTCTTATCTTATCGGGCTTACTTCTGGAAAAGGTAAAGTTGATGATATTGATCATTTAGCAAATCGTAGAGTGCGCTCAGTTGGCGAATTAGTTCAAACAACAGCATTCAGAGTAGGAGCATTAAGACTCGAGCGTATTATTAAGGAAAAAATGTCACTCGCTTCTGTTGAAGAGCAATTTTCACCTTCACACTTTATTAACGCTCATCCAATCATCGCAGCAATTAACGAATTTTTCAGAACCTCTCAACTTTCCGCAATTCTTGATCAAACAAATCCTTTAGCTGAAATTGATAATTTAAGAAGGCTTACCGTTATGGGAACCGGAGGAATTTCTCGTGAACGCGCTTCATTTTCAATTCGTGATATTAATGCATCTCAGTATAGTAGGATTTGTCCGGTAAGATCTCCTGAAGGACCAAATATTGGACTTGTTACATATCTTGCGCTTTATACGAAAGTAAATGAATTTGGCTTTTTAGAGGCTCCATACAAAAAACTCTCAAAAGAGAAAAAAGGTGCAAAAACACGCGTTAAAGTAACAGAGGAAGTAGTTTATATGGATGCAGATACTGAATCAGAACATTACATTACTCATGCTGATATTGAGATTGATGAAAATGGATATGTTGTTGAAGATATGATTCCTGCAAGAATTAGCGGAGAATATCTTGAAGTAGAAGCGGATAAGGTGGAGTTTATAGATGTAACACCACGTCAGGTTGTGGGTACTTCTGCAGCGCTTATTCCATTTGTTGATCATGATGAAGCAAACCGTGCTCTTATGGGAACCCACATGCAATGTCAGGCTGTGCCTTTAGTAAAAACTGAAAGTCCAATTGTTGGAACGGGTATGGAAGCTTCTGTTTCTGAGGCAATGAGTAGAGTTGTAAAAGCTCCATTTGATGGAACAGTTGCTTTTGTTGATGCAAATAGATTGGTATTAAAAGGAAAAGGTAAAGAAGAAGAAACGTATGAAATTCATAAATTCAGAAGAACAGCTGCAAACACGTTCTTTTCTCAACGACCAATTGTAACTGCAGGAACTGAAGTTAAAAAAGGAGATGTTCTGATTGATGGACCCGCTTCAGATATGGGAGAGCTTGCATTGGGTAAGAACTTAATTATTGCTTATGCTTCATTTGATGGACTTGGATATGAGGATGGAATTGTTATTTCAGACAGACTTGTGAAAGACGATTCTCTTACTTCAATTCATATTGAAAAATATGAAGCAACAGTTGTAGATACAAAGCTTGGCCCTGAAGAAACAACAAGAGATATTCCAAATGTTGCCGAAGAAGATCTTGCATACCTTGATGATGCTGGTGTTGTGGTAGTTGGATCAGAGGTTGGACCTGGAGATATTTTAGTTGGAAAAATTGCACCAAAGGGAGAAACAGAGTTAACAGCTGAAGAAAGATTACTTCGTGCAATCTTTGGAGAAAAAGCACGTGAAGTAAGAGATACATCTCTTCGTGTACCTCATGGAGAGCATGGAATTGTTATTAATGTTCAGGTTCTTGATCGCTCAAAGGGTGATGAGCTTGAGCCTGGAACTATCAGAAAAATTATCATTGAAGTAGCGCAAATGAGACACGTTGTGGTGGGAGATAAGCTTGCTGGTCGTCATGGAAATAAAGGTGTTATTTCAAAAATCGTTCCACAGTCAGACATGCCTTATTTAGAGGATGGAACACCAGTTGATATTATTATTTCACCAATTTCAGTGTTAGGACGTATGAATTTGGGTCAGCTTTTAGAGGCTCACATTGGATGGGCAGCAAAGAAGTTGAATATGAAGCTTGCGCTTCCTGTATTTGAAAAACAGAAAGAAGAGCGTATTTTTGAGCTTATGAAAGATGCAAATCTTCCGGTTTCAGGAAAAGTAAAATTATTTGATGCAAGAACTGGAGACCAATATGAGAATGACGTTGTTGTCGGAATAGGTTACATTATGAAGCTTATTCACATGGTTGAAGATAAAGCGCATGCAAGATCAACCGGTCCATACTCTTTGGTTACTCAACAGCCTCTGGGAGGAAAAGCACAAATGGGAGGTCAAAGACTTGGAGAAATGGAAGTGTGGGCGCTTGAGGCACACAGAGCAGCTTATACGTTGCAAGAAATGCTTACAACCAAATCTGATGACGTTGCAGGAAGAGCTAAGGCTTTTGAGGCGATCATTAAAGGTGTTGACATTCCAACACCAAAAGTGCCAGAATCCTTTAAGGTTCTTATCCGTGAACTTGAATCACTTGGAATGATAGTTCAACCAACCGAAGCAATTGTTGCTGAAGAGCCTGAGGAAACAGAAGAAGAATTAATACATGAAGAAGAAGTAAAAAAAGAAGCAGAAGAATTAGCTGAAGCAACTGAATCACTGGAGATAGACGTCGCATCTGCTGAAAATGCAATTGAAAAAGACGTAGTTACTGATGAATCAGAAGAAAACATTGAAGCAGGCAAAGAAGCAAAAGAAGTTGAAAAGGAGGTTAATTAGGTAATTATACCTGGTAAGCAAAGTTTGTTTTTTGTTTCACAAAAAATAATTCTTACAGGAATAATTCTTGAGGGATTTAAAAATGGATAATAAAACTCGCAAAAATAAAAAATTTGATGCAATAAATATTTCAGACTTTAAAGGTCTTAAGATTTTAGTTGCAGATAATGAAACCATAAAAGATTCTTCTTATGGTGAAGTTACAAAACCTGAAACTATTAATTACAGAACTTATAGACCTGAAAAAGATGGACTTTTTGATGAGAGAATCTTTGGTCCAACGCGTGATTTTGAATGTTATTGTGGAAAATATAAAAGAATTAGATATAAGGGTATTGTTTGTGACAGGTGTGGTGTTGAGGTTACCTATTCTAGGGTAAGACGTGAGAGAATGGGTCACATAACTCTTGCAACACCAGTTGTGCATGTTTGGTTCTCAAAAGGAACTCCATCAAAACTTTCATCACTTTTGGATATTTCTCAAAAAGAACTTGAAGGAGTTGTCTACTTTGCATCTTATTTGGTAACAGAAATTGATGAAGAGAAACGAAAAGAAGCACAAAAAGTACTTGCTGAGCTTAAAACAAATAGAATTGCAAAAATTAAAGAACAAGTAGAGGACGAGAAAAAGCAATTGGCCCAAGAAGAAGAAGATAAACTAAAGGAAGTAGAAGGACAACTTCATAAAGAGCAAAAAAATCTGGTTCTTGAGGAAACCAGAGTTATGTATAGACAAAAAAACATCGCTCTTGTTAAAAGAGAAGAGGTTGAGTCGCAACGCGTAGAGGAAATCTTTACTCGTGTATCAGATATTGTAAAAGGGCTTAAAAAATGGAACGTTTTATCAGAGGAAGAGTATGTCAGGCTTATTGAATATGATATTCCATTATTCTTTGAAGTTGAAACCGGTGCATCAGCTATTCTTACTGCAATTGAATCAATTGAAACACAAAAATTAGTTGGAGAACTCCGTGAAGAAGTAAAAGAAGCATCTGGACAAAGACAATTAAAGCTTCTAAAAAGATTGAGGCTTATTGAGGCAATAAATAAAGCTGGATTTAAGCCTGCTGCGTTAGTTTTAAAAACACTTCCAGTTCTACCGCCAGATTTAAGACCTATGGTTCAGCTAAACGGAGGTCGTTTTGCTACATCAGATCTTAATGATCTTTACAGAAGAGTTATTAACAGAAACAACAGGCTTAAGCATTTAATTTCACTTGGTGCACCAGAAATAATTCTTCGAAATGAAAAAAGAATGCTTCAGGAAGCAGTTGATTACCTAATTGATACTTCAATTAGAACCTCAACAACACAAAGACAATTTAAATCACTTTCTGATATTCTTAGAGGTAAGCAAGGACGATTCAGAAAGAATCTTCTTGGAAAACGTGTTGATTATTCTGGACGTTCCGTTATTATTGCAGGTCCAGAACTAACGCTTAATCAGTGCGGAATTCCTAAGGAAATGGCGCTTGAGCTTTTCAAACCATTTGTTATAAGAGAAGTTATTAATCGAGGATTTACAACACCAAATGCAAAAGCTGCAAAGCGTTACATAGAGAAACGTCCACCAGAGGTTTTTGACATTCTTGAGGAGATTACTAAAAACCATCCAGTTCTTTTAAACCGTGCTCCTACCCTTCACAAGCTTGGAATTCAGGCATTCTACCCAGTTTTAGTTGAGGGATCAGCTATTAGAATTCATCCGTGTGTTTGTGCAGGGTATAATGCTGACTTTGATGGAGATCAAATGGCTATTCATGTACCATTATCATCCCGTGCACAAGAAGAAGCAATTAACCTTATGATGCCTGAGCACAATTTGCTTAAACCAGCAGACGGATCACCAATAACACTTCCAAACAAAGAAATGGCGCTTGGAGTTTTCTACTTTACATCAGTAGATGAAAGATTAAGACGTGAAGTTCTTCCGTATTTCCAATCAGAAAAAGAAGCAAATTTTGCATTTTCACTTAAGAAGATCGCTCTTCGTGAGCCAATTATGGTGAGAATTGATGCGGAAAACCTACCTGGCGGCAGACAGGTTACTGAAACAACCATGGGAAGAATTTTCTTCAATGAAAAACTTCCACAATCTATGAGATTTGTAAACTATGAAGTAAAAGCTTCAACAATTAAAGAGCTTGTTACAAGAGCTATGGTTGATCTTTCTGAAAAAGAAGTAGGCCGATTAATTGATAGCATTAAAGAGGTTGGATTCTACTCAGCGACTATTTCAGGAATCTCAGTTTCTACATTTGATTTAAAAATGCTTCCAAACAAAGAAAAACTTATTGCTGAGGCTGAAGAAAAGATTAAGGAAGTAGAAAATGAATATCAGCAAGGACTTATTACACTTATTGAGCAAAAACGTCTCATGAATAATATTTGGCTTGAAAGAACAGAGAAAATCGCAAATCTTACCTGGGAATTATTTGATAAAAATGATATGGTTAGAATTATTGCTGATTCAGGAGGAGCAAGAGCAGGAAAAGATCAGATTAAACAGCTTGCTGCAATGCGTGGACTTATTTACGATCCATTAGGACGTATTGTTGAACTTCCAATTAAATCTAACTTCCGTGAAGGACTTTCAATCTTTGAATATGTAAATTCAGCAAGAGGATCCAGAAAAGGTCTTACTGATTCAGCTCTTAAGACAGCTGATGCAGGATATCTAACAAGACGTTTGGTTGATGTTGCGCATGACGTAATTGTGAGAGAGCAAGATTGTGGAACAGACATTGGTATTACGGTTGATATGAAATTACGTGAAAATACCAACTACATGACTAACATGTTGCTTGGGCGTGTTGTTGCTCATGACGTAACAAAAGGAAAGAAAGTAATTCTTAAAAAACATGAAGATATTAATCATGAAATGCTTCTTGATCTTCTAAAAGAGGAAGGCATAGAGGAGATTGTGGTAAGATCTCCACTCTATTGCACCTTAAAATATGGAATTTGTGCAAATTGTTATGGTTGGGATATGAGCTCATTTAAGAAGGCTGATATGGGAACACCTGTAGGAGTAATTGCAGCACAATCAATTGGAGAACCAGGAACACAGCTAACCATGCGTGTTAAGCATTTTGGAGGAGTTGTTATGTCTGACGTGACTCAGGGGCTTCCTAGAGTAGAAGAATTATTTGAAGTAAGACGTCCTAAGAACTTAGCGCCTGTTGCAGAAATTACCGGAAAAGTTGAGATTGCAAAGGTTGATGATGGATATATTATTCGCGTAAGAAATACAAAGGTAAAGCCTGTAGAAGAAAGAGAATACTTTGTACCATTAACATCATCTATTCTTGTTGAAGAGGGTGAACAGGTTGTTGCAGGAACAATGCTTTGTGAAGGGCATTTGGACCCACGAGACGTATTAAAGGTAAGTGGACTTGGACGAGCACAGGAATACTTAATTTCTGAAGTGCAAGAAGTGTATGAATCGCAGGGAATTTCAATTCACTACAAGCATTTTGAAACAATTACTCGCAAGATGTCTGATAAAGTCATGATTGAAACACCAGGAGATACTTCTCTTCTTCCAGGAGATTTAGTTTCAAAGGTACGGTTTGAAGAAGAAAACGCAAATGTTATATCAGAAGGTGGAGAACCAGCATCAGCACGGGAGATTGTTTTGGGAATTACAAAAGCAGCACTTGTAACAGATTCATGGCTCTCAGCAGCTTCTTTCCAGGAGACAACTCAAGTATTAACAGACGCAGCACTTGAAGGAAAAGAAGATTCGCTGATTGGTCTTAAAGAAAACGTTATTGTTGGACGTCTTATTCCGGTTAGAGAAGGATTTATGGAAGGAACTATGACTTCAGAAATGCAGGCTCAGATGGAACAAGCTCAAGAAGCTCAAGAGGTACAATCTGAAACACCACAAGCATAATTTTAAACATTCAGGTTTCAATGTAAATTTCGAATTGTAAATGTAAAATTAAACGCATGTGGTAATTTGAGCGTAAATATTGTAAAATAGCACGACTATGCCGACATTAAACCAACTTATAAAAAAGGGACGTTCTAAAAAGTCTAAAAAAATTAAAGCAACTGCGCTTCGCACAACCTTTAATGCGCGGACCAGAACGTATGGAGACAACAATTCACCTCAAAAACGAGGAGTGGTAACACTGGTTAAAACCATGACCCCTAAAAAGCCTAATTCAGCTCTTCGAAAAGTAGCAAGAATTAAACTTTCTAATCGTGAAGAAGTGACTGCTTATATTCAGGGAATCGGACATAATTTAGCAGAGCACGGAATTGTTTTAGTTCGCGGTGGACGTGTAAAAGATTTACCTGGAGTTAAGTATCATTTAGTTCGTGGTAAATTTGATTTAGCTGGCGTAGAAGGAAGAAAGAGCTCTCGTTCTAAGTATGGAGCAAAGAGTCCAGGGGGAGGAGCACAAGCTTAAGAAGAGTTTGTGGGTATAAAATATGGCTAGAGGAGCACACGTAACAAAAAAAAGAAATATAACACCTGACCCAATATATAACAATCTGCTTCTTGCAAAGTTTATTAATAGACTTATGATAAGTGGTAAAAAAACTGTTGCACAGGGTGTAGTTTATGATGCGTTTGACTACATGAAAGAAAAAGGAATTGAAGATCCTGTAAAGACTTTTGAAAAAGCAATTGATATTGTTGCTCCAAAAACAGAAGTAAAAGCAAGACGTATTGGAGGAGCTGCATATCAGGTTCCAACAGAGGTCAGAGGGCCAAGAAGAGTTTCTCTTGCAATTCGTTGGATTTTAGAAGCTGCAAAAAAGCGTCCGACTGCAGAACATAAGAGATTTTCTGAAAAGTTGGCATGGGAGATCATGGACGCAGCAAATAACGCAGGAGAAGCTATTAAGAAGCGTGATGTGGCACACCGTATGGCAGAAGCAAATAAGGCCTTTAGTCACTTTCGTTTTTAAATCCCTTGCGGTGCTCGTCCCGCCAAGGCGGGGTTGCGCGCCTAAAGGCGTTCTCACATTTTAGGTTCTAAAGATAATATTCCTCGATTTTATCTATTTTTTCCATGAATATTCAAAATAGTATTACTATGGTTTTTGGAGTGTATTCCTTAATTGGGCTTATTTTGGGTGTTAAAAATACGCGGTTTAAGAAAAATCCATATGGACTTACTCCTTGGTTTAATCTCATTGGTTCTTTTGTGTGGGTAGATGCAGTTACATTTGGTGCGTTTTTCTTTCTTGCTTCAATAATTTCACTTATTTTTCAAGATTTTATTTTACTTCTTTTAATTTATTCTGTTTTTTGGGCGGTAAGAAGCGTTGGGGAAAGTTTTTATTGGTTTTTAGAACAATTCGCAAGCCCACATAAAAATAAACCAGAAACACTCAAAGGTCATAAGTTTTTTCCAGGAGATTCTATTTATATTCACTACCAAATTTTTTGGCAATGCGCGAGTGTAGTAGCAATTATAGCCTCGGTTTATTTGTTTACCTTGTGGTTGTAGTTATTCTACGGTGATCGAGCTAATACGGTCCCCTGCGACCATTTTTTTAACCGTTTCCATTCCCTCTGTTACTTTTCCAAAGATTGTGTAATTACGGGGAAGATCTGGTTTATCAGCCCACATGATAAAAAACTGTGAACCATTTGTGTTAGGTCCTCTGTTTGCCATGGCAACAGTTCCTTCAGTATAGCCTTCTTTATAACTTTCTGTTTCAGGATTTAATTCATCTTCAAAAGTTTTTCCATATATTGAATAACCTCCTGTGCCATTTCCGTTGGGATCTCCTCCTTGAACTACAAACCCAGGTTCTACTCTATGAAATGTTAAACCATCATAATATTTATTTGCTGCAAGCGTTGCAAAGTTAGAAACGGTTTTTGGAGCATCTTTTGGATAGAATTTTATTTTTATATCCCCCTTTACGGTCTTAATAAGCGCAGTCTCTGCAGTTATTGGAGCAAGAGTTGGTGCGGGAGTTGCGGTAAGAGTATTTATTCCTGAAGGAAGTTGAACATTTGGGGTGGGAGAATTGCCAAGCAATGTGGATTCTGAAATTTTACTTTCTTTATTTTGGGATTTAGGTGAAAAAAAGACAGCTGCTGCTAAGCCTAGAATTACAAGCGCAATAAAAAAAATAGTTGTTTTATTCACGGTACCTATTGTAGCAAAAATGTAAATCTGTTCAAGTAAGAATTACAGTTCAATAAGATTTTTTGATGAAGTCGTGAGTTGAACAATTGTATTACCATCATAATACACTGTATCTTCAATTCGTATTCCTCCAAACTTTGGAATATAGATGCCAGGCTCAATGGTAAATGGTGTGTTAGGTAAAATTTCATCCTCAAAGCCTGGCGCTATGTGTGGAAGTTCATGAACTTCAAGTCCTACTCCATGTCCCACAGAATGGGGGATTGGAGGATAAACTTTTTTAATAATATAATCTCGGGCGAGTTTATCAATACTGTGTGCTCTAAGGTTCAACCTTTTTTGTGCGTGATTAAGGTTGAACCTTGATAACGGTAGTTCTTGGGCTTGCTTTACGGTTTCATACATTTTTTTAAACTTTACATCTGCTTTTCCAAAAAACACGGTTCTAGTCATGTCCGCACAGTAGCCATCTACTTTTGCTCCAAAATCAAGCAAGACGCAGCTATTAACTTTTAACTTTTGATTACTAGTTTTGTGATGCGGGGTGGCAGAATTTTTTCCATACGCAACTATAGTTGGAAAAGCAAGTTCTCCCCCATTTTCGCGTATATATTTTTCCATTTCCCAAGCAAGTTCGTTTTCTGTTATCCCAAGTTTTATTCTTGTTAAAATATATTTGAAGCAATCATCAGTTAATTTACAGGCTTTTTTAAGTGATTTAAGCTCGGATGTATCCTTGACAGTTCTAACCTCTTCAATTATTTCTTCCGCAAGTTTTAGCTTGACTCCTTTTAATTTTTTTAAAACTTTGAATTCGGAATACGTCAAATTATCCTCAAATCCAATCGTGTTAATCTTTTCTTGAGTAATAATTTCCTGAAGGCTTGGAATTAATTTTTGATCGTGGCTTAGAGGGATAACTTCAGTATTTTTTGCTTGAGATCTTGCTTCTTCTGCATAGAGTGAATTTGCAAATAAATATAGCTTGTTTTTTGTTAAAAACGCATAGCCTCCTCGTTCATATGCATCAAAACCAGTAAATCCTGTTAAGTACGCGACATTAAGGTTCGAGGAAATAATTAATGCGTCAATCCCCTCTTCTTTTAAAATCTCCCTTGCGTTTTCAATTCGTTTTAACATGCTGAAATTATATCATGTCAGCTTGACAATTATTGATTTAGAGCTATAATTCAATTTAATTATGGTCGTTGAACGTAGGGATGGTCCCCTAAAATCATTTATTAAATCTCCAGTGGGTACAGTAAGAGGAGAACGAACATGGTCTTCTTTGCATGAAGGAGATACGGTTAGGTTAGCTGAAGCAAATCGGATTCTTGTTTATGAAAAAACCAGAAGGGGTGAGGATGTTGTCACAAGAGCCATGGTGTTTGAAGATGGATCATGGGCATCTGTTGGTAGCCACAAAGTAAATGCAGAGATTAATCAGGACCCATCTTATTCCGAAAAGCTTCGTTGGAGACCAAACTCCTAAGCTACGCATTTACAAATAGCCGTGGTTTTGTTATACTTAGCTTAGTTCGAGATACATCGTCTCGAATTTTTTTAATCTAAAAAATGGCTGATACAATTACAAAAGATAGAAACGTTCCACTTGATAGAATTCGTAATATTGGAATTATTGCGCATATTGACGCGGGTAAAACTACAACTTCTGAGCGTATTCTTTATTACACGGGAAAATCCTATAAAATCGGAGATATTGATGAAGGAAATACCGTTATGGATTGGATGGATCAGGAGCGTGAGCGCGGTATTACCATCGTATCTGCTGCAACCACTACCTTCTGGACAAAAACTGAAGATAAAGAAAAGCCAGGTGATAACTCTTACAGAATTAATCTTATTGATACTCCAGGGCACGTAGACTTTACCGCGGAGGTTGAGCGTTCACTTCGCGTTCTTGATGGTGCAGTAACAGTACTTGATGCAGAAGAAGGGGTCCAGTCTCAGTCTGAAACCGTATGGCGTCAAGCTGATAAATACCACGTTCCAAGAATTTGCTTCATTAATAAAATGGATAAACTCGGAGCTGACTTTTTGAAAACCGTTGCATCTATTGAAAAGCGTCTTGGAGCAAACCCTTGTATTATGGTTCTTCCAATTGGCGCTGAGAATGAATTCAAAGGTGTAGTTGATCTTTTAAACATGAAATCTCTTGTATGGTCTGGTGAAGAGCTTGGAGCAAAATATGAAATTTCAGATGAGATCCCAGAGGTAATGAAGGCTCAGGTTGAAGAATACAGGCATAAAATGATTGAAAAGATTGCAGAAAATGATGATGAAATCATGGAGAAGTTTCTTGAAGAAAAAGAAATTTCCGTTCCGGAGCTTATGGCAGGTTTAAGACGTGCAGTAGTTGGATATAAATTAGTTCCAATTTATGCTGGATCATCACTTAGAAATAAAGGGGTGCAACCGCTTTTAGATGCGGTAGTTGATTACCTGCCATCCCCTATGGATTTGGGTGAAGTAAAAGGACTCAATCCAAAAACAGGACAAGAAGAGGTAAGAAAGCTGGTGCTTGATGCACCATTTTCCGGATTTGCATTTAAGGTACAGATTGATCCGCATGTTGGAAAAATTACTTTTGTGAGAATTTATTCAGGAAAATTA
>CAZQSX010000014.1:0-6686 GCA_964596415.1 uncultured Gammaproteobacteria bacterium
CACTTCAATACTGGCAGACACCTGGACTCTTCCTCTTACGTATGGCTTTGGGTATACTTGTGAAAACAAAGATACGTGCGTGTCATCATTTCAAGATAGTTATTACCGCAGACTAGCTTCTGCTTCAAACAAAGAAAGCCCTGCGGAAATAATAACAGGTGTGAAAAATACAAAAACAAACATTATTTTTAAGCTAAATGTTGCACCAACTCAAAATAAAGACATATATTCAAACACCATTTACTACATCCTTACTCCTACATTTTAGACTCTATATTTTAAAAAGTGTTTATTTATCAATCCTAATTAAATTGATATATTATTGTCAGAACTCTATGCCTTGTGACAAAATAAGAACACAGAAAGCAACAAAAACCATGATCTATTTTGATGTATTTAAATTCTATCGTGAAACTAATCGTGAAAAGTAGAATTTTTCTAGAAAATACGCACGTTTTTAAATTGCAACTTTCAAGAATTTAGTTGCTTTATTTTTTACATATATTGGACTACACTATTTCTATGAAGAAACTATGTATAGCTATATTTCTTATGGAAACAGTATTCCTTCAGATGGCCTCGCAGGCACAAGCAGAAACCTCTCTGGGCATATATCCTCCTATCGTTGAAATCAAGGCAAAAGAAAATGCACAAGTATCAGCCCCAATTACCTTAATTAATGAGTCAGATAATACCAAAGAATTTACTATATCAACCCGTGGATTTGACGTAACAGAGTCAAAAAGAAACACCCCAATCTTTTATCCCACTGAAGATACACCAAAAAATGTCACGAAATTCTTAAACACTATAGAAATAACGGATGGAGAACGTACTATTAAAAATATCATTCTATATCCTAAAGAATCAAAAAACCTATTTATCACATTTCCGGTTACTGCAACAAAACAAGAAGAATATTATTTTTCAGTCATATTCTCAACAAAAACTGAAGATAAAAACACTGATACTACTCATGTTAAATCCTCAATTGGCGCTGGAATTCTTGTTTTCACGTCTCTCAACGAATCTAAAAATCTTATACCTGAAATTAAAACATTCAGCACTAATTTCTTTCATACATCTTCTCCTGTTACCTTTAAGCTCGATGTTTTTAATACAGGAGATAGCTTCCAAAACGTATCTGGATCAATTCACGTATATAATATGTTTGGAAATGAGGCTGGAGTTATAAAAATTAAGCCTGCAATTATTACCGCAAATAACACGATAAAAATTGAAGGCAGAAATGGCAAGCTTACCTGGGAGGATACTTTTCCGCTTGGAGTATACACTGCAAAAGCTATTATCTCATATGAGAATGCTCCTACAATTACAAAAGAGGTACGATTTCTTGTCTTGCCACTTCTTCCTTTTCTTTTCATTGTTGCGCTTTTATCTGTAATTCTAGGAGTTCTACTTCGAGTGCTAAAAAAGATACAGTTAAAAGAATAGTCTAACTAAATCTAGGTACCTCTATTTCAGACCTAATGATACGAAGCTGTTTGATGTATTTAAATATTCATTTTATAAACACTGATATATTTAAACGGGTTCTAACATGCTTCTTATTATTCTGTGGAAATAGCATGAAAAGGTCGTGAAATATTTCAGCTTGAACTTTAAGCGTATATTTCACAAAAGTCATTTTCCCTATTTTGGTCAACCCTTAACATATCTTACTGTATCATTTATCATGAATGGCGCTTGACACACTCTACTTACATATACTAGGCTAAATATATACGGAAATAATCTGTATAATCCGTATAATTTGAGGCTATGCGGTAATTACCGCAAAATCATTATTTTTTAACTTTTTACAACAGAAAAGTAAACAAAAAAGGAAAGGCGTTATCTTCATGAAAACTATTCAGGAAAATATAGAGGAATATAAACAATTTCTTTTTAAAACCCATTCTCCCATAACTGTAAAAAACTATATTTCAGACATTTATCACTTCGTTAACTGGTTTGCTAGTTATTATTCAACACCATTTGAGGTTGAATTACTAACTAAAACCTCAATTTCTGAATATAAACGACTAAGGGGTGGATCAAGACAAGCCAATATCTCATCTCTTTCCGAGCAATCAATCCAAAGGCACCTCTCATCACTGCGCTCATTTTGTGCCTACCTAACTGAATTTGAGCTGTTATCTGAAAATCCCTTTGATGCATTACTTCAAGATGCACAGGCGCCATCTAACGCTTGGAAACTTGAAGTATTTAAAGAATATCTTCTGAAAAAACAATCAAGCGATCTAACCATAAAATACTATATCAATGATATTAAAAATTTTATGCAGTGGGCTCACGAAGTTCTTCAAATTACTGAAGAAATAAAAAACCCAAATGAAGTTATTACTGAAGAAATAATCCTTGAATATAGACGAAGACTCACGCATGTACTGTTACTCTCCCCTCTATCAATCAATAGAAAACTTTCAAGCATAAGAAATTACCTATCATTTTTAAAAGTTGAAATTGAAAAAAATAAAATTCCAAATATCTCCCCCAGTAATCAACAACTATCTGGATTTTCCCTTCATGATCTAACCACGGAAGAAAAAACCCATGAATACTCAAGGAATAGATTTATTAAAAATGCTCAGAAAGCAAAAAATGCATATCTTTCCATGGAGGAAAAGACTGCCCAGTTCATTGCTGGTACAATCATTTCAAAAGGAGCAAGTCAGGCATTTCAACCAAAAGACTATGACAAAAGGATACAAAACATAGATGAAGTACTCAATACGCTCAAATATAAGAACGTAAACAAAGAGTTTTACTCGGCTCAAGCATCTCCTGCTGGCGCATCCACTCATAAAAAAATCTGGCATCACATTAGACATACAAGACCTAAGTGGTATAAAGAGTATCATACGTATCCATTTGTTCATTATGTTCATTTTGGGGTACTGGTTGGAGCTGCTGTTATTGCAGGCTTTTTTGTATACAATAATACACTTGGAAAGGCAAATGCTGACCTTGCACTTCAAAAACTCAAACCAGCAACTAAAATCCTCTCCTTTAAGGGCAAAGTTCTTACAAAAGATGGATTACCGGTCAACACCCCAACAAATGTTACCTTTGGACTCTATACAAGTCCAACAGATGGCAACTCTTCTCTTATTTGGCGTGAAACTCAAGAAAATATAAAACCAGATGAGAACGGAAGTATCAGTCTAATTGTTGGATCAAAAACTCCAATCCCAAATTCTCTTTCAGAATCTGAAATCCCACTCTTTCTGGGAGTAACAATTGGCGACCAAGATGAGCTACTCCCCAGAAAGCCAATTGGATCTGCTTTTGCAGCAAACACTGAAACCGTACAGGGAATGCTTCCAATCACTTCATCAGATGAACAAAGAAATGTACTTCTCGCCCTTGATGGAAGCGGAAACCTTGCAATTGGTGGCGTTTCAAACCCAACATTTCAAGCAACAGGAGGAAGCTTCACATTCTCAGGAGAAACACTTATTCTTGCAACAAATCCTTCTTCAAACGGTACTATTCAAATACTACCAGACGGAAATGGAAAAATTGAAGTTGGAAAGGCAATCTTCACGCGTAATCTTGGTGCACATTTTGGATTTGAAAACGTTGTAGAGATTGAGGGAGGTTTAGGCGTCATTTCAACATCAAGCGCTCATGCAACACTCATGCTCAGCCAAAACAGCCGTGGAGACCTCATATCTGCATCTACTTCAGGACTTACTAAATTTGCAGTAGATAATCAGGGAACAATCATAAAAGGTGCATGGGCAGGAGACTTTATTCCTACTCAATATGGAGGACTCGGAGCAAATGTTACCTCAGCTGGAAGCGGTGAAATTCTCTACTCGCTCTCTCCCACTAAATACACAACACTAAAATCTGGAGTAAAAGGTCAATGTCTTACGATAGGAGGAGTAAATACTCCTGCTTGGGGAGCTTGCGGTGGACTAACACAACTTAATGGAAGCCTCTTTACATCAAACAGCACACTTGATCTTCTCATTGGTGGATCAAGCACAACAAGCGCAAAATTCGCGTTTATCAATATGAATTCAGGCACTCCTACGCTTCGTGTAGGAAGTGCGCTGGGAATTGATACAAACGGAATTATTCAAGCATACAATAGCCGCGATCTTACCCTTGGAGGAAATGAGACAAAAAATATTCTACTCGCATCTTCTGGAAACGTTGGCATTGGAACATCAAACCCAACGCGAACCCTTGATGTAAATGGAACATTTGGTGGAAAAACTGAACTCTATATAGATGGTGAAGGAACAAGGACTGTAACCATAAGCGAAAAAGCACTTATCTATGATCTTGAAAAAACAAGCGGAGGAACAGACACGGATGGCACAACTACCTATAATATTACAGGACTTCCAGATGTAGATGGAACCATAGCTTATCTATATCTTAAAGCATCAAAAGGCTTAACAACAAACCCAAGAACCCAAACAGTAACCGTCCAGATAAATGGGACATATATAGCGAGCACCTCAACTCCTAATAATTGGACGCTTGCAGATGAGGGCATTAAGCACATCACAGTACTTCGATCTAATAACACGTGGCACGTCCAAGGCGATCCAGGAATAAATAACACTGCTGATCTTGCTGAGTGGACAACTTATGAAGGGAAAAAACCGCAATTTGGAGAAATTGTCTCAATAGCTCCTTCTGGAAAACTCACCACATCTCAAAAAGCATATGATAATAGACTTGCTGGTGTTATTTCAACAAAACCAAACATAACTATTGGTCCGCTCACACATGACTCAGTGCGCCTTGCGTTATCTGGAAGAATTCCAACAATAGTAACTACTGTTTCAGGTCCTATCACTTCTGGGGACATGATCACGTCATCAGATATTCCAGGCGTCGGAATGAAGCCTCAGAGAAATTCACCTGTTATCGGAAAGGCACTCTCATCATTCCCTGATATTGCTACCTGCGCTGAAGTGGGATCAATTGATGAAATTTCTTGGCCAGAAGATGACGGGACCAATAAAGCAAATCCATGCTTTAAGGTGCCAAGCGAAAGCTTTTCATCAGAAATTTCAAACAAACTTCTTACAAAATATGGTATTACCTCTTCTGATTTTATATATATAGGCAAGGTAATGGTTTTGGCAAACCTTTCTTGGTCGCAAGAAGACGACTTTTTAGCTTCAACAGAAGGCATTACAATAACAACTGATGACTCAGACATAAAAGACCCATCACTCTTCTCTCTTATGGATTCTCTTCAAAACACTACCTACGCTACAAAAGTTGGAGGAAAAATAAAAAGAAACATTGGGACATTTAGTAACGTCTTTTCAGCACAAATTCAAACAGGGATTCTTACTACAAAAAATGCCGTTATCACAGGAACACTTGCTGCATATAATATAGTAGGAAACACGATAACAGCAGCACAGGCAGACATAGAAACGCTTACTGCAGGAAGCATAACTTCAGAAACAATTACCTCCCCTCTTGCACGGGTTAATACGATTCAAACAGATACAATTGAGCCTCTTTCTAAAGATGTTCAAGTAAAACTATCAAGCCCATCCTCTCAATTCTCAATTACGAATGCCGACAATACGGCTGTTTCAAGCTTTGATGCTGCTGGTAACGCCACCTTTTCAGGAGAACTTGCCTCAAATAATCTTACGACAAATGATGCAAGTATCTCGGGAACGCTGCGTGCTAAAAAACTTATCGCGGAGGATATTGAGGGACTTTCTGACCAAGTTTCAAGCTTTGCCAATAAGTTTCTCGATGACTATGAGACAACAGCTTCTATTCCTTCCTATCAACTTGGCGATTCCCTACTTACCGCTTCTGTTTCTGCTTCATTTGGCACATTCCATCATGGTCTTATTTCACTCGGAGCTTCAACCTTTGGATCGCTTACTGCAATTGATCAAATATCTATCGGTACAGATTTTGTATTATCTGAGGGCGGAATCAATACGCTTGGGAAAAAACTTGAACTGCAGCCACTTCGCCAAGGCGCAATTTCACTCATGGCAGGTTCTGTAACCATAGAAACAGATGGTAAACTCATTGTTTCAGAAAACGCCGTATTTGCAAAAAATGTCTCGATCGAAGGAACACTTTTTGCAAATACAATTTCTGCACAACCCGGGAAAAACTTGAGTATTCAGCTTCAAAATTCTAATTTTGCGGTACAAAATGCCACCAACTCTGCGGTTTTTGAAATAAATCCTACCGGAGACGTATCAGCTTCAGGATCCGGTACCTTTTCAAAGCTTAACTTTCAGCTTGTAGCAGAAGCGCTTGCTGCAAATGATTTAGAAGCGTATGCAACAACTTCAGCGGGAACAGCAACGCTCAAAGCATACAGACCAGAACTTACCATTCATAATAATAATGTAACTGAAAAATCACTTATATATATAACCCCCTCAAATAATACAGATAATCAAGTACTCTACTTGTTGCGGCAAGTTCCAAACAGCTCATTTACCGTTGGGGTGTCTCAAGTTGTTGATCATGATGTTACGTTTAACTGGCTTATCGTTAACTAAAAAAGCAAAATGAAATGTAAGAAAATGGTTGCAGCATCAGAAACAAAGCATGAGCACCGCAAAATTTACCAGAGGTTTTTTTACTCCCACAGTGCCGAGTGAAACGAGGCGCGAGGACGGCAAAAACGAATGAAATGAGTTTTT
>CAZQSX010000014.1:6786-26311 GCA_964596415.1 uncultured Gammaproteobacteria bacterium
CAGTGCCGAGTGAAACGAGGCGCGAGGACGGCAAAAACGAATGAAATGAGTTTTTATACTTGACATTATACTTTTACAATTGGTACATTAAACATTGCAATTATGAAAGCAACACAAGTAATTAAACTGATAAATAAAATATCTCTTGCAGTTATCACTGTTACTCTTTTTGTATTCCCTTTATTTTTTCTTACGAATACAACAGAGGCATTTCTTCTTCCAAAACAAATATTATTAGTACTCGCCTCTAGCATCCTTCTTGTTCTTTGGGCAGCTCGCGGAATTGCTGAAAGAAAGCTTGTTATTAAAAACAGTCCACTTAATATCCCTATTGCTCTTTTTGGAATAATCGTTTTAATATCTTCACTCTTGTCTCGTAATATGTATGATTCTCTTGCAATCAGCATCCCACTTTTTGCAGCTATTGTTTTCTATTTTATTATTATCAACACCATCTCTGATAAAAAAAGCTTCATGATCGCATTTTTTGGACTTATTAGCGGAGCAGTTTTCTCATCTCTTGTCTCAATTCTTTATAATTTTAATATCTTCTTTCTTCCAATCGCAGCAATAGAAAATAGATATTTCTCAACGTTTGGATCACCAGTGCAACACCTTATCTACTTAGTGCCCGTTGCAATTGTCGGCATTCTTTCATTCATTCCAGAGCTTAGAAGCAAAAGAAAAATTACCGGTGGGAAAAATATAGTGCTTTTAAGCGCATCAGTTATTCTTATTGCAGCAGCAGGAGTACTTATATATCAACTTATAACAGCTCCTCAAAAACCAGCATTTCTTCCATACACATCAGGTTTTCAAATTGGTGCCGCTTCAATAAGTCAGGACACCGGACTGAGGTCATTTTTTGGAATTGGTGTTCCTAGCATTCTTATCTCTCTCCCATTAGGCTCAGGGTATGGAACTTTCTTATCAGATTTCACCAGATATAAAACACCAGAAATCAATCTAAATCCTACCCTTTGGACTGCAACATTTACTTCTTCTTCATCATACGTACTAGAGCTTGTTGCAACAACTGGAGTTTTAGGACTTCTTTCCTACCTATTCATAACAGCAAAACTCTTAAAGACAAGGTCAAAAGAAGCTGATCCAATCTTTTATACAATTCTTGCAATGATTGCTGCAAGCTTCTTTATTCCATTCACTCTTATAGCTATGTTCTTACTCTTTACCCTTATTGGATTCTATGTCTCGTACTTATTTCTTCTTTCAGACAGGCGTGTATTTGACATAAGCATCTCACTCGTTGCACTGCGACACGGTCTTATCTCATTTCAAGATGTTCCAGAGAATGCACGACCAAGAAAAAGCGATAGCGTGGTATTTCCTATCATATTCTCAATTTTAATAGTATTTATTACAGGGTTTGTATCTTATCAAGCAATTAGATTATTATCCGCTGATACTAAAATCGCAGCATCACTCTCACAAGTAAATAGAAATAATGGACAAGCAGTATATGACCTACAACTTGCTGCACTCAGTGAATATCCATTCAGATCAGATTATTACAGAATTTTTTCTCAAATAAATCTTGCGCTTGCAAACTCTATTGTTTCAGGAGTTCCACAAGGTCAAACACCAACGGATCAAACCAGACAAACCATTTCAAGTCTTTTACAGCAAGCAGTAAATAACGCACGTGCAGCAGTAGCGCTTTCTCCTACGATATCCTTAAACTGGGAAAACCTCTCACAAATATATAGAAGCTTAATTGGAGTTGGACAAGGGGCTGAAGAGTTTACTATTCTCACGCTCAATCAAGCAATTGCACTTGACCCATCAAACCCACTTTTAAGAATTGAGCTGGGAGGAGTATATTTACAACTTCAGCAGTATGATGCAGCACAACAACAATTTATTGCCGCAATTAAATTAAAACCTGACCTTGCAAATGCATACTACAACTTAGCAAACGCTCAAGAAGCAAATCAACAATTTGAGCAAGCTCTTGCAAGCTACCAAGCAACGCTTAGTCTCATTACAAATCCTGATGATAAAAAAGCGCTTGAGGAAAAAATTAGCACCTTAAAAGAGCAGGTTGGAAATGCGCAACCTACAACTCAGGTGCCAGAAGGAACACAAGCAAGCGAAAATCAACCTCCGCTTGGAGTAAATAGTCCTGCTGCACTTCTCCCAACAAATGCACCACAAATTAAAGTATCTCCACCACCTGCTGAGGCTGTTGAAGCATCACCAACTCCTACCACTACTCCAGCACCTGAAGAAGGAAACTAGTAATAAGGTTTTAGAAATTAGAAATTAGATATTAGATAATATTCCAATGCTTTTTACGTTGTAACTTCAGTCATATTGCTTTAGAGTAATTTTGACAATTAGACTCAAGGCGAGTAAGAATAGAAGCAATTGAACGCCCCGAAAATTCAATATCTAAGAACGAGCGAAGCGAAAAAACCGGAAGATCATCGCAAGAATGACAGTGGATTCAAAAGTCCTCCAGAAGAACGCACTTCAAAATGAAGATGTGCACCGGTTGTTCTCCCGGTAAGTCCAACCCATCCAACTACCGTTCCACCAGCTGAAACCCGATCCCCAGAAGACACATTTACCCCACTCATATGCGCATATAAAGTAGAATATCCATTATCACCCGTAACGATCACATGAATCCCATAACCCCCGTTATAGCCACCTGTGTACACCTCTGACACTCTTCCTGAATGAGCAGCAACAATTGGCGTCCCAAGACCTGCACCTATATCAATCGCACGATGATACCAGGAGTAGCCTTGATTGAGTGTTCCTGGTACAGGCCAGGTAAAACCAGCATCAGTAACCGTAACAGGACCTGTTGCAATAAACGCCTTCCTTTGAATATATTGAGGCTGAGCTTTTGCTTCTGGAATAACACCGTCTGGAACAATTACTATCTGACCAGTGACTAAACTAAACGTTTGAGGATTTGCAAAGTCATTAAATGGAAAATCAGCTATTGCCTGAGCGTTTACCCCATACTTTTTTGCAATTGAATAGATAGATTCTCCAGATGAAACTTTATGTGAAACGCCTGTTACTGGTAAGATTTCAAGAGTATCACCAATTGTAATTGTATCTGACTTAAGATTGTTCTGCCATTTTATTGTATCCTCTGAAACTGCGAATTTTTTTGCTATAGATGAAACAGTATCTCCTTTTTGAACTGTATAGGTAATAATTTCATCTCTAATAGAAGATGTGCTCTGAGTAGCAAATACATTTTCTTGTGCTAACGTAAGTGAATCTTCAGGTGACCCTGCAAATGTGATTTGATTGGATTCGTTTACAAATAGTTGCGTCTCTGAAATAAGAGGAGATATAACAATTCCAACTGTTAAAACAACCATGATTGTTACGTGTAAAAATAATCTGTTTCCCTTCCCTCTTTTAATGAGGATGTTTTTAACAAATAAATTTTTCTTATCTTCAAAAAAATATGAGGTGAAAACAGTTTTTTCGCGTATGTATCTTTGAAAGAAGATACTAAATTCACGCCATTCATAGACTGAAATTTTTACAAATTTTGAAACTCTTTTAAAAGACGGTTTTTGCCTCAAGATTTTCATGGAGATTTTATACTCTACCACAAAACGTGATGTTTTGCATGTATGCCAGCCTTGAAATTATTTCTTAATCTTTTCCGAGGTTCTCTAGAAACTGCTCATTTGTCTCAGTTTTTGAAAGACGCTCAATAAGAATTTCTGCCCGCTCATCAGGGTTTAATACATCAATCATACGACGCATCATAACTACTTTTTTGTATTTTTCTTCAGGCATTAACAATTCCTCCTGACGGGTACCTGAGCGCTCTACATTAATTGCAGGAAAAATTCTTCTTTCTGCAAGACGTCTATCCAAATGCAATTCCATATTTCCAGTTCCTTTAAACTCTTCGAATACAAGATCATCAAGACGCGATCCGGTGTCTGTCAGTGCTGTTCCTATAATAGTAAGCGAACCTCCATCTTCGCAATTTCTTGCTGCTCCAAAGAATCTCTTGGTTGGATAGAGAGCTGCTGGGTCATACCCTCCTGAAAGAGTTCTTCCAGATGGTTCAATTGAAAGGTTATAAGCACGAGCCAAACGTGTAATTGAATCCAGAAGAATTACTACATCACGTCCTGCTTCAACTAATCGTTTTGCACGATCTAAAGCAATTTCTGCAACTCTCGTTTGAATTTCAGGTGACTCATCAAAATTTGAAGCAACCACATCACCTTTTACGCTTCTTGCAATATCAGTAACCTCTTCAGGACGCTCCCCAATAAGAACAGCTATTAAGTGCACATCTGGGAAATTTTCAGTTATGCCTGTTGCTACCTCTTTTAAAACGGTTGTTTTACCAGCCTTTGGAGGTGAAACAATCATGCCTCTTTGTCCAAATCCAATTGGGGCTACAAGGTCTATAAGACGCGTAGATAGGGGGTATTTTTTAGTAGCAAGTGTAATCTGGGTATTTGGATAAATAGGCGTTAAATCATCAAAATAAGGGCGTCTTGTGGCATTATCTGCGTCTATTCCGTTTACTTTACTTATCTTGAGTAGTCCAAAGTACCGCTCATTATCTTTTGGTGGTCTACCCATGCCTTCTACAAGGTCTCCTGGCCTCAACCAGAAACGTCTGATTTGTGAGGCTGAGATATAAATATCACGGTCACTTGGCCTAAATTTTGGACGCAAGAAGCCATGTCCTTCATGCTGAATGTCTAAAATACCTGAAACAGGCTCTGTTCCAGCCTCATCTCTTTCGTAGTCTCTCCCATTTGAATATGAAGAGCGTCTATCACGACCTGTATCATACCCTCTATTGTTATCCTCAATTTGAGGCTCTTCATGAGCTGTAACAACCGGCTGCTCCCCTACAGCCTCGCGCACTTCATCAGTACGCACGGTCTGTGCCTGAGTATCAATACGAGTTTCTGCTTCCACATGCTTGTCCCGAGTATCCCCGAGGGAAGTCTTCTCAGGCACGGCTTCATCTACATTTTTGTCCAAAACCTCTTCAAGAGGCTGTTTCTTTACTGTTTTTCGAGTTGTCGGCATATATTTGAAAATTTGTTGATTCTATTGAAATACACTCTTCCAAGAATTTGAGCTCAAAAGTTATAAATTTGTAATAACTTGGAAAAAAGTACGTGGTATTTCGAAGGCTCAACTGGTATTGTAACGTGGCAAAACACTACTTGTCAAGAGGAAAAGATACAACTGCCCAATATTACTATCTTAAAAAGACCCTGGATCACGTAATTATTGGTTATCTCACTTTTTACGAGCGAAGCGAGAGAAAAAGGAAGATAACATACCCTATCTTATCCTATCTTATACGATAACTATCTGTTAGCTTATAGTACTTGACATTGAAGATCTGGTATGATATACTCCCTGAATCAATTAAGACTTCCTCTCCAAGTCTTTTTTTAATACTTATATGAAAAACTTTTTAGCTACACTTATTGCAACAGCAACAATCGTTATTACTGCCTCTACAGCTTCTGCTGCAGGATATTCTAACTGTGAAGTTGTTTACGGTGGTGGAGAAGTATGTAACCCAGAAGTAAAATTTACACTTGATAAAAAAGTACAATCAAATGGTAAAGGCGGAACTTTTGTTGAAAACTTAACAATTAATGATCCTCTTCTTACTAACGGATCAGACGTAGTTTTTCAAATCACGCTTAAAAATACTGGATCTTCAAAGCTTTCTAACGTTACTATTACTGATATTCTTCCATCTGGTCTTGATTACGTTTCAGGTGGATCTTATAACGCACAAGGAAGAACTGTTACTTTTAATGTAGAAAGTTTAGAGTCTGGTAAAGAAGCTGTTTATCATGTAACTACTAGGGTTACTTCTGCAACAAAAGGCGGAGTAAACGCACAATGTCTTACAAATACCGTTAAGGCAACTGATTCTCAGGGTGCAACCGCTGAAGATACAGCAAATATCTGTACTGAAAAAAATATGGTACAACCTGCAGTTCCTACAAAAAACATCCCAAACACTGGTCCTGAAGCATTTGCTTTAGCGATCCTTCCCCCACTTGGGGCAGCAGGTCTGTACCTCAGACGAAAAGCTAGCCTTTAAAACTATCCACCATAAAGGTCGGAGAGAGCGGTTTTGTCTCTTCCAGCAACTCATAACGACGCAACTTTCAGACATTCCAACGACCAACCAGAATCTCTCTCCCCTACCTTTACCGGTTGGGTTTTACTGCGCGAATCTATTCATTTGCTTGAATAGAATTTGAGCTTAAAATTGGAGACTTGATCTATTCTGATATATTAGCTATATCAAAAAATGGATCATTTCGCACTTTAAAAACAGGCATCATCAAAACTTTTACGAATTTTCGTAAGAGATTACATTGATTAAATTTTAAGAGGCATAAAGTTTGTGCCGGATTTGGCGTGTTGTGAGGAGAGACACAACGCGCCGCACCCGGTACAAACCTGGGAAAAAACAGGGAGGTTGCTATGGTATTCGATCAGTCCGGTTTCGGACCCAAGCCCGCGAATCCTTTCGCAGTAGCGCTCGCACGTTCACTCGAGGGAATCAAGGGAGTCGCTAAGGTTCCGGAAACGGACACCGAACTCAACAAGCTGAGACGAGCAACGCTCGCCGCGATCAAAAACTAGTAGGAGGAGCTCGTGAAGAGCAGGGATCCGCCGTAGGCAAATCGGGTTTGCGAAAGCAAACAGCACACGATTCTTCAGCGAACTACCGCAAGGTATGTTCAAAAGACAGAGGTAGTATCCCGTTCATTCGGAACTGTCTTTGGCAGCAATTGGGTAGAAATACCTTACAAGGTCTTGGAGGAAAAACCGTGAGCAACAAGCTCAAGTGGTTCGCACCCCTCGTTCTCGCCACAATTGGGATTGTCGCGATCTTCGCGGCGATCGCCAACGGCGGAAATGACGGGGACAACAACCAGGCGGCCACAACCGCGACCGAAGATGTCCAGAAGGTCACCATCGACGATCCGCGCGTCCAGGAGCTTGTCTCCATGGTTCGCAGTGGCGAGATCAAGAACAGTGATCAGCTCCAGGTTCAGGCGTTTCGCCTCGGCTTCACGGCCGAAGAGGTCGACAGCGTGATTAGCGTCATTGGCGTCCACACTGGCCTCAACCTGCAGGCTGCACCCAGCCCGAGCCCGAGTAGCACGGCAACGGAATCTGCGACGGCATCCGCCACCGCAACGCCCTCGCCCCCGCCGGACGGCAAGAACGACCTGAAGGGCACCGGAACGAAGCCTAGCTTCGTAACCGACGCAAGCCACGGTGACTGGACAATCCAAGGGACAGACCGCTTGGCCGAAAACCCTGTGGTTGCTGGATGGCTCTCACGCCTCCGCGATCCGGATCCGGCTAACTGGAAAACGTTCCCGAACATTCCGAACGAAGACGTTCCCGAATTTCGGGTCGTCAATGGCACGGAAGTCCCTGACGGCGTCGAGTACGGCACGTACGATTCGCCTTACTGCAGCTCACACCCGTGCGATGTCCCCGTAGGAGCTTGGGAATACCGGCTCATTACTGGTGACTATGACGTCATGGGCTACGAGTGTCGCGGCGATTCCAAGACCGGCCATGGCTGCCTCCTTCTCCTGATCAACGTGATGGACCAGTCTGTTACGTTCAGGGATCAGGATGTCGACAACGGCTTCACCCTTCGGGGACGTTACTGGAATGGTGACGCACTCGAGTGGGGTGTTTGGGGGCTTGTCAGCCACGCTTCGGCTAATATGCTGAACATGCCCACCTTCGCACGCGAAGGCGAGGTTCTCAACAGCGGTGACCCGGGTAACTCCGGCGCCAACTGTGGAATCCCGCAGGGCTGTGACAGCGTTGACGCTCGTGTCATCGTTGTCGCTGGCGACACGGCCATCGCGGTTCTGGAGACCAAAGTCACCAAGCCGTAACGACCTTGGGATGGGGACCCCGTAGTAATACGGACAACCAAGCATGTCTTGGATACCCCACCCTTTAATTCATGACCAAGCGCAAGCAAAGTCGTGAAGACAATCAGTGTATTGTGGGGAAGCTCTGCTTCCGTTCGCCTAACCGCGAATATTTACCACTTGATGATGCCTGATTGTCTAAATTTTGAACTAGATTCAAGGTTTGGACAATCAGCTCCAAGCTCTTCCCTCTCTATTTGAAGAGGGTTAGGGTGAGGAAAAAGGAGGTGTTTTTATGAACAAAATAATAAATATTACAAGCATTCTTTTAGTAATCGCGTTTGGCACAGCGGTGTACCTTGCCTATACAACCGCAACTGAATACATAGCAATAAAAAAACAGGAAGTTGAAAATGAAGCAAAATTTCAATGCGCTGCTTCTTCAACGTATTCTGTTACAACGAGTGAAACAACTACTGTTTCTTATCCAGTTGCCGATCTATATAAAGTGTGTCTTCAGGAGAAAGGATTGTAGTTTAATTTTTAATTTTAAATTTGAATTCAAATTAAATTCGTTTGCGAATTCAAAGCAAACTCATCTAATGAGTTTCATTATAAATTATAAATTATAAATTATAAATTATAAATTATAAATTATAAATTGTAAATTTTAAATTGTATAATGAATTGTGAGACGATTTTATCCATATATATTTCCAATAATTCTTGTTCTTATAACAACCGTTATTTCCTATCTTAATTACACACCTGGGACATTTCTCACTGGCTGGGATACGCTTCATCCAGAATTTAATTTCCAAAAACAATTTTCAAATATTATCTATGGGGTTTTTAGAACTGACCAAGGCTTGGGTGCAATTGCCGCACATTCTCATATGAGCGAGCTTCCAAGAGTTCTGTTTCTCTGGGCAGAAAGTATATTTCTCCCGCTATCTTTTCTTCGCTATTCGTATGTATTTCTTTGCCTCACCTTAGGACCGCTTGGTATTTTTTACTTCGTAAAAAAAGTATTAAGTATTAAGCATCAAGCATCAAGTTCTTCATACTCTGAAAAACACATACATACTACAAAATACTTACTACATGATACTTCTGCATTCCTAGCCGCCCTTTTTTATCTCTTTAATCTTGGTACTGTTCAACATTTCATAGTTCCTTTTGAAATGTTTACCACTCAGTATGCAGCTCTTCCCTGGCTATTTTTAACAGCCTTTTTATTCCTTCAAAAGCCGAATGCAAAACGCTTACTCATTTTTTCACTAGTTTCTTTTTTATCATCTCCCATGGCATACGCGGCTGTTTTGTGGTATACGTACGCTCTGGGCATAGCATTATTTCTTATAACTTATCTTTTTTTAAACCGGACAAAAAAGAATTTCAAAAATGTTACCCTACTACTCACTTCCATTCTTTTCACAAATGCATATTGGCTTTTTCCAAACTGGTATTTTTTAGTAACAAGCGCATCAAGCGTTTCTGATGCGCAGACAAATAAACTCTTTTCAGATGAGGCATTTTTGCATAATAAGCAGTACGGAACATTTCTGGACACCGCTCTTTTTAAAAACTTTTTATTTAATTGGAATATCCAAAAAACTTTAACGTCCACCGAACCTTTACTTCTTTCCTGGCGGAATCATTTGGCAAATCCGTTTGTTATAGGAATTGGCTACATGTTTTTTGCAGTATCAATACTTGGGATCATTTTGTCATTTGTGAAAAAAAATAAAGTTGGCATATCCCTTCTTCCCGTATTTTTACTTTCATTTATCATGATCATAAATATGAATCCTCCTTTTGAACTTCTTTTTTCATACCTGCGAGAAAACTATCCACTTTTCAGAGAAGGTTTACGATTTCCTTTTACCAAATTCTCAATTCTTCTCATGTTTTCAGCAAGCGTGTTTTACGGTATCGCCATAAATGAGGTGTTGTCTCGCCTTAAAAAAATCAAGTTCATCTCTAGAAAATTTTCCTTCTTTTTTCTCACTATTCTCTTTTCTCTTATCTCTATTCTCTACTGTTTACCCATGTTTTCAGGAAACTTAATACATAAAAATATGAGATCACAAATTCCAAACGCTTATTTCAAATTTTTTACTTATATGAAAATGCAACCAGAAAATGCGCGTGTTGCCCCACTTCCCATACATTCCTTATGGGGCTGGGAATATTATGACTGGCCGGCAACAGCGGGAACTCAAGAAGTTGAATACCAAGGGGCGGGATTTCTATGGTTTGGAATATCTCAACCACTTTTAGCTCGGGACTTTGACCGTTGGAATAGTGATAATGAACAATACTTCAGAGAAATGAGCAACGCAATTTACTCTCGAGATCCAGACATAGTTGAGGCGCTCGCTGAAAAATACAATATTACATATTTTATATTAGATGAAGACGTTATCTTTCCAGGAAATAAACAAAATGCGCTTTGGCATTACGAGACTGAAAAAACATTTGAAAAAAGTAACAATATACAACTCGTTCAGAAATTTGGAGATAATCTCAAGCTTTACAAATACCAAAAGGGTGTCCCAGCAACTTCATTTGTACAATCCCCAAAAACATACGGCAACGTTGGTCCAGCCCTTACTGGCGGATTCTTAGATGTTGCCGCATCTAAATACAATACATATATTTACGAAAAAAGTCCTTTACTTTACTATCCCGCAAGAAATTTCGTAAATAGATACAACAGAATTAACCCTGAAAATATCATCCTCCAAGACGGAATTCTTACGCTTAAAGTCTCAAACTCAGTTCCAGAAGGATATGAGATTACCCATGACTGGCTCTCTTCGGATATCTATCCTGATTTTATGATTGATTTTGACTATGATTTATCAGGGGAAACACTCTCTTTACCTTATAAAATTGGGTCAGATTTATATGCTCCCATTGCAACAGTGTCAGCGATTCAACCAATTACAACCATCCTGCAAAAGTCTTCCGAGTGCGGAGAAATTCATGAAAATTCAAAGTCTGAATTCATAAAAGAAAAAAATCTTGTAAAATTTAAGGCTAAAAATAGCTCATCTTGTGGATACATTAATTTCCCATCAGAAAAACAAGATTTTGGAAATATCCTCATGCTTGAAGTAAAAAATGTAAAAGGATTACCTATTCGTCTTTGCGTCACAAATAAATTAACCAGAAAATGTGACATTTACACTTCTCTTGATTATGGAAATGTGTGGAAGAAATATTATTTTATGGTTCCTCCCCAACCATCAGGTGACGTAGGATATGCAGTACACTTTAACACTGTCTCTATCGGAAATACAGAAAGTATAAATGAGGTAAGAAAAGCATATATGGTTCAGGCCCCTTACTATCGCATTCAAAATCTGTCTTTTGCAAGAAATAATAATCCAAAGCCTTTTGAAAATGGACTATCAATTACAAATATTAGATCCCTAACTCCCGATAATTACCTTGTTAGTTATAAAAAAACTGCTTCTTATGATGAGGGCCTCATCATGCTCTCAAAAGCCTACAATTCCGGTTGGCAAGCATATCTTTTCAACAATTCAACACCAAACACTCTTCAGCTTCTTTTTCCATTCTTTGGAGGAGAAAAAATCTTAAATCACTTAGCAATTAATAACTGGGCGAATGGGTGGATAATTGATAATAAAACCATATCAAACGGTCAATCAATTGTTATCATATTCCTTCCACAATACCTCCAATACGCGGGTTTTCTACTGCTTCTGGGGTATACTGGTGTGCTTGTAATAATCTGTCTTAAATCGCATTTTAAAAGCCACCAGGAATAGAGATTAGATACGAGTAACTAGAGAGTAGAAAAACAAGATCTACTTGTCATCTGCTTATTGCTACGGTTACAAAAAAACTTCCAAGCTGTATGGAGAATATTAACTCGCTTCGCGAGGCAAGAACCCTGCCCCTGCTCGACATCGCAAGACAAAGTCGTTGCAGGCAGGCAATCCTCCTCACTCTACGCAAAATGGAGAATAAGAATCCCTGCCCAAGACTCCTACTCTCCATTTTGCGGACAATTTAATTAAAATTATCTCCGTGAAAAGTGTTGCTTTAACAATCTAAACACCAAAAATTTGCCTCGGAATTTTCCTTGACAACTTTTTTTCTTTCTGATACCGTATCTTTATTGTACTAGTCTCACCCTGCCTAGAGACTACGTACATATTAATTTCCTAAAAGAGCATTGCTTTTCGTACTTAAGAATTTATACAGTTAGTAGCGAAAGCGATGCTCTTTTTTTGAGCAAATATTACCCTGCCTAATACTCAAATTAGACTGATATCACAGGCATTTGTGTACCTCGCTCTATCATCTTTTTAATCTGTTCAGAACCAAGCCTATCTAAGTAATCTTTTTTAACAACATTACTTTTTCCTCTTGTTTTATTATTTATAATTCTTCCCAGAAGTTGCATATAAAGCGAGTATATCACAGAGAATTATCAACTGCAACCTATAAGAATATTCATACAAAAAGACCCTAGACCTAGAGTTTTTTGTGTATAGATTAGATTGATTTTTCAATATATATTTTTTAAAGAAAAAAATGTGGATAACTCTGTTTACAACTTTCCCCCCTTGACAAAAATAGAAACATAGGAGAAATAGGAACAAAGAAACTTAGAATAAAATATGAATTTGAGGATTTTTCTCGACTCTATGATGCTATGTTTTTATGCTTCTAGGACATAATCTTCCCAAAAAATATCCGTCCTGCGTCTGTTTGAATAACCCTGGACACGCCTACTTTTATTGTCTTTCCAATTTGAGCTTCTCCTTGTTCAACAACAAGCATTGTTCCATCTGGTAAATAGCCTACTCCTTGACCGGTTGCTTTTCCGCGTTGCACAATTTTTACAAAAAACTCTTCTCCTGGAACCGCTGTGGTTTTTAAAATGTTTGCCATTTCATACAAATCTATAGAGGTTACCCCTGAAATCCGAGCCTTCTTAGATAGATTAAAATCACACGTGAGAATTCTGCCTTTTGTTTTTTTTGCATATGAAATAATCCGCTCATCAACTGGCTTTTTTACGTCTTCATCCTCCACATGAATAAGTTTTACATCTTTTAACTTTTTAAATTCGTCAAGATTCCGCAGCGCGCGTTTTCCCCGTTCTTTTTTAGACTCATCACGCCCATCAGCAATATTTTTCAACTCATCCAGAACACCTGAAAGAATAATAAAATTCCCAAAAAACACACCCACTTGGGTTAAATCAAAAATCCGTCCATCAATAATTGCAGACGTATCAAGCACAAAACCCGACTCCCTCTGTGACTTCTTTTTCTTTGCTGGACCACGCTTTGGCATGGGAACACGCTCATATACTGCCTTTGCAACTTCTTCTGCAATCTGGGCAACAACTTTAGGGGGAAGCATAAGACCTTGAAGCATTCGATCCCTTAGATGAATATCCTGGGGAATGACTACGTTTTCAAGCTGTAATTCTTTGGTTTTTTTTCTGGACGAAGTCTTCCTCTGTCCTTTTTGAGATGATGTAGTAGCTAGTTTTTTTGGCATAATTCTAGTGTAACACGGCCGAGTAAGCATTATAACAGAAGTCTGCCTGTATTTGTATCAGGCTATGAGGCGGTTTTAAACAGCTTTGAAAGCTCGCGGGTGGTTTCATGCGTCACGGTCTTAAACCCAAATTTTTTTGCTTCTTTTATGCGTTTTTCAATTTGCATAACCTTTTTAATTTCACCAAGTAACCCCACCTCACCAATCGCAGCTGTTTTTACAAATGATTTACCTTTTAGGCTTGAAAAAATTGCGATACACACTGCCAAATCTGCAGCAGGCTCAGTAATCTTAAATCCACCCACTACATTTATAAAAACATCAAGCCTATCAACGGGTAAATGCGCGTGTTTTTGAAGAATTGCCAAAAGTAATTCGAGCCGTTTTTCTGAGATTCCTGAGGCGACACGTTTGGGGTATGGCACATTTGATGAGACCACCAATGCCTGAATTTCTGCAATAATTGGCCTACTCCCTTCAAGGACCACCGTAGCACAAGAACCAGGAGTCGCTGTTGCATCTCCCATGAAAAGTTCTGAAAGATCAATCACTTCTCTGAGCCCATACTCCTGCATGGTAAAAATGCCAACTTCTGATGTATCTCCAAATCTATTCTTAAATGCTCGTAGTATCCGTACTCCCGTCATTTTTTCTCCCTCTAAATATAATACGGTATCAACCATATGGGAAAGCATCTGTGGGCCTGCAACCATTCCCTCTTTTGTTACATGTCCAATAATCATAACTGGAATACCGGTAGTTTTTGCAAAAGTAACAAGCCGTCCAGTCGCGTGTCTTACTTGAGGAATAGAACCTGCATATCCTGGTAAATTTTCTCCTTCCATGGTCTGGATAGAATCAATAATAACAAGTCTATATTTTTCCCGTTCAGCGTGGGAAATTGCAGCATCTATATTAGATGTTGCTAAGATAAATAGATTTAAATCATCAAGCTTTTGTCCCTTTTTGAGTAATCTTTGTGCACGCATAGTAACTTGTGCTTCTGACTCTTCCCCGGTAACATAGAGGACGCGATTAGTAGAGGACGACTCGCTTTTCGAAGCTTCAGCGTGCGACATACGACTAGCAAGATTTATTGCTGTCTGAAGAAGAATCGTAGATTTTCCAACTCCTGGATCACCAGAGAGCAAAATGACAGACCCTGGTACAATTCCTGCCTGTTCTTCTTCACCCAAAACCCTATCAAACTCTGAAAATCCAGTGGGGATACGAATAGTAGAAGATATTTCAATATTCGAGATTTTTTTAGGCGCACTTTCACGTGCGCTCCCAAAGCTTCGCTCATGGCTCTTGGCTCTTTGCTCTGAAGGAATTGAAAATTCCTTCAGCGTGTTCCATTCTCCGCATTCAGGACATTTCCCATACCACGTAGGTGAATCATATCCACACGATGAACAAACAAAAGTGGTTGAGGATTTCTTTGCCATTTGTCCTTGATTATAACATCAATTCTCTACCTTAATTCGAGACTTCAGTCGTATTGCGTGAGAAAGCGAGCGCGCGAACGCCCGGAAACACGAAAGGGTACTCTCCGGGTGTTTCAGTGAGCAAGTAAGATTTCGAAAGCATGGAGAATGACGTCGAGAGAGTTTTTGCTCCACTTTTGGCGGTCCAAAAGCGGAAAATGAAGATTAGCGGTATCCATAGGACCGCAGCGAATAAGATGAACGAGAACCGCAGGATATCTCTACCGATATCCTACAAAGGCTTTGGTGACAACTGGGGATAGAACAACGAGTCTTCTTCTTGCATCTACATCAGAAACAGTTGCGCTCACTTCCTGACCTTTTTTATATTCAGTACCTGCTGGAATTGAATCTGCAGCAATAAAGCCCTTAACACCTTTCTCAAGCTCCAGGGTTACTCCTCTGGATTTTACATCAATAACAGTTGCTGAAACTTCCATATCTTTTTTATATTTCTCAGATACTTGCTTAAATACATCTGCTGAAAGTTGCTTTACGGAAAGAGAAACGCGTTTATTTTCTGCATCTACATCCAAAACTCCAACATCTACGCTGTCACCTTTTTTGTAAAGTTCAGCAAGATTCTCCACTCTATCATGGGATATTTCAGAAATATGCACAAATCCCTCAGCTTTATGCCCATTTTTTTCAACCTCTATAAAAAACCCGTATGGCAAAATCTGAGAAACCGTACCTGAAACTTTCTCTCCTTTTGGAAAGAGCTTTTTTAACTCTTCCAAATTTGTTTCATATTGCGTTGCTTTCTGGGAAAAAATAACTCGCTTTTTAGCTTTATCAAGCTCAATAATTTTAGCTTTAATTGTGCTGTTTGCCAGATTTTCTTCTATTGCTTGTGAGGAAGGTAAAAATCCTTTAATTCCGTTTTTTGATTGTGCAAAATAGCCTCCACGAGTAGGCTCAAGAATAGAAATTTCTATAATAGCGTCATTTTTGTATGCGTCATCCAATTCCCCAAAGGTTTTCTGCCCAAGCATACGTCTGAGAGACACAACTGGAAATCCTTCTTCTGATTCAGTTGAAATAACACTTGCCTTAACGGTATCCCCTATTTTTAGCATAGCAAGCAACTGGTCAAGATTTGTTTTATCGTATTCAATAACTAAAGCGTCACCTTTTGCGCCTATATCAAGCAGGATTTCCTTTGCAGTAAGTTTTTTAACGGTTCCTTCTATTTCCTGACCTTTTTGAAGCACTTGAAATGCTGAGGACTGTTTTGCCATTAGCTCCGCCATTGAAGACGCAGAACTAGTTGAGGATTTTTGAGAAGCTGAACTCATGTGTATTATTTCCTTTCATAGTGAGATGTTGATTATTTTACCACAAAAGAACATTATGAAGCAAACCTTATATTAAAAAATCTTGAAAAGGAAGAAATACAGGAGGATGACCGTCAGAACCTGGGTAATAATCCCCCACGGCTTTTAGGCGCGCAGCCCCGCTTCAGCGGGACGAGCGCCGCAAGACGTGGCTAGAATATTTTGAATAGGAAGATGTACAAAAGGATAACTGTCAAAACCTGAGTTACTATACCCCACGGCTTTAGAAGGAAGCGTAAGCGAGCGCCGCAAGACGTGGCTAGAATATTTTGAATAGGAAGATGTACAAAAGGATAACTGTCAAAACCTGAGTTACTATGCCCCACGGCTTATCCAGTCTGGAATTTAATTTGTGCTGCAATTTATACATAGATTTAGACCAGTTAACAAGTGGGTGCCTTATGTTTAAGATAAAATACGGCGCAGTTATCCAATCCGGAAGCTGTGCTGCAATAATTGCAAAAAATAATAATATATAGTTTCCGGTATCTGTTACAAAGTTATAAAGAAGAAAAGCTGCGACAAATCCTATTAATACATCTGCAACAGATTCATAAAAGAGTCTTTTTTTTGTTTTTTCCCGGTGATGGGTTCCTGAATCCCAATGCGGAAGAATATCACAGGCAAAATGAGAAACAAAAGATATCGGAAGCGCAATATAAGGATTGTTAAATTTTGCAGCGATTAAAGCTGCTACTAATGCGTGTCCTGTTGCTGTCATAGAGCTATTATATATGCTTGCTTGCAATTGAGCAAACTCAAGAGGTATAATCCCAAACTATGACAAAAGAACATAAGATACACCTTACTCCTCTTGATTTCAAAACGCTCGCAGTACTCGCTCAAGGAGATGCTACCGGTCAAGAACTAGAAGCAAGAGGAGTAACAAATGTATATTTTCGCATTGGGGAACTTAACAGAAAGCTTGGACCACATACAGTTACTCCTATGACGTTGCAAAAAGGCGGAAATTATAGACTTAATGGTCAAGAATATTTAGATCCTGACGCAATAAAAATAAAAAAAACCGCAATTGAACGAATAAATCCACGGGGAAAATCAGACAAAAAGTCTCCATTTAACCCATATAGTTATGGCGGAAGTCGCTCAATTTCTTCTTTTAGGGGAACTGAAAAAGCTAATCCCCTTACCACCAATTACGCTTTTCATCCTGAGCAAAATGAAGTATTTCCTGAAGATTATACCAAAAGCCTTCCACCTTCTGAAAGAGAAGTTCTCCAATTTCTTTATGGCACAAATTACACAAAACCCTTTCCAGCAACTACTTCACAATCACAAGTATTTGAACTTATGATCTCGGTTGGCGCACACCCTCCGGGACATAGAATAGGAAGACGTGAAAATCCAAACAATGGTTCTACGTCCTATTACTTAGAACGATTGCCAAATCGACCTCAAAACATACGGTTGCAAGAAGGGTAACATACCCTTATAATAAGCGCTTATGACAACAGAAAGAAAAGATGGAGGTAGAAAAATTGAATATTTACGCCCACCAGCTACAGATCGAGAAGTGGCGCGAATGGCAAGATCTGCAATGGTTGCACTTCTAGATGTGCGAGAAATAGTTCAAGAGAATTTACGTAAATCTACTGAAAATCCAAGAACTTAAAACGAATCAAAAGAGTAAATAAGATTCTTAAATTGCGAACCTTCCTCTATTTTGTTAAGATAATTTCATGGAATTTTTAGGGCTTATTATTCTTATTATGTCCGCAATCCTGCATGAAATCATGCACGGATGGGTGGCAAATAAACTGGGCGACCCAACCGCCAGACTACTTGGCCGCTTAACGCTTAATCCTATCCCTCACATAGATCCTATCATGAGTATCCTTGTGCCGTTTATGCTGGTACTCTCTGGATCTCCCATCATTTTTGGAGCCGCAAAACCGGTTCCCGTAAATCCTATGAATTTGCGCGACGGAAGAAAAGATATGGCGCTTGTGGCACTTGCCGGACCTGCCACAAATCTACTTCTTGCACTCATTTCAGCAGGAGCGGCTCATCTCACCACATCAATTCCGCTTCTTTACTTACTATTTACGCTTATAACCTTCTATAATCTGATGCTTGGATTTATCAATCTTCTTCCAATTCCACCACTTGACGGAAGTAAAGTATTCTCAGTGTTGCTGCCAGATGATCTGGCTGCATCCTATATGGCAATTGAACGGTTTGGATTTATCATTATATTCTTCCTGTTAGTCTTTCCTTTTGGACCATTTTCACTGAGCAGCTTTCTTTCCTTGCTAATATTCCAGTCCATGCACCTTTTAGGACTCTAACTCTTGACAAAAACATAAACTTCCACATATGATATATCTAGAATTTATTATTTATCATGCCTGAAGAACAAGCTACATCAAAATCTCTTCCCTCTATTTCAACTCTTTTTAAAGAGTCCTGGGAAACATTAAAAGGATCTGCGCTAAATCTTTTCATTCTTTATCTTATTTCATTTGGTTTATTTCTTGGAATCTTCATGATTGGTCTTATTACCGCAATTCCGCTTGGTCTTTTCTCCATTATGAGCGCCTTTTCCTCAAACGAATTCAATCCGGCTGCGCTTATTGCATCGCTTGGAACACTCGGAATTGTAATTCTCATACTTATAATAGTGGGCTACGTTATCAATCTTGCAATGAACGCTGCAGTTATCATGGCAGTTGCTGACTATAAAAATAAACCATCTGCAGGAGCACTTTTTAAAAAAGGCTTTTCTTTTGTGCTCCCTTTATTTCTTGCAAATATTCTCCTTACGTTCATTATTGGAGGCGGTTACTTTTTACTTATTATTCCTGGTATTGTTTTTGCAATCGCACTTTCCTTCACGCTTTTTGAAATTGTTCTTCAGAAAAAATCAGTACTTGATGCGATGAGAAGAAGCATGGGTATTGTGTTTTCCAATTTCTGGGGAATTTTAGGACGCATGCTGCTTTTTATCATACTTGTAATTGTAATTATTTTTATCCCACAAATAATTTCAACCACTTCAAAAGACTCTAGTGTTGCAGCAGGATTTGGGTTCTTGTCATTCTTTATTCAAATTGGCATTGGATGGTTTGGGACCGCATACTTTATCACACTGTATAAACAGGCATCTGCAGCTTCATCTAATAAAACAGGAAAGCTTTTACTTCCAAGCATTCTTGCAGTGATTGGTTGGATTATAGGAATAGTTATGGTTATTGCAATAACAGCGGCTATT
>CAZQSX010000015.1:0-1638 GCA_964596415.1 uncultured Gammaproteobacteria bacterium
TTCCATTTAGCGATATCACTTGTTTCTACTTTATCTATTTCAGATTTTAATTTTTCTGGCACTTTTATAAGAGATGTATCAGGTGGAAATAGTTTTGTATCGTGAGGTGAAACGAGTGGGAGTTCTCCCATGATCATTTTTAATTTTGCCTGCTCTGGTGTTAGGCGGGTTAATTCTTGAAAGACTTCCGGGTTGTGTGCTGCAAAGTTTAAAAGCGTGCCTCGACTTACCGGAATAGCTTCTGGAGTTTTAGCTTTGAATGTCTCGTGAATTCCTGCCATGCGTGATTATAACAATTATAGGCTTGATTTGTAAAGAGCGACTTGTCAAATGCAAGAAATTTAGATAAAATACTACCTGGCACAAGAAAAGTAACTATGAAAAGCCAAAACGCCTTCATATTACCCACAGAGTACCGTTAAATTCGGGTTAATCTTCGTGCTGAAAAATTTTATGTCAGCTAAAAAAACGCTTGATGAATTACAGCAAGAATATATTGAGAAGCTTGAAAAAGCGTCTAATCTCTCACGTGACGCGGCAAAAGAGGAATTATTAAAAGAAGTTGAGCGTGACTCACATGAAGAAATTGCAAAAATAATTCGAGAAGCAGAAGAACAAGCAAAGCTTACCGCAAACCACAGAGCCCAGGAAATTTTAGTAGACGCAATGCGCCACGGAGCGCTTGATTATATTGCAGAATATACCGTTTCAACCATACGTGTAGATTCAGAGGATGTAAAGGGAAGAATTATTGGAAAAGAAGGACGAAATATCCGCGCATTTGAAAATGTTACCGGGGTAGACGTAAATTTAGATGAAGAGCGTGTAATTAGGCTTTCTTCGTTTGATCCAGTGAGGCGTGAGATTGCAAGGCGAAGTCTTGAGATTCTTATTAAAGATACCCGCATTCAACCGGTAAGAATTGAAGAAGTTGTTCATCAGACAAAGCAAGCTGTTTCTAAAATCCTGTTTGAAGAGGGAGAAAAATTGGCACATGAAGTAGGCGTGTTTAATCTTCACCCAGATCTTATTACGTATCTTGGTCGTTTTAAATTCAGAACTTCTTTTGGACAGAATCTGGTTGTCCACACGCTTGAGCTTACAAAGATTGGTGTTCAGATAGCATCTGAAATTGGAGCAAACGTAGACACAGTTAGGCTTGGCTGCCTATTTCATGACATAGGAAAAGTTGTATTTGATAAAGAGGGTTCTCACGTAACACTTGGTGTTGAACTATTACAGAAATACAAAATGCCAAAAGAAGTTATAAACTGCGTAGCAGAGCATCATGAAGATAAACCATTTTCATCTGTTGAGTCAGTGATAGTGTATATTTCAGATTCGTTGTCTGGTGCAAGACCTGGTGCACGTCATGAAGATGTTCAAGATTACGTAAAACGCATTCAAGAAATGGAAGAAATTGCGAAAAAGTTTGATGGAGTAGAAGATGCATACGCATTTGAAGCAGGTAGAGAACTTCGGGTAGTAATAAACGCAAGAGAGTTAGATGATATTGAGACTACCATTATTGCGAAAAAAATCAAAGAGGAAATTGATCGTAAACTTATAATTCCGGGAGTAGTACGAGTAACCGCTATTCGGGAATTCCGCGCAACAGAACCAAAAGAATAAGAACCA
>CAZQSX010000015.1:1738-12404 GCA_964596415.1 uncultured Gammaproteobacteria bacterium
CTCGCTAAGCTTCGTAATTCTTGCGCTACGCTAAAGAACCACTCGCTAAGCTTCGTGATTCTTGCGCTACGCTAAAGAACCACTCGCTAAGCTTCGTAATTCTTGCGCTACGCTAAAGAACCACTCGCTAAGCTTCGGAACCTTGCTTTTTTCACTTCGTTCAAAAAGTAATCCCCTCATGAGATTCAAGAATTAAAATTGCTTGATTTGATAACCTCTTGACATTGAATTTTATTAGTTGTACTGTTAAATCAATGCTTTCTTTTATTTTTGTCTTCTTAATCACTTCAATACTTATCCTTTTTGCTTTCCATTCAATTTATTTTAGAAAGGGGGTGAATCAATATGTCAGTTACTAAAAAAGATCTGATAGAGGTTGTTTCTAAAAAAGCAAACCTTACAAATAAGGCATCTAAAGAGGCTATAAAAGCTTTTTTAAATACAATTCGGGATTCACTCAAAAGAAATGAAAAAGTGGTTATTTCTGGATTTGGAACATTTTCAATACGCGCCCGTAAGCAGAAAAAAGGAAGAAATCCAAAAACCGGAGAGCCAATGATGATTGCTGCCCGCAAAGCACCAGGGTTTACACCTGGAAAATCATTAAAAAAAGCAGTGAGATAAATTGTCCCATAGTTTGAAGTATTAGCTTGAAGGTGGTATAATTACATTGCTCTGGGAAGAAGGGCTATTACCCCACGTCGCATAAAGCTATGAGGGGAGGAAAGTCCAGACAGCAGCAATGTATGGGGCGGAATGTAAGTTCCGACTGATAATCCTTTAGCGAAAGCTCAAGGTGAACAGCTAGTGTTCGAATTCTTTATACTACTAAACGGAGTTCGAAACAAATCTTGAATTGACAAGATTTGAGAACAACAGAGACGAGTAGTTCTGAAACGGGTAATCCTACCTGCTGCAACTTCCGACCGGTGAGAAAGCACATTGCTTTTTGAGAAATCAAATATCACCAAAGATTGAAGGCATCCTGGGGAAATCCAGGGAAGATCGACTTAAAATATCGAACTTAGAGAGATATAGCCAAGCATTATCTGGCTTTAGGCGCGTAAGCGCCGCAAGCAAGATTTTGCGAAACAAAATCTGGCTTATTCTCTTCCCAGAGCAAATTTGAAGAGAGCACAAACGAAGAGAGACTCTCTTCCCAGAGCAAACTAATTTGATTTACAAAGAATTTGGTTCGTTCGACTTTACTCAGGACAAAATTTTAGTTTGAAGAACATAAAATTTTGTATTCGCAGGTAACGCATAGCACATTTTTACTACACTTAAATTCAGATTTTTCAATTTCTTCTATTTTTGAAATCAATTCATCTTCAAATTTTTCTAAATCTTTCTGGGTAAATGTCATACTCTTTTTAGAGTTTCCCTCTAAAAAGTAAAGACTTAGCGTTATTTCTTCAGGAATTCTTCCAAGTATTGGGTCATTTACTTTTACTGCCGCAAGCGCATACATTGCCAACTGCAATTCATGTGATTTTTCCGCCTTTTTATTATCTCCTCCTGTTTTATAGTCAATAATTTCAATTCCCGTGGGTGTTGCATCTATCCTGTCAATTTTTCCAAAAACCTTAACGCCATTTTTTAACGTAAAATTAAACGGCATCTCAAGCTTAAGTGGAATTGTTACAGGTGTATTTCCCGGGATATTTTTTTCATAAAATTCTTTTAGCATTTTTTCACCCTGAATTTTCCGTTCCAGCTCATAAGCTTTTGAATCAAAGCCATCTGAAATCCACTCATTCTTATAAAGGTCAAGAAGTGTCGTAATATTTGGTTTTTCTCCTGTTTTTAGACCCTCATAAAACTTTTGAAGCGTGTTATGCATGGCAATTCCAAAGCTTTGTACTGCAGCAGTTGGTGTTGGGATGTTAAGAATTACTTTTGCTTTATAGTGAAGCGGACATATATCAAACATTTGAAGGTTTGAGTATGTTATGTAAGATATTTTATGCGGAGTTTTAGGCTCAAGAAGTTCTTCTTTTTCAGTATAAACAGAAAGAACTTCTGTTAGGGATAATTGTTGAATTTTTGAACCTTTTTCAAGTTGTGTTTGTATATCAGGAAGCGCTTCAAAGATAAAAGGAGACAGTTTTTTTATCCGTTTTCCTGTTCCATAATAATCAGCTGCGGTGAAAAAAAGTCTTTTTTTAGCACGAGTTATTCCTACATAAAATAACCTTCTTTCCTCCTGCATGTGAAAATCTACATCCTGTGCCTCTTCTTTTAATAGTGCGTTTGGGAGCGGAATTTTTTCACTTCGCGCGCGTGATGGAAACCTATCGTTGACTAAATTTATAAGAAACACTACGTCAAATTCAAGTCCTTTTGAACCGTGTACGGTTAAAATGCTCACCGCGTCTTGTGCACGCATATCAATATCAGCAGCCGTTGGACTGTCTCCCATGGTAAGCATGAGTGTTAGCCAGTCAACGATTGTAAAAATAGTGCTGTTTTCTTTTTCAGATTCATAGTTTTTAATCCGGTCAAAAAATTTAGCAATATTTTGCACCTTTCTTTCTTCCTTTGCCGTATCTGTTTTTAAAAGCGTTTCAAAAATTCCTGAATCAATAAGGAAATAATAAAGAATTTGTCCTGCTTTTTCTTTTTTAGATTTTTCTAGATGACGTATGGCCATTTCTCTAAATTTCATTAACTTTTCCCGAGTAGGAGCGCTTAAGAAGGGCTGATCTAGAAAGCTGAGCGCTTCAAAAAGGGTAAGATTTTTTTTCTTTGCAAAATTCAGCAAGAAATTAAGCTCAACTGGTGGAATATCAAAAATATCCATAGAAATTACTCTGAAAAGTGAAACAGTATCTGACAAATTACTTAAAAACATAAGATATGCTATTAAATCCTTTATTTCTTCTTGTTGGAATAAATATCCAGGACCTAAAAATTGATATGGAATTTTATGTCTTTGAAGCGCAGTTGTTACTAGTTGAGCATGATTGTTTGCTCTTACTAAAATAGCAATGTCTGAAAAATTATATGTTTCTTTAAGTTCAATAATTTTTCTGGCAATCGCATCTGCTTCATCTTCCGCTCGTGTTTCATGGATCAGCTCAATTGGTTTTTTAGATGCAGTTGAATGGCTTTTTAATTTTTTATCAATGCCTTCAACAATTTCTAGCCTATTTGGATTATTTCCTTGAATCAGTGAATATGCGCTATCAAGAATTGTTTGGGTAGAGCGGTAGTTATCGGTTAAAGTTACTATATGCGCATCAGGAAAATTTTTCTTAAATTGAAGAACATTAGAAACTGCTGCTCCTCTGAACCTATAAATGCTTTGATCATCATCTGCAACAACAGTTATGTTGTGATTATCCCCTGCAAGTAAAATTGCAAGTTCATTTTGAGCATAGTTAGTATCCTGAAACTCATCAACTAAAATATATTTGAATTGGTTTTGGTACTTTTCCAGAATATGAGGACGTGTTCTAAAAAGAAGCAGCGTGTTTGATATGAGATCTGAAAAATCCATGTATGAATTTTTAACCTTAAGTTCTTCGTATGCTTTGTAGGCAGTAGCAAGCTCAAGATAAGAATCAACTTCTAACTTCTGACTTATATCTTCTGACTTGTTAGTAATTAGTTGTGAGTTGTTGGTCGTTTTGCTCCAATCAAGGTATTGTTTTGGCGTAATGTCTTCATCTTTGAGTCTGGAAAAGTGAGTGAGAAGTGCACTTAAGAATTTGGTGGGATTTCCTAGCGGTCGAAAAATGTTAAGACCCAAATTGAAGATATTCTGGCGCATGAGAAGAACAGCTTCAGATTCTGAAATGAGCGTATAGCTTGGATCAAGTCCTATTGCGTGTGCGTCGTCTCGTAAAATTCTGTCACAAAACGCGTGAAATGTGTGAATCCAAAGATCTGTGTACCCGTAGGGCAGAAGAACATCTATTCTTTCCTGCATTTCAAAAGAGGCTTTATCCGTGAAAGTTAATGCGAGGATGTTTTGGCTAGGCGTTTTTTTATCAACAATAAGATGCTTTATGCGCTGTGTAATAACCGTAGTTTTTCCTGTACCTGCGCCAGCGATAATAAGAAGTGGACCGTTTCCATACTCCACCGCTTCTTTTTGTTTGGAATTTAGCTTTTTCTCCATATGGGGAAATCATTGTATCACACCGGAATTTTGAGCAATGAATTTTGGTATAATTCTTGCATGGCAGTTTCTTCGTATAACGTTTCCTTCACTAAAAAAGAACAGATCACAAAAGACGCGTATAAGTTTTATTTCAAAAAGCCTTCTTTATTCCAGTTTGTGGCGGGGCAGTATTTGAAAATGAAGTTACCCATAAAAAAACCTGATTTTCGCGGAAATTCTCGTTACTTTACTATCTTCTCATCCCCTACGGAAAAAGATTTATGTATTATTACAAAAATTGGTACAAGCACTTTTAAACAAACCTTAAACACATTAAAACCTGGGGATAAAATACAGATGAGAGGATCTTGGGGAGACTTTGTGCTTTCTGAGAAAGAAAAAAGGAAAGTTATTTTTCTGGCTGGTGGGATAGGACTTACTCCGTTTCGGTCTATTTTAAAATATGTTTCCGACACCACGCTTAACACCTCTATTATCATGCTCAATTCATATAAAGATGAAAAGCAGGCGATGCTTTCTTCAGTTCTGGATGAGTTTACAAACCTTCCAGGATTTAAACTTAAAATAATACTCGAGCGGATCTCGGTAGATCTCTTACAAAAAGAGCTTGATTTAAAGCGCCCAAACATATACTATATTTCAGGTCCTGAGAAAATGGTAAATGGTCTTGCATTAAGATTAAGAAAGATTGGAATATCAGAAGAAAACATAAAGATAGACGATTTTCCAGGATATACGGTTAGAGATTAATGGAGATACGAGAGACTAGAAAATAGGAATTAGAAATAAGAAGCTCGCAAAATGAAAAAAAACTTATCAGATCGAATATATACAACCACAACTATTTCATCAGAAGAGTTAGAGCGTTCAGATGATGTAGTTCAGCATATAAGATCTGCATGGGAAAATTTGCCGGAAGATATTGATATATCAGAGCGGGAAATGTTTATTGAAATTGCCAGTAAAGTAATAAAGCTTCATAGCAGTTTGGTGGAAGAGAAAAAGCAAAAAGATCATCTGAACTAACTTCTAACTGCTGACTACTAACTACTCAAGGAGTTTTTCGTCGGAATGCTTCAACTCTGATGTCGACTTAATCTTGATTCCTAATTTATTAAATCCTGTTGTGACATTTGTCATCATGTTATAAGAATTAGTTACGTGTTTTCCTAAAACATCTACTGCTTCTGCTACTTTTTCATATTCTTTTTGAATACTTCTTATTCCATTTAAAATTTCAGATGCTTGCTTGCTAATCTTTTGCCCCTCAAATCCTAAAAGAATTGCGCGCAAATACGCATAAAATGTCATGGGGCTCACGGGTAGAATGCGTTTTGAGGCAGCGTAATCAAAAAGATCACTGTTATTCACTATTTCATAGTAAATTGCCTCAGAGGGCACATACATGAGGGCGTAATCCATAGTTCCTTCTGCTGTGACAATGTATTTTCTGGAAATTGCATCGATATGCTTTTTAACATCAGTTATAAATACCTTTTCAAATTGTTTTTTCTCAACCTCAGTTTCTGCCTTATTCATTTTCCTAAAATTTTCCATGGGGAATTTAGAGTCTATGGGAATAATTCCAGCTTCAGTTTTAATTACCGCATCAACGATACTTCCGTCTTTAAAGGCGTATTGCAGGTGAAATGAGTTTTTTGGTAAATATTGGCTAAGTAGTTCTTTTAAAATCTGTTCTCCGATATTACCTCGCAACTTCGGACTGGTAAGAAATTCCTGCAAGTCTTTCATAGACCTGCCAATTTCAGACATTTCCCCAATATTTTTTTGAACAGATGAGATAACTCGAGCCGCGTTATCTAGTCTGGTATTAAGTTCTGTAGAATTAGTATCAAGACGTTTATCCATGGACTTGAGCCATTCCACAAGTGTTGTATCTTCCTTTTGATTCGATTTTTTAGAAATAAGGTAAATAACAATTCCAAAGCCTATGATAAGAATTGAAGAAATAATGAGCAGATCAGTATTCATGAAGTGAGGTATATTTTACCCCTTCGTTGCACTCAGGGCAAGCACTAAGTCTTTTCAATAACTTTATAAAGTACGATTCCAAGCGTCACCATGACGTTTAAGCTCGTATTTATGCCAAACATGGGGAGTTCTACTATGGAATCGCACAGTTCGAGTGTTTCTTTGGAGCAACCGTCTGTTTCATTTCCAACAACCAGTGCGATTGGTAGCTCGTAATCAAACTTATCAAAGGGCACACTTCGGTTATCTTGCTCCACGCCAATAATTTTGATTTTTGAGTTTTGATTTTTGAGCTCTTGGATAGCTTCAGCTGCCGTTGAAGCGTATGCCCAAGGTATCCATTGCCATGTATTTATGCTCGCTTTTTTAATTCTTGAATTAGGTGGGGTTTCAGTTCTGCCGCACAGAAACACTTTTTTTGCAGCCACTGCATCTGCAAGCCTAAAAATTGAACCTACATTATAAGTATCTAAAATATCATCTAGGATAATATATATCTCCTGACGTTTTATAGATTCAAGTTGTTCCTTGGTTGGTTCAGACTTGCGGAGCTCAATGGGTTTCAATTTCATATCTTAAGAAACATAGAAACATAGCAACATAGGAACGTAGAAAATCTATACACTTTGTTCCTTTTTTTCTGTTTCTTTTTCCTCCTTTTCCTCTCCTTCTTTTATTCCAAGCTCTGTGAATAATTGTTTTTTTGTCCAGACAGCAAAGTCACATTTAGGGTAATTAGAACATCCGTAAAATGTTCTTCCTTTTTTAGTTTTTTTCACAATTACATTCCCTTTATCTTTTGGACATTGGTACTGAGTTACATCTATGATGGGCGCAGTGTATTTACATGCAGGGAAATTAGAACATGCATAGAATTTTCCAAACCTACCGCGTCTGATTATTATTGCTCCGCTATCAAGAGGGCAAATTTTATCTGTTTTTTCATCTAAATCAATTTTCATAGGTTCTAATAGTTCTGCTGCGGCAATCTGTTTTTCAAGAGGTTTATAGAAGTCACTCATAACTTTTTGCCATTTTATCTCTCCATTTGCAACAGCATCTAATTTATCTTCCATGTCTGCAGTAAATGGAATGTCATCAATATCAGAAAAGTTTTTAACAAGAAAATCATTGACCGTGTTACCCACGAGCGTTGGAACAAATCTTTTTTCTTCCCGTTCTATGTAAAATCTGTCAATAATTGTAGAAACAATTGAGGCGTAAGTTGACGGTCTTCCAATTCCATTTTTTTCAAGTGCAGAAATAAGGGATGCATCATTATATCTGGGTGGAGGAGTAGTTGTGTGCTCTGTTTTTTTAGAAGAGATAAACGGTAATTTTTCCTGCGCTTTAAAATCAGGTAGAAATTCTTCTCCATCTTCTTTATACCAAAGCTTTAAAAACCCATCAAATAAAAGCACAGATCCCGCCTTTTCAAAGACATGATTTTTATCTGTCTTAACCGTTATTTTTGTAGATTCAAACAGTGCATCTGCCATTTGAGTGGCAATTGCTCGTTTATAAATAAGCTCATATAGTCTTCCTGCTTCACTTCCTAAAAGTTTTGAAACTTTTGGTTTTACGTCTGTTATGTTTTCAATTGTTGTAGGTCTTATTGCTTCATGTGCTTCTTGGGCAACTTTTGATTTTGTTTTAAATACTCTTTGTGTTTCAGAAACATAGGTGGTGCCAAATGAGCTTTTAATAAATTCACGAGCTTTGGTGATAAAGTGAGCAGAAAGGTTAAACGAATCAGTTCTGTGATATGTTATAAATCCTTCTTCATATAATTTTTGGGCAATCTGCATAGTTTTTCTTGAGTTGTAACCCATGCGCCTGGCAGCATCTATTTGCATTGATGAAGTAATAAATGGGGGAAGGGCAGAACGTTTTGACTGCTTTTTCACTACATCACTTACGGTGTAATTTTCAGATTGGAGTTCTGATAATACTTTTTCTGCAAGCGTTTTATCAAGAATTGTTTTAGAAAAAGAATAATCTCCGTCATACAGAGATAATTTTTCAGTTTCTTCAATTTTTTTACCGTCAAATTCTTTTAATTCAAATTCTATTTCTTTATCGCCTTTTTTTAGGATGACAAAAACCTTGAAGTATGGTTCAGTCTTAAACTTTTTAATTTCCCGTTCCCGTTCTACGATAAGACGCAGTGCAATTGACTGTACGCGTCCTGCAGATAAATTCCGTTTTATTTTTTTCCAAAGAATTGGAGAAACTTTATAGCCTACAATTCTATCCAGAACGCGTCTGGCAGTTTGAGCATCAACCAGTTTTAAATCAAGCTCTCGGGGATGGGTTAGAGCCTCTTCAATTGCGTCTTTTGTAATTTCATGAAATACAATACGTTTAAACTCTATCCCTTTTTTTGCTTCAGGTTTAAGCATTTCAAGTAAATGAAATGAAATTGCTTCTCCTTCACGATCAGGGTCGGTTGCAAGAAGAACTGAATCTGCCTTTTTAACTAACTTTTTAAGCCCTGTTAAAGTTTTTTGTTTTGCCTTGGGTGTAACATAACGTGGCTCAAAGTTTTTTTGAAAATCAATTCCTATTTCCCCCCGAGGTAAATCACGAATATGCCCAACGGATGCTTCGACCACGTATTTATTCCCGAAAAATCGGGTCAATGTGCGCGCTTTTGTAGGTGACTCAACAAGTATTAAGGTAGACATGGCAATAAACAGTATTAGTATACAGTATCTAGTATTTAGTATTTCAATACCGAAGTTGGGATTGTAACGGATCAATTGGCGTTTTGCAAGCTAAATGAAGTAAAGCTCAGGATTTGCACAGACTTTTTTCCAGGGCACATCGACTGGATTCATAAGAGCATACACGCCGATCATGGCACCGTTATCGGTGCAAAAGATTTTTTCGGGAGAAAAAATCTTAACTTCTAACTTCTGACTTCTAACTTCTGATTCAAATTTTTCCCTTAAGGTGCTATTTGCGGAGACGCCGCCGCCAAGAAGAATTGTCTTGCAATTATATTCTTTTGCAGCTTTTAATGTTTTTTTAATGAGTACATCAATAACAGCTTTTTGCACAGCAAAACAGACTTCATTTATTAGCTCTTCGGATAATTTGTTTTTTTGGGTAAATCTGAGCGCTTCAGTTTTAAGACCTGAAAATGAGAAATCAAATGTCTGCTCGTACATGAGTGGACTATGGAATTTAAGTGGTTCACCCGAGGTTGAGCCTCGTTTCAACTTCCGAGGTTGTTTTATATCTAAACCTTGGGAGTTTGAAAAGAGTTGGGCACGATATTCAATCTCTGCGCCTGCGGGGTAGGGAAGACCAATAAGTCGCCCTATTTTATCCAGCGCCTCTCCCGCCGCATCATCTCTTGTTCCGCCAAGCCACTCGAAATTTCCGTGATCTTTAAAAAGTAGTAAGTCAGTATGACCACCGGAGACGATAAGACCAATAAAGGGGAAGCTAATCGCTTGTCGCTCGTTGCTTCTTTCAATAAAATTTGCGTAGAGGTGGGCGAGTAGATGATTTACGGGAATGAGAGGCTTATTAAAAGTAAAAGAGAGTGTTTTTGCAGTTTCTACTCCTACCAGAAGTGAGCCAATAAGTCCTGGTCCATACGTAACTGCAATTGCGTCAATATCTGATTTGAGTATTTCCCGCGCGGTTTCCCATGATTCATCCTTCATGTTTTTTGATTCATTTAAAGCCCTTGTAATAACTGGAATTATATATTTTACCTGCTCGCGGGCTGCGTTTTCAGGAATGATCCCGCCTGTTTTGGCATGAATTGGAAGTGATGTAGCTGTAACATTAGAAAGAACTTGAATGTTGCCTTGATCTTTTTCAATCCCTAGTCGTTTGCCACTCGCCTTTTTACTACTATTCGTAGACGGCTCGTGGTGCACTTCCCGGGATTTCGCTCTGACGAGCTCAACAACCGCAGCAGATGTTTCATCACAAGATGATTCTATTGATAAAATTTTCATGGAAGAGTTTGAGGAAATTACAATCCTTTTAATTCTATGCTATCGCCCTTTTTTGCCTTATTTGCTTTTATTTCATTAGCGTTGAGCTCAAGCACATAGTTTACCGCTACGCCTGGTTTATAGACAGGAAGACTTGAAGGAGTCTGATCCTTAGAGGGAGCAGGTGCGTTTTCTACAATTTCTACAATTTTATTATCAGAGATATAAAGAATATCTATAGGGAATTTCATGTTTTTCATCCAGAATCCATATTTAGCTTTGTCATTAAAAATAAAAAGCATTCCTGTATCTTTCGGGAGACTATTTCTTTCCGAAAGGCCTTTTACTTTCTCAGCATCTGTTTTAGCAAGGATAAGCTTATAGGTTTTATTTCCAACCTTTGCTGTTGCATTTGAGATTTTAGCAGTGTTTTCACTGTCTCCACCAAAGCTAAAATTAAAAAGACTGCCGCCTCTTGCAAAAAAGAATATTGCTATGGCAACAACTAAAACACCGTATAGGATAAGAACTTTCTTCATGTTTGTAAATTATTAATAAGTAAGCTGGTAGATTTATTAGGAATGCGTTT
>CAZQSX010000015.1:12504-23374 GCA_964596415.1 uncultured Gammaproteobacteria bacterium
TTCATGTTTGTAAATTATTAATAAGTAAGCTGGTAGATTTATTAGGAATGCGTTTTACTACCTCAACAACTTTCCCGCCAACCATTTTTGCTTGATCTTGCTTGATTTTAAAAAGCGGATCATTTTCTGTTACGGCAATTATAGCAGGTTTAATTAGCTTTGTCAGCTTATAATAATCTTGATCATTTTTAAATTCAGGAAGTAGTATCACATAGTTAACACTTGGAATACTGGCAAGAATAGATGCTCGATTTCTTTGTGAGTTAACAGGTCTTTTGTCGCCTTTTCTTTTTTTTACACTTTCATCACTTTCCAGAAGAACAATGAGTGTATTTGCTTCTTTTTTAGCAGAATCAAGAAACGTTTTATGTCCTGTGTGTAAAATATCAAAACAGCCTCCAACCAAGACGATTGATCCCTGTAATCTAATTTTTTCTATTTCCTGTTGGAGGTTTTCAAAGTTTAGTATTTTTTTCATTCAAATTTTAAATTTTAAATTTTAAATTTAAAATTGATTGGTTATCCTTCTTTTGTTCCTCGAAGAAATACCGCTTGCCATGGACGGTAATTTGACTTGTAGGTTTCATTAATTATTACTTTGCCATTTTTTGTAACTGTTCTTGAGAATGAAACTTTTGCACCCGCTGCTGCATAATCAATTTGTTTTATTTGTCCAGCAGGAAGCGTTGGATCATCTTGATATAACGGTTCCGGTGCAGGTGTTTGGCTTGATATAACTGGTTGGGTTATGGTTACTTCTCGTCCGTCTTTTGTTCCATAGAGTGTGAATGCCATGGTTTGATTATTTTGATTTACGTAGGATTGAATAAGAATATGATGCCCAGTATCATTTTTAAACTTCAAGTCAACGCTTGGAACATAAACAGTCGCATCAATTCCAGGCGCGGAATCTTGTTCGTAATATCCAACTCTATAAGCGTGGGCATACCGTTCAGTTATAGGAAGCCCAGCATTTAAGATCGCTCTAAAAAGTGTAGTTGATACCTGACATACTCCTCCCCCATCTCCTAAAACGGTTTTTCCACCTGAAATGACATATGCTTCTTTATATCCTGTAAATTTTGAAACGTCTCCCAGATACTTAACGAATGAAAATTCCTCACCAGGGGCTACTAAAATCCCATTAATTCTGCCTGCAGCAAGCGCTACGTTATGAATTCTGTTTGGAATTGAGTGTGCAAAGCTTGATGTTCCTACGCCGACCACCTCAATAATTCCAAAATTGTTAACCTCAGAAGTTGTAACTTCTGGTTCTGTAACAGTAATAGGGATTTTCATAGCAATACTATGTTTTTCACCTGTAATAAGAAGAGGGATTTCTGCTTCCAGGTCTTCTTGAAGTTTTTGAAAATTAATATCTCTTCCATTTACAGATTCTTTAAAAGTAACAACCCTATTATTCTCAACGGCAAATTCAGCATTTATCGGCTCTATATATTCTTTTTTTTGGATAGGTTCAAGAATTATTTCCAAATTTGTTAAATCAGTTTTATATGCAGGTTTTAAATTAATTCCGTAAAGATATGAATTAATAATATGATATGCATTACTGAATATGTTTGTGGATTTCCCAAGCGTTTCAGCTTGTTTTGAGAGAAGTTCCGAATCATACCCAATGTTTAGGTCTTGAGCTGAAACGGTTGCAGTTTCAGTGTCTGTAAAAAGAGTAATTTTTGCCTCAGCTATCTTTTTATTTTTTTTCTCAAAAAGTACTCGTACATCTTCTGGTGTTTTTTCTCCAATATATTCATTTCCTATAAATACCCCTGGGATTACACGGTCTTTAAATCCGAACCGAAAATATAAGAGAAAAAATGTGGCGATGCAGAAACTGGCGAAGGTAACACCCACAAAAAACCAAACTGCTGGTTTTACTGTGTGAAATAGTTTTTTTAGCTTTGTTTTCTTAATACTTTTTTTTAGTTTCATTCTAAGACTAGCGAAATTTATACTGTGTCATTATACTATATATAGTATCCTTCGTTAAGGAGCATACTTTTTATGGATCCAAACACACCGCAACAACCAGCGCCAGTCAGTCCAGTGCAGCCAGAGACAGGGGGAGCAGTAGGGAGGAAAATAGTGAGCATTATTATTGGTCTGCTTGTTGTTATAGGAATTGCTTCGGCTGTCTATTTTTTTATAATTCCTCGATTTTTCTCAAATAATTCAGGTTCAGCAGAGCTTGTGTATTGGGGTTTATGGGAAGATCCGAAAATTATGAATCAAATTATTTCTGATTTTAACAGGCAACACCCTGAAATAAAAATAAAATATGAAAAACAAGACATAAAAGGATTAGGTGATTACATTGAGAGATTAACGACACAGATACAGAATGGTAAAGGACCTGATATCTTTAGATACCATAATTCATGGCCACTTCAGCTGCAAGGATACTTACTTCCTCTTCCAAAAGATGTTGTGTCTTCGCTGGAGCTTGATACTAAATATTACAATGTTATTAAAGAAGATATTTCTGAAAATGGTGCATATTTTGGGGTGCCGTTGCAGATTGATACGCTTGCACTTTTTTACAATGTGGAGTTATTTAAAGCTGCTGATCTTGCTGGTCCTCCTACAAATTGGAATGATTTAGCTGATATGGCAGCAACGCTTACTGTTCCTGATGAATCTGGGAACATTAAAACCGCAGGCGTTGCGCTTGGAACTTACAATAATATTGATCATGCCTCAGATATTATTTCGCTTTTATTTGTTCAAAATAGGGCAGATTTATATGATTTAGGCGGATCAACAAAGCAAAATGCCATTGATGCACTCGGTATTTATTATACGTATTTTGCAACCGGTGATGAGTCTGGTCGTGGCAAATCATGGGATACATCTCTTGAGAATTCAAAGGTGGCATTTGCAAACGGGAATCTTGCTATGTTTTTTGGTTACTCATGGGATATATTTGAGATAAAACAAAGAAATCCTGAGCTTAATTTTAAAGTGGTTCCCGTTCCGCAACTTCCCCCAGATAGGAAAGAGACAATAGCGTCATATTGGGTTGAGGGAGTTTCGAGTAAAACCAAGAATTCAAAAGCTGCATTTGAGTTTTTGAAATATTTAGGAAAGAAGTCAACGCTTGAAAAGCTTTATAAGTTAGAATCTCAAACCCGTCTTTTTGGAGAACTCTATCCAAGGCGGGATATGCAGGACTTGATAACCCAAGATGAACTCCTTGCGCCTTTTGTAAAACAGGCTGATTCAGCTGTTTCAACGCCGTTTTCATCTGATACGTATGATGATGCAATGAATGCGGCAATGAATACGTATCTGGGAAATGCGGTGAATTCAATTTTAAATAATAACACCTCACCCACAAGCGCTATTGAAACGCTTTCTGCTGGAGAAAATGAAGTGCTTTCAAAATACGAAGTGACTAATAACTAGATTTAGAAAGTTTGCAAAAATATGCTCAGGGTAAAATATATCGTTAACGTTTAGAAATATAAGCAATTTTAGAAAGAATGGAACCACAAACAATTGAATCAATTATTAAAACGCTTTGTTATCATGAGATTTTCTCATACCCACTTACATTTTCTGAACTATCAAAATACTTAATAAGCCCAAAAAAAATTTCAGACAGAGAGTTGCTGTTTGCATTTTCTTCATATGCCACTTTTTTTGAGCAACAAAAAGGATTCATAGTTCTGAGAAACAGTAGTCAAATAATTAAAAAAAGACTCGAGCGTGTCTCAGAAAATAGGAGGAAATTGGCAAGAGCAATTTGGATTTCTCAAATATTATCGCATATTCCAACAATTCAGTTAATTGGTATCTCAGGTTCACTTTCTATGTATAATGCAAAAAAATCTGACGATATTGATTTATTTTTTATCACCTCTAAAGATTCATTATGGATTACAAGATTTTCTGTCAATATAATCCTGCTACTTTTAGGACGAAAGCGACCTGCTGGCGCGTATTTGGTGCGTGACAAAATTTGCCCCAACATGTTTTTAGCAGAAGATGCGGTAAGTATTGATAACAAATTAAGAAATCTGTATGTAGCACATGAGGTTGCGCAAATGAAAGTTCTGTTTTCTAAAAATAACATGGATGAGCGGTTTCTACAGGAAAATTCATGGGTTCTTAAATTTCTTCCCCATGCTTTTTCACGTAAAAAAAATATACCGGAAAGAAAAAGTTCCTCACATTTTATGCGTTTTGCAAATAGAGTACTTTTTTACGTTCAAAAAAAATATATGCAGAGAAAGATGACAAATGAAACGGTCCAGATAAACAAGGCTTTTTTTCATCCTGTAAAAACAGGAAGTATCGTTTCTGAAATGTATAGGTTAAAAGTTTTGCATAGAAAGAAAATGTTCTTAAAATTGAAGCCATTCACAAGCCCACTGCTGCCTGTAAATTAAGCTCATACTCCAGGATATTGACATAAAAACTTTCTTCTAGTATAGTGTCATTTGAAGTTATTCTTAAATACATCCCTCCCCCAATTATTTAAAAGGAAGGGATTTTTTTTGAGCATCATGGAAAATAATAAGAAAAAAATATACGTTACAAAAGAAGGCTTAGAAGAGCTGAAGAAAGAGCTTGAGCAATTGAGCAAAGTAAAACGTCCAGAGGTTCTGGAGCGGGTTTCTGCCGCGCGCGCTATGGGGGACCTATCTGAGAATTCTGAATATACAGCTGCACGAGAGGAGCTATCTCTTATAGATGGAAGAATTGAAGAACTAACTGAGATTTTAAAAAATGTTGAGATTATTAAAGAAGGTGGATCTGGAAAGTCTGTACAGCTTGGATCAAAAGTTATTGTTTCAGTCGGGAACAAAAAGGAAGAATTCGCATTGGTTGGTGAGTGGGAAGCAGACCCTCATAATAAAAAGATTTCTCATGAATCTCCCCTTGGAAAAGCTTTACTTGGAAAAAATGTTGGAGAGAAAATTGAAGTTGAAGCACCAGCTGGAAAAATCGCGTACACCATAGTCTCCGTAAATTAAGTTATGGCAACTCAAACGCCTGAAAGAACTATGAATAGTCAGATTTCAATCTATTCACTTGAAAATTTAGATCAATCTAAAAAAAATAAAGTTTTGTCTGAGCTTGAGGGTGTTGAAAAAAGCGCATGGCCTGATGATCTGATTGCATCAAGCGATAAATTTTCTTCAAGGATTGAAATATTTCCAGAAGGATTTTTTGTAGCAGAAGTTGATGGGGTAATTAAAGGTATGTCAACGTCACAAGTAACCAATTATGATTCCAATGTGACTATGAGCTGGGATGAGCTGACAGATAATGGTTATATTAAGAAATCACATAATCTTTCTGGAAATGCAATATATGTGGTATCTGTTGCAGTTGCTGCTGATGCTCAGGGATTAGGTTTGGGAAGTAAATTAGTTGAGGAGCAAAAAAAATTATCCCAAAAACTTGGGAAAAAATATTTGTTTCTGGGTGCTCGAATTCCCGGATATGATGAGTATTGTAGAAAACATGGAGATCTTTCGGTAGAAGAGTATCTTCAAAAAAGAACAGAAAAGGGAGAAACTATTGATCCTGAAATTAGATTCTATGAAAGAAGAGGCTTAAGAGTTGCTAAAATTACAAACGCCTTTGAGCCCGATCCACCTAGCAGAGATTATGGGGTAGTTATGTTGTGGGAAAACTCAAATCAATAAATTCTATCCTCGCTAGTAAAGATTGATTTTACAACCGAAAAAGCATTTTCTAAATCTTTTTCCTCAATTACTATTGTAAAATCTAAATATGTAGAGAATATATCTATTATATTTATATTTTCCCAAGCAAAAGATTTTAGGATATTATAAAAAACACCAGGAGCCTCAAGTGTTTCAAGTGATAACTTAACAGTAATAGCAGCAAGTCCATTTCTAAAATAAAGTACCTCTTCATTTGCTATATTTTTTTTTATTTCTAAGGATAAATGTTCAGAAGATATGATTGAAGTGTAATGTTTCCCAATACTAATTGTCATAAATTTTTCATCAAATTCATTTGATTTTGTTAATTTTTCCCGTATTTCTGAAAGAGAATTTGAGTTCTTGATAACATATTCGCAAATGTTAGATTTGACTGAAATGTCTTGAAGCAAAACTGACTTTTTATTTTTTTTAGGTGGTTTAAATTCTTTTTCAAGCCTATTAAGCGCCATTATAATTGATGCTAAGCTTACCCTTTTAAAGGTTATCTCTTCAATTTCAGGCTTCATGTAGCGGGCCAAAGAAGAATGGTTAATTATTTCTTTAGAAAGCGCTTCAGATAGGTATCTGGAACGTTTAACAATTTTCTCTGTAGCTTCAGGAACCGTGATCATATGTTAAGATTTTAACATAATATCATAAAAAAGTAAATATTTTATTAAAAATTGACTGTTGTATCAGAATATACTATCCTTGACATCACTATAAATTTATAGTCAAATATATGGGAGGAAGAGTAGAACAATTATCACATATTATGGAGCCGAGCTCAGCAGAAACACTTGGAAAACCAAGGTATGAAGTTAGACCATATAAGCCAGAAGAGGCTGGAATGATTTTTGAGGATTTAGAGCAGCCAAATTGGGCTCCTTGGCTTGCTGCTTCACCTGAAACTCTTGCAAAGCGTGCGGAAGTATTCCCAGAAGGCCAAATTGCATTGTGGGGGGCTGATGGACGGCCTGTTGCCAGCCTTTCCTTAAATAGATTTACATGGGATGGAAATGAGCACAATTTGCGAACATGGGACGAACTTGCAGGAGATCCTCCAACATATGAAGCTACGTATGACCCAAATGGTAATTCAGTAGGAATGATGTCAATCAATGTTAGAAAAGACATTCAGGGCTCTGGACTAACACAGGAAATAATTGAAGCGACGAGGCAAATGTGTAACAGACTAGGAATAGAGAATGTAATGGGTTCATTCAGACCAAGTCAGTTTGCTCAATTCAGTAAAGACAACCCTGAATATACGTTCAAAAAACATGTAACAGAAACAGACAACAGAGGTCTCCCTGTTGATAAGTGGTTAAGAGCTCTTCATAGAAACGGAATGAGAATGTTAAGAATTGATGATGGAGCGATGATTGTTGATGATGTTCCCAGAGAACAAGTGGAAGCGTGGAGAAAGACATATAAACCTGATGAGTGGGAAGAAAAAGGACATGTATGGCGATGTGGGGAAACCGGATTTTGGTATGTAGGTCCCAAAAAAGCAATGTATGCAGAATCAAATGTTTGGGGAATACTTGATCAAAACGGAAATGGAAACGGATCTTCTGAAAAGCCTCTATCTTCCTCTGTATAATACAAAATATATTCATGAAGACTTATGATATTGTTGTTTGTGGAGGGACGTTTGATTTACTTCACGCGGGGCATAAATATTTCCTTCAGCAAGTATTCGACCACTGTGAAAAACTTATAATTGGACTCACTTCGGACAAATACATTCAAGAAAATAAACCAAATCTAGGAATTACCTCGTTTGCTAATCGAAAGAAAAACCTTGACTCATTTCTCAAAAGCATTGGGGCAGGGGAGAGAGTTGTTGTAACCTTGATTGACGATCTTTATGGGCCGCTTTTAGACCCAAATTTTAAAGCTGAGGCAATTGCAATCTCAGAGCATCGTGAAAACGTCATGAAAATAAATAGTGCAAGAAAGAGTAGGGGATTAAAACCCCTTGAAGTTCTCGAAGTTAATTTGTGGCAGGGAGAGGACAGGGAAAAAGTATCGTCAACTCGAATCCGAGCAGGAGAAATAGACCAGGAGGGTAAAAATTTACTACTTCCCTCTACTCTGCGACATTTACTACAGGACGCATGGGGAGAAGTTCTTTTTGAAATTCCATCAAATCTTGATTCAAACAAGCTTGTAAGCGTAGGAGACGTGACAACGGGAAAATTTATAGAAAAAGGGATTTTTCCAAAAATCTGCATAATTGATAACAAAGTAGAGCGGAAAGATAAAAAGTTTGAGTATGAGTTTTTACCAGAGTACACAAAAATAAATGTGGAAAATCCAGCAGGTAAGTTAACGGTAGGACTGGTTGAGGCAATTGAAAATGCTTTCAAGAAAGTTCGAACGGTTATTGAAGTTGACGGGGAAGAGGATCTTGCAGTTTTACCAGCCCTACTCTACGCTCCAATTGGTTTTGAGGTCTATTATGGTCAACCAGGGGTAGGACTTGTAAGGATAAAAGTAAATGGTGATGTAAAAAGAAAAGCTGCGGAATTAATTGACAAATTTGAGTATGATTGATATGATTTCAGGAATCATGAACTTACTGATAGTAACCAAGAAAACCAAGAAAACCCCGTAGGGGCTTGGTTTAGTGTAGCTATATAACCAAACCCCGCATAGCCGGGGTTTTTTAGTACCAAAAAATATGAGCAGTAAAGAACTTGCTATTGGGCAAAATCATTTTAATTCACCTGAAACAGGAGAATTTTATCTTAGCTATTCAGTACATGCAGGATATCTTCCTCATAGAATGATGGTTCAACCTTGTGAGCCAGGAAGAGTTAGACCTAAGACTTCATATGGAAAAACTTTTGACACAGTACTTGATGGGCTTGGGCCACGTATAAGACTTCTTGTTCAGATGAGGATTGAAGCGGAACAAGCAAGAAGACGCATGGCAAAAACAGGTGAAGTTCCAGTTGAGCTAAGAGTGTTCAAGTCAGATGCGTTATAATGTACAATACACATATGGATGATTTGAACAAACTGAAGAAAGCAAGGCTTGAGAAACTGGAAAAGATAAAAGAGCTTGGCTGGGATCCGTATGCTGCGTCATTTGATAAAACGCATATGGTAACAGATGCTTTAGAATCTGAGGGAAAAACTGTAAAAACTGCAGGACGACTTTATTCCTTAAGAGAACATGGAAATATTGCCTTTGCAAATTTAAAAGATGAATCAGGAAAAATACAAATATTTTTTCAGAAAAAACTTTTGGGAGACGCATATAAAAATATTAAACTTTTAGATATTGGAGATTTTATTGGCGTTGAGGGGGAAGTTATGAGAACAACTGCTGGTGAAATATCAATTGCCCCTACGTCATATACCCTACTCACAAAAGCATTAAATCCGCTTCCTTCTGAATGGTTTGGGGTGAAAGATACAGAAACTAGGTTCAGGCAGCGCTACCTCGATCTTTTATTAAACGATGATGTACGTGCCAGGTTTAATCTGAGAAGCAAGCTAATAACTGGAATCCGTGAATATCTGGACTCCCATTCTTTTTGGGAAGTTGAAACACCAGTTTTACAACCGCTTTATGGTGGCGCAAATGCCCGACCTTTTAAAACTCATGTTAACGCATTTTCTCAGGATATGTATTTGAGAATTGCTGACGAGCTTTACTTAAAGCGTCTTATCGTGGGTGGATATGAAAGGGTTTATGAAATAGCAAAAGATTTTAGAAATGAAGGAATTGACCATACTCATTTTCCCGAATTTACCATGATTGAATGGTATGAAGCATATGCAGATTACAACCGCATGATGGATATGGCAGAAGGGTTATTTAAGCATTTAGCAAAAAAACTCTATGGCACAACCATTATTAAAGTAGATAAAAATGATATAGACATAGGGGAAAAATGGCCCAGGATTTCCATGACACAAATCATGAAAGAGGAGTTAGGGCTGGATGTAGAGCAGGAAACTTTAGAAAGTTTACTCAAATACGCAAAAGAAAATTTGCCTGACATGGAAATAGTAGGGGGAGAAACAAAAGGGCAACTGATGTTTCTTATTTTTGACCACACGATTCCTAAAAAACTTATAAATCCCACATGGATTATTGATTATCCTGAGGAAATTAGTCCATTAGCAAAAACGCATAGAAGTAAACCAGGAATGGTAGAGCGGTTTGAGGGATATATAGGAGGAAAAGAGATAACAGACGGATGGTCAGAATTAACAGATCCGATCATTCAACGGGAACGATTTGTAAGTGATGTAAATGCAGCAAGAAAAGATAAAGCAGAGGCACAGCAAGTAGATGAGGATTTTCTAACTGCTATGGAATATGGAATGCCACCACTTGGTGGAATAGGTATAGGAATTGACAGGCTTGTTATGTTTTATACAAACACTTGGGCTATTAAAGAAGTGGTAATGTTTCCAACTCTTAGACCAGAAAAACCTCAGAAGGAAGAATAGCTTTAAGCATTCCACTGCGCATAAAATGCGGTTGGGAGCACTCTTTTTGAGAAAGACTCTTCAATTCCGAGTTCTCCATATCTAATCTCACCTTTATTTTGAAACGTATCATGGAGCATGTTTGCAAGTGTTATTGGGGAGATTGGAACAGCATATGCAGTTATGTTGAAAAATCTTGGTGTTTTTGAGAGTATTTTCATGGATGCTTCAAGTAGTTCCGGGAAGTTTTTTTCAAATTGCCACACTTCTCCTTTAGGACCTCTACCAAATTTGGGGGGGTCCATGATAATTCCATCGTAATAATTTCCTCTTCTTTGTTCCCGTTTTACAAATGAAAGCGCATCATCCACAATCCATCTGATTTTTGATGATTCAAGATGAGATAGTTTTTGATTTTCAACTGCCCAGGTTATTGCAGGTTTTGAGGCATCAACATGTACTACTTCTGCTCCATTTTTAGAAGCAGCAAGCGATGCAGCACCAGTATATGAAAAAAGACTGAGAATTTTATCTTGAGGGTGAGAATGTGTTTGAATGAAATCCCACTGCTCTGACTGTTCTGGGAAAACACCCACATGTCCAAATGGGGTTAATTTTATAGAGAGCTTTATGTCATTATGTTGGAATACAAAAGGTTGAGGTGTTGGATTTTTAAATTTCCAATCTCCAAATTTATCACTTGTTCTTATGTATTC
>CAZQSX010000016.1:0-8010 GCA_964596415.1 uncultured Gammaproteobacteria bacterium
ATATTGCCCGTGATACGAATGGCATTGTAAGGTTAAGAAATGAAAATTTAGACGCTTTACACCAGGCAATACTAGAATACAATGAAAAACTTGCAAAAGAGGCTGCAGAAAAATTAAAAGCAGCTGGGAATAAGAAAACAAAAACTATAACAGAAAATGAAAAAGAGGAAAATCCAGAAGAAAAAACAGAAATCTCCCATAAAGACATTGAGAAAATGACCGAAGAAGAGAGTGAAGAGAAAAAGGAAGAAGCTGAAATAGAAGTTCCAAGAAATGAACCAAAAACAGTACTCCCACAAGATACTATCCTTGAAGCAACGGTTCCTGACAACGAAGACTCTCAAAAAAAGTTTTTACATAGTGATATAAAGGAGCAAATTGAGGATAAAAAGAAAAAAAGCGGTAAAAAAAGTTTTTGGGATAAGCTCAAGTAAGAGTACTTACTCGATCTTGCGCCCTTCGGGCTAAAGCTCAAGTAAATTTCTAATTTACCTAATTGGTCTAATCGACCTAAATAAATCCCAAAGCTCAATGACTCAATTGGTACTTTTTTAGAAATTAGTAATTAGAATAATTAGATTAATTTTCAGGATATGGCAGGCACAATTCAAAAACCTACATTGGAAGAAGCACTTCAATATGACCATGATTCTCTCATGGCTGACACTAAAAAGCGAGAAAATAATATAAAAATATTTGAAGATGCAATTGAAAAAGAACTCCAGGCAATGGATCAAAACAAGTATATGATTTCTCAAATTGATCCAACGCATGATGATGTGAAGAAATTGAAAGAGGTTATAAAAAAAATGAATGATAACATTTCAACATTTGATGAAGCAATTCAGCAGGAAAAGCAACTGATAAAACGTGATCTGGAAATGATTGAGCTTATAGAAAGTAACTAAAAGGGGCAAGATTAGGTTGAATGTTTATCTTTACCCTTCCCCCTTTACCCTAATAAAATATGGCACTCGTATTTGATAAAGCTACAAAAATTATAACAATTGAATCGCCTCAAACGACGATTTCTATTCAGGATCTGCATGATGATATCAGGCTTTTTGAACATTTAGCTCAAAATCTAGAAGAAGGTACTATTGCAAACGCTTCAGGCAAACAAAGCCTGGGTGGAGGCGTTACGGTTGGTATTACGTTGGAGCTAGTAAACAACTGGAGAATTGCATTTGCTGCCCGTCCTGGCCCAGACACGGTCAACTGTACTGTAACGGGTGGAAATTTGGTTGCCACCAATGACTATGAAAACAATCCCGTCTATCCTACCGCCTACACCCAGGTCACTATTTCCCAATCATCCTCTGCTACCGTTATTGAAGCCCCATCTGATGATCACATCCTCTACCTTCTTGCAGCGCTTAAAGGCGGTAAACAACGATCTGTTGGTAATTATTACTATTGGAACCCAACGTCTGGAAGTGACAGTAATGACGGTACTACTCCGGGCAATGCGGTTTTAACATTTGCGCAAGCACAATCACTTGCTTCAGCTGGTGCTGGTGATACCATTTTCTGCATGGCAACCAATTCATCTGGAACAACCACCGTTACAGAAACATTAAATATCACCAAGGCAAACCTTCAGGTTATGGGTCCAGGACACACGTTTCAACTGATTCCAACAGTTGATACGTCTCCAACTATAACAATTGCCGCAGCAAACGTAGAGCTTTCAGGTTTTTATGTTTCAACGGCTGGAACAGGATCTCAAAATGCAATAACAATATCTGCAAATAACGCATTTATCCAAGATAACTGGATCGCAAATGTTCGTGGTCATGGCATCTCAATTACTTCTTCTTCCAGAACAAATATTAACTCGTGCGTAATTGAACACTGCGGAGGATCTGGAACCGGAAACGGAGTTCATGTTGGCAATACAACAACAGAGGCACTCGTCTCAAAATGTATTATTTTTGATAATGTAAACGGTGTTGCTCTATCTGGCACTGGAATTACTGATAATATTTTTGAAAATAATCTGATCTACCAACACTCAGGCTATGGCATTTCAGTAGGCAGCGATGTATTAAGAACACATGTCAGATCAGGCCACACCTTTAATAAGAATACTACGGGAAACACACAAGATCTAGGAACTGATACCTATATAGAAACTCAAGCTGGAGGAGCTTCTGCTTCTGAAATTGCAGATGCCGTCTGGGATGAGGTAATCTCTGGACACTTAACCGCTAACTCAACTGGAAAAACCCTCAAGGACGCAAAGTCACGCGCAACTCTTGCTTCTTTGAAGTAAACAATTACTCACCTAATACTATCTTACAGCTGTTAACCTACATACTCTTGGCAAGGTGTAACCTTGCCAAACCTTGCCAAAGCAAAAGAAGGCGAAGCCTCTTTACCCTTTATCCTTTATGAGCTTTTCCACCTTTAAATGAAGTGCAATTGCCTCTTCTTCACGTCCGGTAAAAAAAAGTACCGAACCTAAATTTCTATATGCTTCAAGATACTGAGGATTTAATGCTATAGCTTTTTCATACTGTTTTACTGCATCTGAAATCTTACCAAGCGCAGTATATACATTTCCAAGATTATTGTATGCCTGAGCAAGCTGCGGTTTTTTCGTAATAACTCTACTAAAAATTCTCACCGCCTCATCATACCGTTGTAGGTTTTTATAACAAACGCCTAAATTACTCAGTGCTTTTATGTGGTTTGGGTCAATGTCTAAAACCTTTTTATATAAAAGAATTGCCTCTGCATATTTTCTTTTTTTGATAAACTCATTTGCCTGTCTGTATGTAGATTGAAGAATGATTTGTTTCATAAACCTATTATAATATGCTGTAAATTTTTCATCAATTCTCCTTTTTTCCCAAAAACAATCATCTATATAGAATTATATTAAAAGGTTAATTAATGTATAAAAATAGCTCAATAATCACTATGAAATGGGGATTGATTTTACCTATTCTATGTGATTACATAATAGCATATGCCGTTTTTTGGAAATCTTGGAACAACTGAATGGATCATCATTGGACTTGTAATTATGGTTCTTTTTGGCGGAAAAAAACTGACTGAGTTGGCGCGTGGACTTGGAGAATCAGGAAAAGAATTAAAACGGGTGAAAAAAGAATTTCAAAGAGCTGTTGAGGATGATGCAAAGCCTTTACGAGAAAAGACAAAGGAATAAAATTTTAAAGAAAGGAGAGAATTATGTTTAACGGTATTGGAATAGTTGAAATATCAATAGTAGCCTTCTTAATCATATTATTTTTTGGTGGTAAAAAAATTCCAGAACTTTTTAAGGGAATGGGGGACGCTGTCAGAGAATTTAAAAAAGGAATAAGGGAGGACAATGGCAGCGAGAAAAAATCCTAAGAGTGAGGTTGATCAGGCAGTAGATAAATATCTTCCTTACATTTTAGAGATTCGAAAGCGGATTCTTTTTCTTCTTATTTTTTTCCTTGTATTTTCAGCAATAGGCTTCATTTATTACGAAAAAGTCATAACGCTTATCCTCTCTATTTTTGCACTTGAAGGTGTTAATATAGTATTTACTTCTCCATTCCAATTTCTGAGTCTTGCTGTAAATACTGGGCTTCTTCTTGGAGGTCTTGTTGTATTCCCACTACTTGTTTTTCAAATTTTATCATTTCTAAAACCCGCGCTTTCTAAAAAAGAATTTAAAACAATTTCATTTCTCATTCCCCTCAGCGTAATTCTGTTTGTTTGTGGATTTTTGTTCGGAACATTAATTATGCGCTACGTCGTGGTCATCTTCTATGAAAAAACCGTGAATCTAGAAATAGGCAACTTTTTAGATATAACCCTTCTAATCAGCCAGATCTTAACTACATCACTTCTGATGGGCGTCGCATTCCAATTCCCAATATTTATAACGCTTCTTATTAAACTTGGCGTTGTGAAATATGAATTTTTTGCAAAAAAAAGAATATTTGCCTATGCTATTTCGCTTGTTTTTGCCACATTACTACCCCCAACAGATATGCTTTCGCTCGTGTTTCTCACGCTACCTTTAATCGCCCTCTATGAAATAACTCTCTTTGCAAATGGGTATATCTTTAAAACTGCCCCTGCGATACAATAAATTCATGGTGGAATTTATCATTCCGGTTTTTGCCTCCTTTGCTCCGCTTTTTTTATGGCCAATTGAACAATTGCTTCCTTTTCCTGAAGCAATAGAAGAATTGAGCATAATACTTCTTGTATACCCTCTGCTTCGGGTTAAAAACGCTTCAACAGCTTATAAGTCAGCGCTTGCTGCAGGTTTTCTATTTTCATTCACTGAAAGTGTTCTATATCTTTCTAACATTGCCGCTGTGGGGTCACTGGAGACGTTTTTCTTAAGACTGGGCACCACTACTCTGGTCCATGAATTTTCGTTTCTTATTATGCTATTTTTTGGAAGAATAAAAAAAGAATATATCCTCTTGGGTTTTCTTATTTCACTGGGGGTTCACCTTTTATACAATTATTTTTCAGTCTAAATTAATCTTGTACGAGTACGTACTCTGAGGAAATATATCCAGTGTCGCCTCCTGAGAGTTCAACTTCAACCCACCCATCTTTTTCTGAAACAAATGGAAAAAAGTCCCCACTATATGCTTTTCCAATGATTTCTCCGGTAGCAGGTTCTGATCTGATCTTTAAATAAGCTTCAACTTCATCACTTACCATAACAGATTTTGATTCTTTTTCATAAGTAGGTTCACTTTCCTTCTCCTCTATAAAGTCTGAATCAACCCAACCGGAAATCGTAGTTTTTTTATCTGAAATATATACTTTTGAAAAACCTTCATGCTCTGCGGTAACCTCAGCAGGCGTTGTTTCAGATATGTTAAACGTTTCCTTTGATGTAATTGAAGGTGCCTCATGAATTGAAATCGTTACCCCATCAGGAACAAATAAAGTAACCTTTTTTGATTTTTGTAGTGATTCATACGTCTCTGCAGCTTTTTGCACACCAAGCGTTTTGGTAACTTTTTTTGATTCTAATTTATTTGCATACTGCTCTGTCATAAAGCCAGCACCAACTCCGGTTAAAATCGCTAAACTTCCCATAACTAAAACTCCTACCTTAAATGATGGTCGAAACCGTTTATGCTGTTTTTCTGGTACTTCTTCTGCTTCTTCTTTTTTGCCTTTTTTCTTTCTTTTATCAAAAACGTTAGCGATTCTTGCACCTTTTGTATCACTACTTCTCATTTTCAAATCGTAGCTTCTGAGTGTTCGCATATAAAGTGTCATAAATACAAATCCTGCAACTAAAATAATAATCATTCCCCATACCGCAAGTGTTTGGGCGCCACCTACAAACCCAAAAAACGTACCAACTGATCCAGCTTCTGTTACCAGCTCTTTTAATTTTTCAATTTTTTCATTTGCTGATTTAATTTCAATCTCAGCTTCCCTGAAGTTTTTAATCTTCTCTTCAGGAGTTGCGCTCTCTGAAAAAGATAATGCCCTATCTAAGGAAGCATTAATATCACTTACTAAAGTTACTCCCTGCGCAAAAAAAGATGTCCCCTTAAGTGGTTCTGCTAATTCTTTTGCTTGATTTCTAAGACTTTCAATTTCAGATTTAGAAATTTCAAATACTTTATCGTCAGCTTCTACGCTTAAAGTTTTACTTTCATTTGGTTTTAAATCAAACGATCCCGTTACTACATATACGTTTTTTGCTGCATCAAAGCTCACTTCTAACCCCTCGTCAATTGATAAGATATGCTCTTTTTGAATCTCTTGAGGAAGTTCATATCGTAACGGTACTGTTTGGGTAATAGCATTTGATGGATTTGTAATAATTGATTTAAACACGACACTTCCTATCTCAAGAGAAGTTGATGCAAATGCACTCGCAACATCACGGGCTAAATACTCTTTGTTAGCCCTAACAACTCCAACAAGACTGAGAATTTCATTTTTTAATGATGTAGTTGGATCATCTGATACTTTTGCGGGCTGCAAAACTGAACCAATTTTTGGAAGTTTGTTTACTGCGATAACGTCCTTTTCAAGATTTTCTTTTTTTTGCAGTACTGCATTTTCACTTCCCCAAGATTTTAATACTGCATACAGCTTAGCATCTAACGTATCGTATGTTTTTGCTAAATTTTCTACCTCCTGAATAGATCCGTATACAGTATCTTCCTTTGGATTTTTTTTATCACCCACATATGATTCAATTTTTGATGCCTGCGCAAAAACGACAGCAATTTTATTTTTTGATGAGTTCGTTTTTTTATTTTTCTCAAGATCTGATAAAACCCCCTGAAGCGTGATGTTCATTACCTGAGCAGTTGTAAGAATTTTTTTTGCTGGTTCTATCTCCCAACTTTTATACATGCTATTTGCAGAAGAGGTAATAGATCTATGTATTGAGCTTTTTCCGCTAGTTACATCAGATATATTTCTAATCATTTTAGCAAGTTCTTTTGAATCATAAGTGTTCCACTTTTGATATACTAATGCCGCTTTCCTGCTTATATATGTAGCATTTGTTGCAATTAAAAGTGCTGAAGATTTTGAGTTGTCAATTTTTAATTGCAAGCTTGAACCGCTACCTCCACCGTTTTCAAGAACATGCTGAATGATTGGTTGATTTAAATATGCTTCTATTACTGTTGAATTTGACTGATTAATACTTTCAACACTCTCAGTAACAGATGAAACGGTTGAATTTATCGTATCAATTCTCGTTGAAACGCTAGCAATATCATCTGCAACTTCATTCACATCTGCTTTTGTTGCAATTGAACCACTATTAAGGGATGCTCCCGTTAACGTTCTTGTTGCTGCATCCCAAATATCAGAAACTAAGGTTCCAAATGAGGTAAGCGTTCTATCTGAATATCCCCAAGTTGCCTCAGCTACTTCATTTGCGGTAGGTGCAGAAGACGCGTCAGATTTTACCTCAAATGATTTATCAATTCTCATTACTTCAGCATTTACCGTACAAGAAATAGTTGCTCTATATAGTCCGGTTGTTGCAGGTGCTGTAAATGAATATGAATACCAACCATCATCTTGCGCCGCATAGGTAAGACTTTGTGCGTTTAAATATACTGTTCCATCAGGATATCGGGCGGTAATGGTGCAAACGGCAGAATTTAAGGGGTTGTACTCATCATCATAAACAAATTCTCCAATGGTACACGTACTTGCGGGGTTACATATCTGATTATTACCAACCGCAGCCCAAGTGCTTTTAGCAAACACTAGGGCTGCAGCTGCGATTACTGATACTGCCAGTATTGTTTTTGCGACTTTTCGTGTTTGTGGGCAAGAACTTTGGGCAGTTATCATAAAGCTTATAATGCTTATTCTTTAATGGCTTTTCTGAATTCTTTTACAGAATCACCCATTCCTCTTGCGAGTTCTGGAAGTTTTCGTCCTCCAAAAAGAACCATCAAAACAAAAGCTATTACAACTATCTCTGTTGTACCTAGTCCGTTTAGCATCATTATCACCTCCTTCTTTTAATATAGATTTGGTAAGTAATCAATTCTTCTATTTAGTAATTAGTGATGAAGATATTGAAATTTAACTCACCCTATCCATTCATAATCTTATCTCTTTTTTTTTAATGTTGTCAAGGGGTAAAAAGGGCAAATTTCCATATTTTTTTATCTTATCATAAACATATCAATATTTTGTTTTCATGATACTTTTCAGCCTCAAATTTTTAATGAACTCAGAATTTCTTATTCATATTGACATGATGATAAGATTATGATAATAATAGTGAGTGATTTAAATTTTATGATTAAATTTTCATACACAATTAGTCCGCAATTAAAATATGAAATTGAGAAAATTGAGCGGCTCAGAAATGACATTCTTTTACAACTCGTAGAGCCGTCCACAGAGCTACAGATGCGTTGGGATGCAAATTTAGATCGTGCTACACATATATCAAGAACTACAAGTAAAAAACTAAAACGTGTAGAAGTAGAAAAAACAAAAAAAGGAACTGATTATATTAACGCAAACTTATGGATATAT
>CAZQSX010000016.1:8020-11811 GCA_964596415.1 uncultured Gammaproteobacteria bacterium
TCATAATTACAGGTTAACTTCACAAAAAATCACACCAAGTGATATTAAAAAAGTATTTAGTTTTTTTAACGAAAAAGTTGATGCAAACGATGAAGAATTAAAAATGCTTCTCGAATTTACCCAGGTAAAACCAGAGCATCCCGTTGTTCAGTCTGGGATAGTCCTTTTCCTCATGCTGGGGGCTGTTTCAGCAGGTCAAAACACTATTAAATATGTACTTCCAACAAGTCTTATCTTTTTATATAAGCAAGGCTTTGAATTCCGCGGCATGCTTGATTTAGAAGAATATGTAGCAAACGATCAAGATCATTTCATAAAACTCTTAAAAAACGCATTTAAAGACGGAAATTTATCTACATTCCTAGACTACTTTGCAGAAGCAATTTCAATATCAGCCGAAAAAACTCTAAGAAGAATAAAAAACAAAGAAATAAAATCTGATATTCCCGCCATCTATTTTAGGCTTACTGAACGCCAAAAAGAGATAATGATGTTATTTGATAAGCCAACGGCAAAGATTTCAAATAAAACTATTCAGAAAAGATTTGGGATTTCTCAGATCACTGCATCACGGGATTTAGCAAAACTCCACAACTTAGGGCTTATTTTCTCAGCAGGAAAAGGAAGATCAGTTTACTACACTAAAATTTAATACCTATCTAAGTTGCTAAGTTAAAATCTGAAAATTCAAACCGTAACATCTTGGCAAGGTTACACCTTGCCATTGGATTTATAAATCAAGCAAAATCTCTGATCGAGTTTTAGGGCTAATTATCAAACTCCCGGTAGTTTCAATTTTCTCAACAAAATTTTTATATGCGGTTCGCTTCCGATCAACACTTCCTGAAAAATAGTCTAATACAAATTCTGGATGAATCCACATTCCCTCTTTTTCTCCCAAGTAATATGGGTAACTACAAAACTCAGAATAATCAATCTCATTCCTGCAAGAAAGATTTTTAGAGTTCAGATGAATATAGGATGAAAGATGAAGTAAATAGTTATCATCCTGAACTAAAACAGCCTTATATGTATCTTGAAATAACGGACCGATTCTTTTATATTTCTTATTAAAATAAAGCACGTAAGAAGTAAAAAGCCGTTGCATAAATGTAGCTATTGAGTATTCTTCTGTTTGTCTTAGTAATAAATGGAAGTGATTTGGCATAAGCGCAAACGCTAAAATCTCAATTTGGCCTGACATGTTTACTTTTGCAATCCTATCAATTCTATCTTTTGGAGTCAGAAACATTTCAAGTCGGTCTTTAGGAGATAAGTACTGCTTTAAAAAACGCTGAAACATAATACAATCTTTTTTATCCCCAAATATTTGACGTCTTTCAACTCCTCTATTGTAGATGTGATAATAACCATTTTTAGCGTATTGTTTAATAATATTTCTTGAAGGCATACATTTATTATTCTCCCTTTTTTGAATCCTTGCAAGTTAAAATTTTCCAAAATTAACCTTGGCAAGGAGTATCCTTGCCAAAAGGTGAAATTAATATAAGTTTATCAATCTATTCATTAATAGCTCAAAGTATTGATTAATTTAACATAACGTGTACAAATTTGTTTCTTGTTTTTTTCATTTTTCCTACTTTTACTCGTCTTTCCCAAAAAAGAAACTAAGGCTCGACACGTATTCCCTAGCCTTGGCAAGGTGTAACCTTGCCAAGGCTAGAAGTGAATCATTGGAAAAGAAAAAAGAAATTTCTTAGTATTTTTTGGATTATTACTCTGCTGGTGTTGGGGGTTCAGCTGCGGGCTCTGTGGGTTGGACCACCTCTGGCTCTTGTGTTGGCGCTGGAATAAAGATGTTTACGTCTTGTGCATCTCCCCCTGCGCCTACTCCAACACCTGATCCGCTAGCGGGCGTTGGCTCATTACCCTCTGGAACTCCTATTTCACCTGTCTCAAGCGGGCTCTTTTGAACATTCTGGGAAGGATCAATAACGTGATATATAAGAATGCCGTTATTATTATAAGAAAGCTCTAAATACGGCTTCTGGTCTGGTCTAAATCCATATGTAAGCATTGGATCATTTGGACCTAAAAAGATAAAAGTAATACCATGCTTTTTCAAAAATGCATATCCCTTCTTATCATTTGATTCGAGTAGGAAACTATTTGCTTCATTTATTTTTCCCGCCAAATCATGCGTCTGAACCCCATGCCCTACATATGTTTTTCTCCCTGTTATACCAGGAATTAAATTCCCATACGTGGCATTTGCAAAAATAACATCATCAAAGGTGGTATTTTTAGATAAAATATCCATCGCCTGCTTTTCCCCATTTCTTATATGGTAAACATACTGATTTATTGTGTCACTTCTTATTACTAAAATGTCTTGAAATGACGCCCACAAAGATCCAACTGACATAACAACAAGCATAATAACTGAAAATCCAACAATCACTTTTTTACGCGCTTGCTCTACTACAAACTTGCCAATAAAATTTCCCATAGTTAAAATCCCAACTGAAGCAAGAATAGAAAGCGGAATATGAAGCCCTTCTGAAACCCGTCTTTGAAAAGATAATGGACTATAGAGCAACACAAACGTAACCAAAACCCAAATCACAATAAGAAGCCGATACATGGTTTGACGAGATAAAAACTTTTCCACTCCAAGTATGGCAAACGGAATCAAGAGTCCGTATCCTATGAGAAAATTCAAAGGGGATGGTGATGGAAGACTATTTGCCTGATACCACTGCCCAAGCACCTGATTAGTAACAGTTCCTTGAAGATGATATAACACCCCACCAATTTGTATCAAAAATACCAATATTATCCAGGAAACCATTTTCTGGGAAACCATCCTCCTCCGTTCAAAAACAATTGTTATTATCCCCAAAACCGTAAACGTCACAAAAATGTTAAATGGATGCTCAAAGACGAGTAGAAATAGTGCACCTGCAGAGATAAGAAAATTCTTTACGTATTTTTCCTCAATTCCCTTGATAAAGAAAAGGAATGACAAAAGCATCAGAATTTGAGAAAAAATAAAATGAGGCGCTTCACCGAGTGATAAAAAGGTATTTGCTTCAGGAATCCAGAGGTCAATTGACTGAGGAAATAGATTATTTAGAAAAAACCCAAATCCGGTAGAGGTTAAAACAACTGCAAACGCAAATACTCTATTCCAATCATTTGTAAAAAGCTTTCCCAAGAATTTATATAGCACAAAACAAAATGCAAATGACAAAGCAATTATCCCAAATATAAACGCGTCTCTAGAGGAAATAGCAAAAACATCAGCAATTCTGCCTAGTATTACAAACAGCGGACGAACTAAAAACGGCTCCTGAGGTTCTGTAGTGAATTGATTAGCAAGCATCCATCTTCCCTGTTTTGCCTGTTCAATAAACGCAATATAGGTATACGTGTCTGCCAAATTGATAACTCTTCTTCCTAAAAAATACATGCCGGAAATAGGGCTTAAAATCCCATATAAGTACCCAGCATTCGCCCACAATACAGCTGTTATTGAGATAATGATGGCAACAAGTTTTGGTTTATTCATAAATCACTATTATTTTTTTCATTTCAAATTTTAAAATCTAAATTTTAAATTACTTTTCCTTCACATAATACACCGTGGTATCATCCTCATACGCCACTTCATAATTTCCTGCTTTTCCATTCTTTATGAGAGTGTCTAAATTTTTCCCTTTTGGAATAAACACCCAATCAAAGTCATAACTTTTAAAAAGCTCCATATCTCCGTTGTAATACATTCTAGTATACTGCTCCATAGGCTGGTACCCTTTTTCATCTTTCCA